>CP069418.1:971589-1295452 GCA_017569305.1 Clostridiales bacterium FE2011 | reverse complement strand
GGAATAACTGTGAAACGATTTGTCGTCCTGTTACTGGCGCTGGTACTGTTGAGCGGTGTTTCCGCCGCCGAAGAAAAGGGCCTGAATATGGAAAACAATCACCGGGTGTTTTATGAGATTTTTGTGGGTTCCTTCTCCGATTCAAACGGAGACGGAACCGGTGACCTGCAGGGCATTATCAACCGGATGGATTACCTGAACGACGGGGATCCGGCTTCAGGCAAGAGCCTGGGGATAGAGGGAATCTGGCTGACGCCGGTCTTCTGCTCTCCTTCCTATCATAAATACGACGTGACCAATTATTATCAGATTGATCCCGCCTTCGGTACGGAAGAGGACCTGAAGGAACTGATCGCCCTGTGCCACGAGCGGGACGTGAAGCTGATCCTGGATCTGCCGCTGAACCATACGGGCGAAAACAACGAGTGGTTCATCAATTTCCGGAACGCGCACCAGAACGGAGATCCGGACGATCCCTTCTATAACTTCTATACCTGGATGCCTTCAGAGGCACCCGCGCCTGCCGGCAGGCGCTTCAGGAATTTCGGCAGCCTTTCCCTGAAGGTGGAGGCCAATTTCTCCGACCAGATGCCGGAACTCAATTTTGACAACGAGCAGGTACGGCAGGCTGTGCTGGACGTGGCGGTCTACTGGCTGAATCTGGGGGTGGACGGCTTCCGGTTTGACGCCGCGAAATATCCCTATTACGGCGAGCATGACAGGAACGCGGAATTCTGGGAGTGGTACATGGCCGAGCTGAAGAAGATCAACCCGGACATTTATACCGTGGCGGAGGTCTGGGACGGGGACGCCATCATTGACCGGTACCTGAAAGCCTTCAACTGTTTCCACTTTTCCACCGCCCTGGTGGAGGGACTGATCGCGGAAACTGCATTGGGAGGGGACGTGAACCGGTTTGCTCAGGCGACCCAGTCGTACCTGAAGGAGATCCATGACATCAATCCGGAAGCGATGAACATTCCCTTCATAGCCAACCACGATACCGACCGGGCGGCAGGCTTCCTGACCGTTGCCAGCGGCAGCATGCATATGGCTGCCAACCTGTATATCCTGATGCCCGGTTCGCCCTTCCTGTATTACGGCGAAGAGATCGGCCTGCGCGGTTCCCGGGGCGGAGCCAATACAGACGCCAACCGGCGCCTGGCCATGTGCTGGGGAGACGGGGATACGGTGGAGGATCCGATCGGCAGCAATTACGACAAGTCCAAGTTCTCCTCGGTGGCGGACCGGGAAAAGAACAGCGCGTCCATCCTGTGGCATTACCGCAGGCTGATCGCGCTCCGGAAGGCTTATCCGGAGATTGCCCGGGGAGAATTTACTGCCCTGAAGTTCAAAAACACGAAGCTGGGCGGCTGGCTGTGCACCCTGGACGGCAGCACGGTGGGCGTATTCCACAACACAACGGAGAAAACGCTGAAGGTAGATCTGGCGGAGGCGACGGACCAGACGTTTGCGGAGATTGCGGCGTCGCTGTCCGTGGATCCCTTTGAGGGCTTCGCGGAGCTGGACGGAACGGTACTGACGCTGGGCGGACAGACGAGCGCGATACTGAAGTAATTCAGAATTAAGAATTCAGAATTCAGAATTAACGGATTATCAGACGGAAGATGTTCCGTATAAATGATAGTTTATCCCTCCAGAGGAGCCTCTGCTTCGGTAAGGATAACAAAATAATCATTATGAATTATGAATTGTGAATTATGAATTTTCAGAACCTGCGGTTCATATTCCGCAGGTTCTGTGTAAGGAGGATATTTTCATGCCCTGTACGACTGTGCTGGTGGGACGGAAAGCCAGCAATGACGGTTCCACGATGATCGCCCGGACGGACGACGGACACTTTGACGTAAAGAAGCTGATCAAGGTGAACCCCAAGGATCAGCCGAAGAAGTATATCAGCAAAATATCCCATGTGGAGATTGAGCTTCCGGAAAACCCGCTGGGATACACTTCCTGCCCCAGCGTGGACCCGAAGGACGGCGTCTGGGCCGCCACGGGCATCAACGAAGCCAACGTGGGTATAACAGCCACGGAGACCATCACCTCCAATCCCCGGGTGCTGGCGGCGGACCCGCCGGTGGAATACAAAAAGGCGAAGACCCGGAAGGAAAAGGACGTGCCCGGCGGCATCGGGGAAGAGGATATTGTGGTGCTGGTGCTGCCCTATATCCGCAGCGCCCGGGAGGGCGTGGAACGGCTGGGAAAGCTGTTGGAGCAGTACGGCACCTATGAGTCCAACGGCATCGCCTTCAACGACGAGCATGAGGTCTGGTGGATGGAAACCATCGGCGGTCATCACTGGATGGCGCGGCGGATTCCGGAGGACAGCGTGGTGATCATGCCGAACCAGTTCGGCATGGACGGGTTTGACCTGAAGGACGCCTTCGGAAAGCAGGAGGCGAACCTGTGCTCCGCGGACCTGAAGGAGTTTATCCGGGACAATCACCTGGACCTGAACCAGGATGGGAAGTTCAACCCCCGGGACATCTTCGGCAGCCGCCGGGATATGGACCATATCTACAACACGCCCCGGGCCTGGTTCATGGGCCGGTACCTGACCCCGGAAAGCCATCGGTGGGACGGACCGGACGCTGAATTCACGCCGGAGAGCGACAATATCCCCTGGTGCCTGAAGCCGGACCGGAAGGTGGCGGCGGAGGACGTGAAATATATGCTGTCCGGACATTACCAGGGAACGCCGTATGATCCCTATATCAACCGGGATACGGGAATGCGGGGCATGTATCGGTCCATCGGCATCAACCGCACCGGCGTAACCAGCATCTGCCAGATCCGGCCGGATGTGCCGGACGCCATCAAAGGCATTGAATGGATCATCTTCGGGTCCACCACCTTCGGCGCCGCCCTGCCGCTGTACACAAATGTGAGCCGGATCCCGGACTACCTGAGCAAGGTAACACTGGACACCTCCACGGAAAACTATTACTGGAGCAGCCGGCTGATCGGCGCCCTGGCGGATCCGTGGTACGCTTCCACGGTCCAGAACATTGAACGGTATGAGCTGACAGTGATGACAAAGGGTCGGACGCTGATCCGGGAATATGACAGGAAGATGATCGAATCCGGCAACTTCTCCCTGACGGAGGAAGCCAACGGGAAGATCTGCGCCATGGCGAAGGAGGAAACCACAGCCACGCTGAACAAGATCCTGCTGACGGCCAGTGAGAAAATGAAGAACGGCTATAAGATGGCGGACAATTAATGCGGCTGGACAACCGAACAAACAAAGGGGATGCCTCACTTCTTCGTGTGGCATCCCCTTATGATTCTGTATCACTGATCCGGAAACACGGTTATTCCTTCCGGGACTGAATCGTATCCATGACTTTCTTTTCGTTGTAAGCAGCAAGGATTACAGCACCGAGTACACAGAAGACCCGGCGGACGCTTTGCGAAAGGTGCAGGAAGCGCAGGCTATTCCCTCATGCGTGCAAACCATGCAAACGCGACGTTCGTTTTTGCATTTTTAGTGTTTTGGCTTTGAACATGCGGGAGCAATTCTATATAATGAAAATGTCTCATATTGATCATAGAAAACCGAAAATATATAAGACCAAAGAAATGACACTATACCACTGATTCCAATAATCCAAATACGCTTGAATGTGAAAGGAATCTGTTATGGCAGTTAGAGACGCCGGATCTATTATTCGAGAACTCAGGCTAGCTACTGGTATGTCTCAGTGGGATTTCTGCGATGGCATATGTTCCGTTCAGACTCTTTCCAATATTGAAAATGGCAAACAAGCTATTTCTCCGATTGTTTTTCAAAGCCTGACAGAAAAATGCGGGGAAATGATTAATCCTTATCCTCAATTTGTCAGCCTTGATGATTTTCAGTGTTATATGGCTGTGAGCAATGTGGATTTTTACATTGATTCCTGGCAGTTTTCTATTGCGCTGGACGAATTAAGAAAAATTGAAGAAAGTTATTTTGCTGAAAATAAGCTGTATTATCAACAATGGTTGATGTATCATGCCTATATTTTGGAATTGTCCGGCCATGAAGATTATGCAGCCAGAAAGGAGTTGCTCCTTCATGCGCTCAGCATTACTGGCTGCGATGATATAAACAAGATTTCTCCAAAGCGGATGCTTCTTTCAGTGGAAACACGCCTTCTGATAATGCTTGGCGAAGTATGCATTTTGCAGAATGATCAGACGAACAGTTCTCGGATTCTAGCCATTGTGGAGAAACAGTTTCCCGTTTCAGAAAGAAATACGGGGGGACGTTTCCCGCATGGCGCTGTGGAGCTTTTGCGTCAGCATTATCTCTTGAATTTTGATCCACAAAAAGCATCTGTGGAAGGAGCGTATGAAGATTATCATAACGCGGTCAACAGCTTTATTAGCGTACCGACATTACGTGCTTGTTTTGCTTATGCAGCAGCATTATATATCAATGGCCATTATGAAAAAGCTGAGGGAAAAGTTCGGCAGCTGAATGCAGGATCCAGTCTTTCCGGACCGGCTTATATCAATACCTGCTGCCAATTTCTGGACAAATGTGACGGTATCCCTGATGGCTTTAAAAAGCTGTTCATTAGAAGAAAAACAAAGAAGAATTATATGTTTCCCCAAAGACATGATCCCTCTTCCATGTCTAAAGGTGTTTATTCTTTCGAGGATGGATTTGGCTTTGGTCTGGGAAATGTGATCAAGCATTTGCGTGAAAAACAGGGCCTGTCTCTTGATGAAACATGTGATGGCTTATGCAACCGTTCCGTCCTTTATAAAATCGAAAAAGGCGATGTTGTGCCGCGATTGACATTGGCGGAGGCGATCATTCAAAGACTTGGAATCGTGACACGCATATTTGATTTTTACGGTTCATCTGAAGAAAAAGAATACTACTCCTATAAGAGGAATCTTCTTTTTCTGACTACAAAGCGGAAAAAGGATGTTGCTGATACCCTAAACAATATCGAATCACTGCATATGGCAAAAGATCCTTTGGTGCAGCAGTATGTGATGTTATGGAAAGCTGCTGCTCTGCTGCCAGAATGTGAAATGGAAAAAGAACTAAAAAAGGCCATCCAGCTCACGCAAAAGAATTATGCGCAGAACCGGTTGACCAAGAGAATGTCGTGGACAGAAATTAACATCGTGCAGCATATTTGTCATTGCCATTACAGAAACAATCCGAACAAGGGAATCGCAGAGACAAGAGAACTTCTTTCAATGCTGACAAATTACAACTTTCCGGAAGAACAGTGCCGCTTTTATATTCCGGTACTGATGAACAATTTATCGTACTACTATTATACAAACAACACTTTTTCGGAACTGGATAAAATGAAAGAGCAATATGAAACCCCGCTAATGAGGTATTATAGTGATTACAAAGTGCTGTATATGTTTACACACATCAGATCAATCATAAAACGCGGTTGGATGCTGCATAACCTGAAGGATGAAATTGACTTTGTGCGTCAGAATCTTCTCCTTATTGAGGAAAATGATTTAGCGGAAGAATTGACGAGTCTTTTAGCAGAATATCAGATTGATTTCATGTAATAAAAGCCAGCGTCGCCTCTCAATTCTTTACCTTGAGTGTAATCAGTTTCACCTTCTGCAACCAGTATTGAGTTGTCTAAAGGAGAAGAGTTTGACAAACTGCATACATAAGCAGAAAGAACCAGACCTAAAACAACTATCATAGCAATAATCTTTTTCATAACCAGCATCTCCTTAAAAACAATATAGTTTATGGGTAGTATTCTATTTTTTTTGTTTTTCGATGAGAATAATACTTTAAGAAACAAAATAGATGTCTATTACTCTCAAAGTGTTTCATGATAGTTGATTGTTCAGCAACGTTATTTCGTTATGATTTAATTATAGTTTCGGCAGTCACGTGAAATAGATATTCAAGATGATTTGCTGAAATTAATACAAGAATGCACTGATATTCAAGTGCCATCTTAGAAAGGAGGACGTAAATATGTTGGAAAACATGAACAAGCAGGAAGAAGTTGAAGTCATCGAATATGACGAACTCGAGACCGAAGCCAGCTTCGAACTGCATTGCCTGTGCGGACTTTCCTCCGGATCAGGATCTTAATCATTTGCAAAGGGACATTGCCCGTTGTGTGAGTTGGGCAATGTCCCTTGCATGAATTCAAAACAATGAGGCAAGTAAGATGATTTATTACAGTGATCCACTATATACAATTATCCCAGATAAAGGTAAATATATCCTTTATTGTGGAAACTTGCGGAAAGCAATACGGCTTTCATATTCCAAAATGTATTTATATAAAACGATTGTTGAGAACCAGAACAAAATGTCATTGGACACAATGTTCGAATGTTATCAGATAGATCCAAAAGATTATGAAGACTTTACGGAACAGATGGTCCAGAAAAAAATCTTCTTTATCAGGAAAGAGGATTTCCAGAAAGAAGATTTTTGCCATCGGTATAATAAGCTCAGCTGCGATCAGGAATTAAGAGTTGCATATCTTCATGTGACGCAAAGATGCAATTTGAATTGTTATTATTGTTATAACAAAAAAAATATAAATTCAAGACGTGAAGAGCTTAGCACGGAAGAATGGAAGAGTGCTATCGATAAACTGTACGGAAAAGGCGTGAGAACATTTGTTTTCACCGGAGGAGAACCCACATTGAGAACAGACCTGGAAGAAATACTGATGTCTGTTCCTGCAGATTGCAAGGTTAATGTTTTAACAAACGGAACATTGTTGAAAAATGAAGTTAAACGCATATTTCGATATGCGAACGAAATAATAGTCAGCCTGGATTCCGCCATTGCTGAAAACAATGATCGAAATCGAGAGAATTCGGCTCATTACAATGTGTTTTCAAATATCGATGGTTTGGATAAAGAACAAAAAAGAAAGCTGACCGTTCGTACGGTAATAACAAAATATAATGTAAATGATATCGAATCTCTGAGAGAACGGATGCGGGAGATGGGGGTACGATATGTTACGAGTGGATATCTTCCGAATTCTTCTAAGGAATGGGATGAGTTTATTCCGCCTCAGAATGAGTTTTCGAACGGATCATCCAAACAAAAAATAGTCGAATGCGGAGCTGGAAAATCAGAGATTGCGATTGATTCCAACGGAGATATTTATCCCTGTCAAAGCTTAATAAAGCCGGGTTTCATTCTTGGAAATATCAAAAATGAAAACTGGTGGAGGCAGATGAGGGAAAAGGCAGAAACAGTCATACCGCAAAGGGATATTAACAGCATTGAAAAATGCAGGGATTGCGTATACAAGTATTTTTGCGGAAATGGCTGCAAAGCTATTACTTTTAACCTATATCAACAGTTGGAACGATGCAACGATTTCTTCTGTGAGTTTTATAAACAAAAAGCGATTGCCGACATAAAAAACCTTTTTCAGAAGGAGAATTGTGATGTATCAGGGAGCGAAGGATCGGGAACCGATCGACACGATACGGATCAGCACTGAATATCTGCAAAGCAAAAAAATCTTCTTTATTGAAGAGTGGCATGAAAACAACAGTGGATTGTATTCTGTATCAGTTAAAATTCCAGGAACCGGGTTCTCGGTAAATGGAAAAGGGATTAACCGGGAATTAGCACTGGCAAGTGCACACGGGGAAATGCAGGAACGTTTATTGAACAAGGCTTTTTTCCGCATTAATAATGATACATTGTATTGGATGTCAAACTCATGCGAAAAATCGGAGATTCATGTTGAGCTGTTGCTTAAAAAAATCGGAGTATCCGAATCAAAGATTGAAAATCTTACAAAACAAATCACCAAGAGCCTTGGAAAGACCAGAGCACTGAAGGATGATGTGTTTATTTCCTTTAGTGGAGATCAGATAATAGTTCCGACTAAGGTTTCTGATTTCTTATATGGGACAAACGGAATGTGTGCCGGCAATTCCTATGAAGAAGCATTTACACAAGGCCTTTCCGAGATATTGGAGAGATATGTTGCAAGGAAGCTCTTTAGCGGAAAAGTATTAACGCCAGATTATAATTATAAAGAACTGGCAAAAGCCGAATACTTTGATATGCTGATCAATAAACTTGAAAATATGGGCATATCTGTCTGCGTTAAGGATTTTTCTTTGGGTAAAGAAATCCCGGTACTTGGCGTTATATTTATCAATCAAAACAACCAGACATATTTTATGAAGATGGGTGCGCATCCGAATCTTAATATCGCATTGGAACGGTGTTTCACGGAATTTGCACAGGGAAGGTCAAATCAACAGATGAGCCATATGGTTCACATAGAAGACGTTTTTACGAGTGAGCACGATCAGCTACTGCGATATTTTACGGATGGAAACACTTCATTTCCAATTGAGTTGCTGAAGAATCATGGTAAGAGTACGCTGAAATCAACAGATGCATCTGATAATAAAGGGTATTTTCAGCAATTAAAGAACCTGATCGAAGCATTGAATTATACGATTTATTATCAAGATAATTCTTCAGAAGCCTTTCAGGCCTTCCGGATCATCATTCCGGGAATGAGCGAGATTGCATCACCGGAGGATATTCCCAAGGCACGGGGGATGTTTGATGTAAACAAGCATATCAAATCCTTGTTTGAATCAAAATCTGTTTCTGTCAAAGAGCTGAACGCTTTAGCAGCCAGCCTTGAAAAGAGTAATGGATTAAACAAGGAACTCGGGTTGCATTATCCGGTTATTTCGGTCAAGTTAAATGGCAGACAGCTTCCAAAATTCAAAATGTTTGAATTCTTGAACTTGATGTATCTTAGAAAAGGAGAAATTGAAGAATCCTACCACTTTATGATCAATCATATTAAACTCTGCAAACGCGATCCAGTATATCTATGCTTGATGATGATGGAGAAATTAATCCTGGATAAAAAAGTTTTGTCGCAAGATGTTGATTCGTTCGGGGGATATATTGGGGGAGTTTTTAAAAAGAATGTTCGCGATGCAGCTATTAATCTTCTTTTCCATTCGGCGGATTTATTTGAAGTAAAATGGAATGTTGAAAATAATTACTTTTATCAGAATAGAAGGAGTTTATATATAAAGCTGTATGGATATCAGTAATCTGGAACAGGTGATAAACCTTCTTGCAGACATGGAGAGCAATAACCCGGATGTTGAAAAACGACTGGCAGAGAGCATTGTAAATACCATGTCAATTCCATATTTTCGTATGGAAAGTGATGAACGGATCATTGCTGATATTCTGGGCTTCGAAACCAGAAAGCTTGCAGATGATATCTACAGAGTAGAGAAAGTATTTGATCCTGGAATGGAAGAAATAGTACCCGGGGATCTTTTGATCGCTCCGCAAAAAATCCAGAAACGCCTGGACATAAAGGATATCCCTGCACAGGTTAAGCTTTGGGTCTTGAGAATAAGCAGCAGTGATGTTAAGTTATTTGAAAAGAAAGTCGAGGTGAATCTTCTGGCGGAGGAACGAAACGACATATGTAAAAAAGGCATGCAATATCTTAAAGTAGCGGATTTCACCTCGATTGATGAATCGAAAACAAAAATCAATCAAACGCTCATTCTGGACCTGCGGTTGAATCGAGGTGGTAGAATCGCTGAAATGATGACAGCATATGAGATGATCTTTGGCTCGAAGATGAGGATGTTTCAAAATAAAAAGGACAATTCCTTGAATTTCCGTGCAGATAGATCAGAACCTTTCAAAACGGTATATTTGATCGTGGACAGAATTACCTGCAGCAGTGCAGAAATATTCGCAGGCATAGCGCAAGAATATGTAGATGCGATTCTTGTTGGAACGAAGATGTATGGAAAAGATATGATTTGCAAAAGAAAACAATTCGGAAGCTTTATCCTTCATGTTCCGGAAACAAAGTTTTATATCGGAAATAGAAGTGTAAAAGAGATCGAACCTGATTATCTGGTTGATAATATTTGTGAATATAATGCTGAAGAGATCTTAGACCTTTGTTACAGGTTGGATCACAGGGAGGAACAGAAATGAAAGAGTATAAGAAGTTCTTTGTGTTTATGCTGAGCATTGTGGTGGTATCAAGTCTCCTGAGCCTGATGCCGCCGATCTGCCTGCAGATCTGGGGGTCATCCGGAGATTCACTGGATGTTAAGCGGATTATCTGGATTATTGCTATTTTACTGATCACGAATGTCGTAAACACGATTCTGGTACTCTATCGGGAAAACTACGCGAATAAGTTCAACAAAGAAAATGCCAGATCCTATCTGCGGAATTTCATGAACATGAAATACGACAGGATCATCCAGGAAGGACCTTCCAACCTTCTCGAACGGATTATTACGGCGGTTACCGGCATATATGCATATATGACAGGCGGGTATATACAGATCTGGTCGTCGGTAATCATTGCGGCAGCGGCGATTGCACTCTTAAGTCAGGTCAGTCTGATTATTGCAGCAGCAATGCTTTTGTTCATTCCATTCATCTATTTCGGTTTCAAACTGATTAATAAGGAGCTTACCAAGCGGTCCATTGAGCTGCAGAAACAAACAGGCCTCGGCTTTCAGGAAATCATGAGTTATATTCAGGAACCGGATTACTTCAAGCAGCTGCCGAGTACGGAGCCTGTGATCAAAAAGATGAATCCGGCTTTGGATAAAATCTATGACGCGATGGCAAGGATCAACAAGTTCGCGCAAACATCATCGATTGCGCTGTCCAGCCTGGGAACCATTCTGCAGAATGTGATTATGCTGCTTATTGTATATTCTTTCCTGGAGGCTAAAACATCACCTTATCTTCTGATGATCGCAACCATCATTGTCCCGCTCTATTTTGAAGCGGTACAATCGATCACGCGGGCCAATATTAACAAGAAGGACTATGTCGCGGCGCTGAATCTGGAAAAAATGCTGAAGGAAAACGGGGAAGAAACAGGCGGAACCGGGATGGATGCAGTATCGACCCTGACGATTGATGTCAACAAGATCGATCTGACGGATAAAATTCTTGATTTTGAAGCGCATGCTGAACTGCACAAGGGTGATATCGGACGGATTTACGGAAAGTCCGGTTGCGGGAAAAGTACCTTTGCGAAAGCCTTGCTGAAATTCCGCCAGATTGACGGGGTGAAGATTAACGGGATCAGCCTGTCGGATATTGATAATAAGGAATTGAGGAAAAACGTTGAATATGTTTCACAAAACATTCCGATCATCAAGGGTTCTGTCAGAGATAACCTGTTGTTTGGAAAAGAGTATCTGGGCATTGAAGACGCGCAGCTGCAGAAGATATCACTGCTGTCTTCTGTGTTAAGCAACAAAACGCTGGATGATGAAATTCTGGAGGGCGGAGCCAATCTTTCGGGCGGTGAAAAGCAAAAGATCGCGATTGTTCGGGCACTTTTGTCCGACCCGGAGATTTTGATTCTGGATGAGGTGTGCAGCAACATAGACCGTCAGACTTCAGACGAGATCTATGATATGCTTAAGTCAGAGAAGGAACGACGGATTACGATTATCATCTCGCACGACGATCTTCCGGAAGATTTTGTTAATGTTGATATAACAAAAACCAATTGACAATTAATGGATAAAGGGCGGTCTCACATGTGAGGCCGCCCTTTGTTTAAGCCTGGGTAATCAGGCGTTTTCCACGCCGGTAATGGTAACACCCTGCAGGCGGGTTACGGAAGGAATCAGGACGGTGTTATACTGCCGGGATTCCTTCGAGAAACGCATGGTCTTTGACAGTTCCGGGAAACTGCCGGAAACCGAGCCGCCGCAGACGGGAGTAACCTTACCGCCCTGGTGCAGGTAGGCCAGACGGATCTCACCGGCGATGTCGCCGGTAATCAGGTCCACCTGGAAATCGGAAAACTCCACAACCTCCAGGAAATCACCGGTGCGCAGATCAGCTGCGGATTCGGTTCCGCCGTCCACCACAATATTGGAAGCGATGAAGGACGAATCCATCCCCAAGTATTGGGCAAACTGGCGGCTGCCCATGTAGCTGACAGCCTTGCCGTGATCGATCAGGGTCAGGTCACGGATCGGAGCACCCTCCTCATCATACGCAAAGTTGCGGGAAGAGTTGGACAGGGAACGTACCGCACGCATGGTCAGGTTTTCCGGTGCAACCATATCCCCGATTTTCCAGTCGGACATGCCACGGTACACCACGGATGTAAACAGCTTGGAGGCAAAGAATCGATAGAGTTCCACGGACGGATCGGTGGCAAAGACCACATCCATCTTCTCCAATGCGGGAGTAGGAACAGTAACCAGCCTGTCACGGCCATAGGTAAGGGCCTCAGTCAGATCTGCGGTCAGCTGTTCCCGGTCGCAGGTGCCGGATTTGAGCATCCGGTACAGTTCGATTTCATGTCCGTCTTTCCGGGCGTTGACCACTGCTTCCACCATGGAGGAGGGATAGACGGAGGTCACATCGATGCCGTTGCTGTTCAGGAAACGGCGGCGGATCTCACTGACAAAGATTTCATAGCTGTTCAGGTCTTCTGTTTCTGTTTCCGGAACCGAAGCCAGTGCTTTGATAAAATCACCGCTGATGGCTTCCAGATCAATCTTTTCCGCTTTTGTTTCCGCTTCAGCCGCGCTGGGAGTATTCAGCGTATAGAAGGGATTGCGAACATAGGAAGCATCACTGCACAGCCCGTTTACGATGCGGCGCATCTCTTCTTCCGAAGCGTCGGAAGGAATGGACGCTTCCGCACGGCCAAGGCAGTCGTCAAACTTTTTGTAGACGCTGACAGAGAAGGAACGGACATCCTTGACCCTGTGCTGGTCCAGGCTGTGACGGATAAAGTAGAATTCCCAGCCTTTTTCTTCCTCATCGGTTACTTCCCAGGCATCTGCCCCTGAGGTTTTCAGTACATTCAGCAGCGTGTCCAGCGCTGCGTTATTCATATCAGCCATTATCCCAGCCTCACTTTCGCTTTCAGATAGGGACCGCCGTCGGCCACCTTGACCCATTCCTTGTGTCCTTTGCCGCAGGCGCCGGCACCAAAGCTCTCCCGGTCAGTGGATACCATGGAGACGGAACCCAGCAGGTCCGGCACATAACCGGTCATGACCAGCGGAGAAACCACTTTGCCGGTCAGCTTGCCGTTTTTGATTTCATAGCCGCGGTCGAGGATGCACTGGATACCCCAGTGCTTGGGATCTTCCATACCGGACTGCATGCCTTCAAGCAGATAACCGTTTTCAATGGAAGCAATCATTTCCTCAAGGGTGCTGGTACCGGAATCGAACATGGTATTGGTCATGCGGGTGTAGACCTTGTGGGAGAAATTCTCCCGTTTGCCGTTGCCGGTGGGCTTGACGCCCAGCCGCAGGGCGCTGAGGGCATCGCAGATTCCTCCGCGCAGGATGCCGCGGTCAATTTCCGTGACGTCACCGGCGGGAGTTCCCTCATCGTCAAAGGCATAAGAGGTAACATCTTCTGCGCACAGGGCGCCTTCATGCATGGTGACCAGATCGGAACCGACCCGTTTGCCGATGTAGTCGGCACCCAGAGCACGCCCCTTGACAAACATATCCATCTCCACACCGTGTCCGAAGGCTTCATGAGCGATCAGGCCGGTAACTTCCGGCGCGGTGATGACGTCATATTCCCCGGGCACAACCCGCTCCGCGGAAATCAGGTCTTTCGCGATGCGCAGGACTTCGGGGATTTTATCTTCCATGTGATCGAACAGTTCCGGACCGCCCAGACCGGACAGGGAGGTGTAAGCCATCTCCGTACGGTCTTCACCGGCAACCAGTGCGGCGGCCATTCCCTCGCTGAAGACGTAGGACTGGCGGAGATCCTGATGCTCGGTCAGGAACATCTTGCAGACATGGGTGGAGGAGGCGCGGACATGGAAATCGATCACATTCAGGCCTTTGTCCGCTCCGTCTTTCATCCCCTGATCGGAAACGGCAGACAGCTTGTCCACCAGGGCAGAAATGTTTTCTTCTTTCGGCAGGCGGCCGGTTTCCTTTTCCGCAAATACAGTACGGGCTTCGTCCGGAAGGATACCGGTTTCATAAGCCTTGACACCGTTTGCGTTCAGCAGGCGCAGCTGGGCGTCCAGCTCCCGGGTAATGCTTTCGAAGGTTTCCTTTGCTTTGGCCGGATCAAAACCGGTAAAGGCTGATTCAGCATAGAGTCCGTTTTTGTACACACGAACCACTGTGCCGCGTTCCGTGGCAATCGTTTCATGGGATACGTTCCTGGAACGCTGGGAAATGGTGACAGAAAAGCCGTCGGAGTCTGTGGACAGTACGGATACGTAGTCATACCGCCCGCGGAGCAGGGTGATCAGCTCCTTCAGCCCAGGAGCAATTCCATTCAGATAAGATGAAAAAGGTGCTTTCATGAAGGTTCTCCTTTTCTCATATATTGCGACAGAAGCATTGTACAAAGGGGCCTTGGGGAAGTCAAATTAAAATCTGATGAAAGCCCTGCATCCTGTAGACTGTATACAATAGACGGTATCCAGAGGACAGAGAAAGCACAGATCGGCTGATTACGCGATTATTGCGGTTCTGACTGGTTTCAGAATGGTGGAACCCTTGAATTTATTTGTTTCGGGGGCGAAATACCAATATACAATTTATGGGGGTTGTATGACAAAGAACATACAAGACGTGCGGATTGCAATTTATATAAGGCTGTGATAGAATTATTCCACGATTTTTGATCTAGAAGGGGAGTCTTGCCTGAGTGGCACCTTTTACCAGGGACTGTCCGGGGAACGCCCCGTAAAAACAGAATATTTATACGTTTATACTATTTTTTGTTGTGCGTAAGGTTATTCGTCGGGAGCGAACCCCGATTGATAATATATTTCAAAAAGAAAGGATAGATTCTCAATGATCAAACTGACCAAGGTTCTTTCTCTGGTTCTCGCATTGGCCATGCTGTGCAGCGTTGCGTTCGCAGAAGAAGCTGCCTACGTGCGCGGCGACGATGACGAGATCTACGATGCAGTGCTGGGCGATTTCACCGCCCTGATGGACGCTGCTGAAGCTGCTAAAAGCATCGATGAGCGCTTCATCCTGGAAGCCAAAGCTGAAGCTTATCTGCTGGACAGCGCCGTGATGATCCCCACCACGACCCAGGGCGGTGCTTACGCCATCACCCGGATCGCCTACCGTACGATCCCCTACGCCAACTGGGGAAACGATGATGACCGCTGGGGCACCATGGTGATCGCCAACGAGTTCATCAAGAAGGAAGACCGTGAGACCATGAAGGAAGCCTGGGCCAAGGCTGTTGCCGGTGAAGGCGAATACAACGCCGCCCAGATGCTGACCGATATGGGCTACACGCTCGCTTCCGATTACAAGACCACTTTCTCTACCGCTCCTGTTACCCTGGACTGGCTGAACACCTCTTCCCAGGCTGACACCGAAATCACGGTTCAGACTGTGGACGGCCTGGTGCAGTACAGCAACCTGGGCGTTATGGAGCCCAAGCTGGCCAAGAGCTGGGATATCAGCGACGACGGCCTGACCTACACCTTCCACCTCCGCGATGACGCGAAGTGGTTCACTTCCGAGGGCGCTGAGTATGCTCCCGTGACCGCGAAGGACTTCGTTGCCGGCTTCCGTCACATGCTGGATGCCAAGGCCGGTCTGGAGTGGCTGGTTGACGGCGTTATCAAGGGTGCTACCTCCTACTATGCTGAGGGCGGTGCCTGGGAAGATGTCGGCTACGAAGCTGCTGATGACTACACCCTGGTTGTCACGCTTGAACAGCCCACTTCCTACTTCATGACCATGCTGACCTACAGCTGCTTCCTGCCGATCTGCGAAGACTGGTACCTGAGCCACGGCGGCGTGTTCGGCGGCGAGGAACTGACCGCTGCTTCCGCTGACACCAGCACCTACACCTACGGCCAGAACACCGACGTTTCTTCCCAGGTCTATTGCGGACCCTTCCTGCTCCAGAAGCTGGTCGGCGATTCCGAAATCAAGGTTGTGAAGAACGAAAACTACTACGATGCTGCGAAGATCAACGTGAACAGCATCACCTGGATTTATGACGACGGCGGCAACCCCGCCCAGACCTACAAAGACACTGTGGACGGCATTTATGCCAGCACAGCCCTGACCGAAGCTTCCGGCACCCTGGCCCTGGCCAAGGCAGATGGTAACTTCGATAAGTACGGCTATGTTTCCGACACCACCTCCACCTCCTACTTCGGCGGCCTGAACCTGAACCGCGGCACCTTCGAACTGGCCAGCGGCGCCTGCAAGTCCCCGAAGACCGAGCAGCAGAAGATCGACACCCAGACCGCTCTGCTGAACAAGAACTTCCGTAAGGCCCTGCAGCATGCCTTCGACAAGGGCACCTACAATGCAGTTCAGCGCGGCGAAGACCTGAAGTACGCTTCCCTGCGCAACATGTATACTCACCCCGAGTTCGTGCAGCTGAGCGCGGATACTCAGGATGCGGACGGCAACGAATTCAAGGCCGGTACCATGTACGGCGAAATCGTGCAGTTCTATCTTGATCAGATGGGCTGCAAGGTCACCGTGGCTGACGCCTGCGACGGCTGGTACAATCCTGACGCTGCCAAGGAGTTCCTGGCTGCGGCTAAGGAAGAGCTGGGCGACACCGTGTCCTGGCCGATCCAGATCGACGTTGTCTATCTCGGATCTTCCGCCAACAACACCGCTCAGTCCCAGGCTTACAAGCAGAAGGTCGAGGAGACCCTGGGCGCTGAAAACGTCGTCGTGAACCTGATCGAAGCAACCACCACTGAAGACTTCTACGCCTGCGGCTATCGTGCCAGCAACGGCGAAGCCGGTAACTTCGATATGTTCTACGGCTCCGGCTGGGGTCCTGACTACGGCGATCCCAATACTTACCTGAACACCTTCCTGGGCGGCGGCGCCGGCTACATGACCAAGGTGATCGGTCTGTATTAATTACCGGATTTCTGATCCAAGGATGTCATTATGACAGAAGGGATGGGGAAGCGGCATATGCCGCTTCCCCACCTGTCCTTTTTTTGAAACGGCAAATATGATGATTAAGTTGGTGCATTCATGAAAAAATACCTGGGAAAACGGATCCTGTTCTCCATCTTTTCCCTGATCATTGTAGTGGCGACGGTTATGTTGCTGGTGTTCACCTGTATCAACCGTAACGTCATCTTCCAGATGGATGATACATGGAACAAAAAGAGCAACAATGACCGTATTTACTACGAATACACTATGTATTCGAAGTATGGCTACCTGGAGTTCGTGGATTACTCGAACTTCCTGAAAAACAAGTATGAGCCGCTGTACGGGAGCGACTATACCAAAAACGAAGACTATAAAGCCGACAAGAATGCTATCCAGGACGAAAATACGTACCTGGACAATGCTTCTGTGCAGGAATTTATCGCCCAGACCGAGGCGAAAGGATACAAAGCGACTTATGTGGCTCCGGCCCGGGCCAAGTCGGGCAAGGTCAAGACAGGCGGCAACGCCTATCTGCTGGCCGTTCATGAGAAAAGTGTGTTTACCCGCCTGTGGAACTACTTTTCCCAGCTGATTACTGTGGAAACAACCGGCGACGTCACCGATCCCGCGCTGACGGAGCGTTATATCCGGGTGGAAAAGGACCCCTACAGCGGTTTCTATGCTTTGGTGGGTTCGGGTACCACTCATAAATACCTGCTGTATGTGGACGGACGTTTCCCGTTCATTCACCAGAACTTTATTCATCTGAACCTCGGTACTTCCTATACCCGGTACCGCGGACAGGAAATCACAGACGTTATTCACCGTCCGGCAGGGGAACAGGTCAAAGTGAAATCCCAGTATCCGGCGATGGTGGGTACGGATGAGTATGTGGAAACCGCCATTGACTTCCACAGCCTGACCTATAACTACAATCCGCGGACCGCGGCAGAGCAGAAGCAGTTCCCGGATCAATACACCACTTATTCCTACAATTACAGCGGGCTGTCCATGATTGAGAACTCTTTCGTGATCGGCCTGATCGCTACATTGATTGCCTACCTGATCGGCCTGCCGCTGGGCATTGCTATGGCGCGGCATAAGGACGGGCTGCTCGATAAAATCGGCAACGGTTATATCATCTTTATCATGGCAGTGCCGTCCCTGGCCTATATTTTCCTGTTTGCCACCATTGGTACCACCGTGTTCAACCTGCCATACAAGTTTGCCAATGCGCAAGTAAAGATCCTGGCCTATGTGCTGCCGACGGTTTCGCTGGCACTGCGTGATATCGGCGGCCTGATGAAGTGGATGCGGCGCTACATGATCGACCAGATGAACAGCGACTATGTCAAGTTCGCACGGGCAGAGGGCCTGAGCGAAAAGGAGATATACCGCAAGCACATCTCTCCCAACGCCATGATCTACCTGGTACACGGCATCCCGGCCAGCATTCTCGGCTGTCTGACAGGCGCTATCGTTACGGAACGTGTATATGCAGTTCCCGGCGTCGGCAACCTGCTGACAACTGCCCTGGCCGGCCATGACAACGGCATCATCGTGGCCTGTACCCTGTTCTATACCGCGCTTTCTCTCGTCGCCGTGATTCTGGGCGACCTGCTGCTGGCCAAGAAAGACCCGCGGATTTCACTTACTACCAGCAAAGGAGGTGGCCGGTAATGTCTGAAAACGTAAAGACGATGAACAACGATTTCGGGTTTATCGACATCAACTCCATCCAGGCTGAAAAGATTACCGCACCCCGGTATTCCTACTGGGCGAGCGTGTTCCGCGTGTTTTTCCGCAAAAAGATTAATATCGTCCTGATTATCCTGTTTATTTTGCTGATCGCGCTGAGCTTTATTGTTCCCGCAATCATTCCCTATGATCCGTATGAAAATGTGACGAACGCAAAAACATACTATCTGAGCCCGGAAGCAGCCATGAATTATTTCGGCGGATTCAGCTTCAAGTGGCTGCTTGGCACCGGCGGACAAGGCAACAGCATCTTTGCCGGTATCTGGGCTTCCGCCCGGACAAGCCTGTTGCTGGCTGTTATCTGCGCAGCGATCAATATGTCAATCGGCATCATCGTCGGCGCTGTATGGGGCTACAGCAAGAAGGCTGACCAGATCCTGCTGGCTATCTACAACATTATTGCCAATGTGCCTTATATCCTGCTGATTTCCGTGCTGGTGTACATCATCGGCTCCGGATTCTGGAGCTTTGTGTTCGCACTGACGGTGACCGGCTGGCTGGGTATTGCCTATTTCTTCCGCACACAGGTTATGATTATCCGCGACCGGGAATACTCCCTGGCTTCCCGCTGCCTGGGTACGCCGATCAACCGGATGATCAGCAAGAATATGCTCCCGTTCCTGACCAGCGTTATTGTGACGCTGCTGGCAACAGAGCTGCCCAGCTATATCAGCATGGAAGTGTTCCTGAGCTATATCGGCATCGGCCTGAGTGCTGACGTGCCTTCCCTGGGCCGGATGATTCAGGAAGCACAGAGCGCTTTCAAGACCTACCCCTGGGCTTTCTGGCCGCCGGTGGTCATTTCTGCCGCGATTACAATCATCCTTTACGTTCTGGGCCAGAACCTGGCGGACGCCACCGACCCCAGGACGCATATGTAAGGAGGGAGGAACAGAAATGGCAAACGAAAACAGAAAGATCCTCCTTTCCCTGAAAAACGTCACGGTAAAATTTAACGTGCGCGGCCGAATCCTGACCGCTATCCGCAATGTGTCCCTGGATATCTTTGAAAATGAATCTATCGCGATCGTCGGTGAATCCGGTTCCGGTAAATCCGTGCTGACAAAGACTTTTGCCGGCATGCTGGAAAACAACGGATTTATTCCGGAAGGCAGCATTGTCTTTGCGGATGATGAACTGTCCGACACCCGGGTGAAGCTGACCTCTAAGAACAGACGGCTGGTGAAGCAGGTCATCAAACGGCTGAACAAGGATTCCGTCCTTGAACGGGGTGCTGCCGAATATCTGCAGATTCTTGCCAAAGAACAGGAAATCAGGCACAAAAAGGGCCTGAACACTGAAGAAGAAGAAAAGTATACAGCCGAACGCAAGGCGCTGAAGGATGCCGCAGTGGATATCCGGAATTATCTCCAGACACTGGACCGGCATTCCAAGACAGACCAGGCGGAGATTGCCGCCAATGAGAAAAAGCTGGAAGAAATCGATGCCAAGCGCAAAAAGCTGGAAGCTGACCGGGATGCGGTTATGAATACCCGGGCGGCTGCTTATGAAGGCAGCGCTGAAGCGGAAGAAGACGCCAAGGCACTGGAAGCCCTGAAGGCCCTCCGGACACAGAAGATCGAGACGGCTGAGCAGCCGGCAAATCCATACGGCCTGAAGGATGAAGTGATCGAACGCAACAAGATCCTGGCCTACGAGACGCTGCTGTCCATCGGCCGGTATCCTATGCGCTCCCAGATCCAGTTTATTCCCAAACTGCACAAGGCGTTCCGGGACGCGATGAAAGCCGGTGAAGACCTGCGCGATAAGGCGGTCCTGAACCGGATTTTCCAGACCTGCGCGTTCTATGTGGAATACAGGTCTGTGGACGAAGCCAGGAATGAGGTTGTGGGTTACGCCATCATCGACTGCGCCCACGTGAAATATACCAAGGACTGGCAGCAGATCCGCGGCTGCAAGATTGCCACGGTGTTCCAGGATCCCATGACAAGCCTGAACCCGGTTATCACCATCGGCAAGCAGATCATGACCGTGGTGCTGAAGCACCAGAAGTGCTCCCAGGAAGAAGCGAAGAAACGTACGCTGGACATCATGGAGAAGGTTGGTATTCCGGAGCCTGAAAAGCGCTTTGATGATTATCCCTTCATGTACTCCGGCGGTATGCGGCAGCGTATTGTTATTGCTATCGCACTGAGCTGCCAGCCGAAGATCCTGATTTGTGACGAACCCACCACGGCACTGGATGTGACCATCCAGGCCCAGATTCTGCGGCTGATCAAGGATCTGCAGCGTGACCTGGGCTTCACGACGGTTTATATCACCCACGACCTGGGTGTTGTAGCCAACGTGGCGGAGCGCGTGGCTGTGCTGTATGCCGGACAGATTGTGGAACTGGGCACAGTGGAGGATATTTTCTACGATCCGAAGCACCCCTATACATGGGCCCTGCTGTCCTCCCTGCCGCAGCTGACGGAACGGGGAACTGACCTGTTCTCCATTCCCGGCACACCGCCGTCCCTGTATAACAAGATCGTTGGCGACGCGTTTGCGCCGCGGAACCAGTACGCGATGGCGATTGACCTGAAGGAAGAACCGCCCATGTTCCAGGTCAGCGATACCCATTATGCCAAGACCTGGCTGCTGGATCCCCGGGCACCGAAGACCGAAGCACCGAAGAACATCCAGAACCTGCACGAGAAGATGGTTGAGATCTACGGTGATTCCGAAGGCGAAGGAGAGTAAGCATGGACAATCAGAACAACCGTGAAGTACTGCTTTCTGTCCAGAACCTGGACGTGGTATTTCATCAGGGAAAGAATAACTTTAAGGCTGTCAGCGACGTCAGCTTTGACATCTATAAGGGCGAGACGCTCTCCCTGGTAGGTGAGTCCGGATCCGGTAAAACAACGATCGGACGGGCTATCGTGCGCATCAATCCCTGCAGCAACGGCGCGATTTACTTCAAGGGCAAAAAGATTTCCGGCAAACTGAGCCGGAAAGACGACCGGGAAGTGATCCGCAAGATCCAGATGGTTTTCCAGGATCCGGCGGCTTCCCTGAACGAGCGCGCTACCATTGAATACATCATTTCCGAAGGCCTTTATAATTTCCATCTCTTCAAGAATGACCGGGACCGGATGGAGAAGGTGGAAAAGGCCATCAACGACGTCGGCCTGCTGCCGGAGCATCTGACACGGTATCCCCACGAGTTTTCCGGCGGACAGCGCCAGCGTGTCGGACTGGCCCGCTCCATCGTTATGGAGCCGGAACTGATTGTGGCTGACGAACCGATCTCCGCACTGGACGTGTCCATCCGCGCACAGGTACTGAACCTGCTGAAGAAGTTCCAGAAGGAACGGGGACTGACCTACCTGTTCATCGCGCATGACCTGTCCATCGTCCGGTTTATTTCCGACCGTATTGTGGTTATCTACAAGGGCCGGATTATGGAAGTGGCGGAAACAGAAGAACTGTTCGAGTATCCGCTGCATCCGTATACCCGCTCCCTGATGAGCGCTATTCCGATCCCGGATCCGATCCTGGAGAAGAAGAAAAAGCTCTTTGTGTACGAGCCGAAGGAATACGGCGAGAACGAACATCCTGCACTGGTGGACCTGGGCAACGGACACTGGCTGTACGGAACACCGGAAGAAATTGACGAAGCGAAGAAGAAACGCTTTGGTTAAGTGATAGACCAGAAAGGAAGAGAACCATGCTGCGGAAACCGAAAAATGTGATCCGGCTGGTTCTTTTCCTTTTGGCTTTTGCCCTGGCCGTGTTTTCCTTTACCTATGGTGTAAAGCAGATGGGACACAAGGAACCGGGCTGGCAGACGATTGATGCTGATGCCATGAAAGGACTTGTGACCTATGCCGGCGGATTGACCTATCAGTACTGGGCGGAAGGCAGCGAAGCTGCTATCCGCGATTTAACCGTAAACGTAAAAAAGGCGTACAGTGAATCCCTGTACCGGAACGTGGAACTGCTGGACGCACGCAATACCTATGAGGACATCGTCAACCTGGCCTCCGTGAACGAAAGTGAAGGCCAGGTTGTCACTGTTTCAAAGCGACTGGGCCAGGTGCTGGCGAAAGCCCTGTCAAGAACGGAAGAAAATGCCGGATACAGTGTTTTTGCGGGCGCGCTGAACGGTGAATGGCAGACGCTTCTCTATCTGGACGATCCGACGGATTTTGATCCCGCTGTGAACAAAGACCAGGCGGACCGGATCGCGAGGCTGACCGAGCTGGTCAATACTCCCGGGACTTTTTCGCTGGAGATCACGGAAAAGGGTGAGGAAGCAGAGATCTGCCTCCAGGTGTCCCCAGAGTATAAAAAAGCGATTGAAGAGATGGAGATTACCGCACCGGTGCTGGATCTCGGCGTACTGCGGGATGCGGTACTGATGGACCTGGTGGATGAGGATCTTCGGGCAGCCGGATTTACGGAGGGCGTGCTTTTCAGCAAGAGCGGGCTGAGCCTGCTGTCCGGATCGGGACGGACCCTGACGGTTTTCCCTGAGGAGGATGAACGGCCGGAAACGTCGCTGACAGTCAGCAGTCCGGCAGTTACCGCACGCTTTTCGGCTTCCCAGCCGGGAAGCGAAGGCTATGGCGCATATGAAATGGCCGGATTCAAACGGCATGCGTTTTTTGACGCACGGACCGGGGATTTCCGGAACCGGATTGAGGACGCTGTGATCGCGGGAAGCGGGATTACGGCCGAAAGCACGGCCTGGCAGCTGGTGCTGCTGAATTGCACGGAGGATCCGGAAAGCGTGAGCTGGCCGGATCATATGAGCGGACGCTGGATACTGCAAAAAGATCCCGCCCGGACAGTCTATCAGGGCGGGAAACAATGATCATGCTGATTCTGAAAAGGGTCAGCTTTTTTGTTGTTTCAGAACAAACCGGAAAAGGGTATAAATCCAGGATCGGGTCATTATCCGGTGATCCGTTCCAGGCAGGCCTGAGCCTCCTGAACCTGTTCGTTTGTGACTGCGGAGGGGTTCCCGTAACGGGCGGCCAGATAAAGCTCGCGAAGCCTGATCGCGTCTTCGCTTTCACTCATTTCCGGGTCATGCTTCAGGATTTCCGCGGAAGTATCGGAGGGTTGAACGCTCATCCCTTTGCCTTTTCGGTGTTCCAGGTAGGTTTTATAAACCCGCCGCAACTGCCGTGCGTTCCCTGCTAGAAGGGGCATACGGCGGCGTCCGACGCCGCGATGCCTGCTTTCTCCCGGGATGTCCTCTGTTTCGTCATACAGCAGTTCATCTTCTTCTTTGAGCTGGTTCCTCTTTGCATAACGCCAGATCAACACCAGAACCACTACCAGCAGGAGACCGAGCAGGATCCAGCCGCCGACCGCTGCAGCTTGTTCAAAGAGCATAAAGTCGTGTTCAGACCAATGCTCTTCCTGCATTCTTCCATTGGAACCGAGTTCCGCTTCCACTGCCTGCTGCTGGACATTATGTGAAGTAATTTCTCCCAGGATCGTTGTTTCATCAACCGGCTGGTCCCCGACAGGGAACAGTTTATTGAACAGCCAGATGAAAAACCGGCCGACTGGAACAAGGATCGCGGCCAGCGCCTGGTGACTGAAACGCAGGAACAGGAATACAAGCAGGGCCGCGCCTACAGCCAGTATCGGTATTCCGGCTACGGAAAGGAAATTCCGCAGCCTCCATTTCAGGTTCATTTCAGCCCCCATCTGCATACGGCGCATGGCAAGAATACCGAGGAACAGGAAGACCGCGATATAGATCAGCGCGTCCACTGAAATGAAACGATGGGTATAAATGGCCGCGTTCGCAATGTTGGCTGCTATAAAGAACAGACTGACAACCAGCATAAAGGTAAAGTTCCTGCGGTACTCATCCAGCGGCATGGCAAAATGCCCCCTGACCATCACGATGAAATAGTAGAGCCATGCAAGCAGCGGAACAATCATCAGGAGGCTGAACGGGCCGATTAAAAAGCAGAGCCCCGGCAGAATCGCCAGGAGAATTCTCGGAACGGGGCTGCTGAGGCGAACAATGACCAGGCCCAGCAGAAGACAAGCTGCCGCGAACAGGGCCATGGGAAGACGCCAGGCCTGAAAAACGCTGATCGCACTCAGGATCGCGTAAAAGAAACAAATATCAGCCGTTACGCGGAGAACGGAAGTCTGTTTCATGGATTGATCTCCTCCTTCTTATGCGATGTCTTTCTCAGCACAGAGAACAATTGGCTCCTGGTCAATATGGCGAGCAAGCCGGTTGATGGCTGCCTGGGTGCTTTCATCCAGGGACGGGGTTATGATAATGTGGGTACAGCTGTGTTTTTTCCGGCGGAGGCAATCGTCGATCACAGAGGCAAAGCCTGTATATCCCGTATGGCGAGACAGGCCGATCCGCCGTTGAATGAAGAACAGGTGATTTGCGCCAAGTCCTTCTGTCAGGGACTGAAGATCACCGTTGCTCAGCATAGCGTAGGGGATCTGTTCTTTTTCCAGAAGCTTGCATACACTGCTCGTCAGGGAGAGACAGTGTTCCATCAACCTGCGGGAGGTAGGATCAATGTTGACGACAACTACGGCGGCACGGTCCGTGGTGAAATCATGCTGCCGCACAATCATCCTGCCTGTCTTGGCACTCTGGTTCCAGGAAATCTGTTTCAGAGGTTCGCGGCCGGAATAATCACGGTAGCCCAGAACCATTATCGGATCATCATATAAAAAGCGCCTGACTGAAACGGCACCCAGTTCTCCGCCCAAGGCTTTTATGGAGGGGGTGTCGCAGGGCGCTGCTGTACAAATAAGGCGAATCCCTATGTCATCTGAGAGTACGCGCGGCTTCAGCCCCAGAAAATCGCCGAATTCCAGATAATACCGGCCAAGGTCGTATACGCCCCGCTGACGGATGGAGAAACGCAGTTTCCCTGTGAACTGCCGTTTCGGAGCCAGATAGAAATTATGGGAGATCAAGGTGCCGGCAAAATCGGAAACGGCGTGCTTCTGCATGAAGTCCTCATCTTCTTCCGGGGAAAAGACGGTATCCAGACGCAGGGTAAGGCCGGCGTACATGATGGGGAGGAGACTGTTGTTGCGCACGGTATACCGCAGCGTGACGATTTCACCAGGCTCAGACAGTTTTGTATCGATGGAAAAACAGGCATAAAGATTCCGAAGATCCGCACGGCGACTGGCGATCTCAAGCAGTGCAAGGAAGATTAGCGTAAGCAGCAGAACGGCAGGAATCATACTTTCTCCAGAGGGACTGGAATCTCATCCAGCAAGTTTTGAAGGAACTGAACAGTATCAATATGGCCCTGGTTGATCAGGGATAACCTGTGGGGAAGAACGCAGGGGGCTTCCTGCTTCACATCCTCAGGGATTACATAATCCCGTCCGCGTAACGCTGCGAGAATCTGGCAGGCACGGTACAGGGCGAGACTGCCGCGGGTGGATATGCCGCTGATCAGCATCTCACTGCGCCGGGTGGCTTCTACCAGATCCATCATATAAGCGGCGATATCATCATTGACACGAACCTGAGAATAGCTTTCCTGAAGGGACTCCAGTTCGCCGGGCTCCACGACCGGCTGCAGTTCCTCCAGTAATACGCGTGTATCCGGACGGCGCAGCACGCTGATCTCCTGTTCCCTTGTCATGTATCCCAGCCTCAGCCGCATGAAAAAACGGTCCATCTGTGCTTCAGGCAGGGGGAATGTGCCATATGATTCCAGCGGATTCTGGCTGGCCATGACCAGATAAGGCTCTTTCATGGCATAGCTTACGCCATCCACTGTGATCTGCCTTTCCTCCATGACTTCAAGCAGGGCCGACTGGCTGCGGGGCGTAGCCCGGTTGATTTCATCCGCCAGGATCACCTGCGCGAAGAGCGGACCCGGGCGGAACTCAAACTCGCATTTTTTCTGATTAAAGAAATTGATGCCTGTCAGATCAGAGGGCATCAGATCCGGCGTGAACTGAATCCTGCGGAACTCGCCGCCGATGCTCCGGGCAAAGGCGCGCAGCAACATGGTTTTGCCGGTTCCGGGTACATCCTCCAGCAGGATATGCCCGGAAGCGATCAGGCAGACAACGATCTGCTCGATCACTTCTTCCTTGCCGACAATAACGCGGCTGCAATTATTGAGGATCTTTTCCTTCAGATGTACAAAAGGCTGCGTTTGCATGGATAAATCTCCTTGCTGCTGAATGGGTGATCATTTAGTTTTCCAGCTGTATTTCGTCCTTATCATATCATTATTGAACAAGGCAGGCAACCATTTTCAAAAGTATTGATAAATAAGGCTTCAGTCATGTGATCCGGAGGATAGATATGATCAGCGGCAGTTCCTGTGGGACGATTCCTCCCGCATGACCCTGTTTCATTATCTGCTTCCGCCGATCAAAGGCCGATTGACCAGGATGAGCATACAGGAGAAAAAAACGGCCTGGAAAGAACATTTTGTACTTGATTTCTCCAAATGCATATGATATATTCTTACGCACTTCGCAATGATAATTCAGGATTCATAAAAGAATTCAGGATAATCCGCTTCGAGAATACCCAACTGCATAGGGGAATAAATCGGGAGGATTTTTTCATGAGCTATATTTTTGTCGACCATCTTTGCAAGTCTTTTGTTGTACGCAAAAAACGGGAGAAGGGTTCTTTGCTGCGCGAAAAAGAAACTGTGCACGCGCTGCAGGACGTTTCCTTTGAAATCGAAAAAGGGGAGCTGGTAGGATATATCGGGCCGAACGGCGCCGGCAAGTCCACAACAGTCAAGATCCTCTCCGGCATCCTTGTGCCGGAAAGCGGAACGGTGACGGTGGGCGGAAGAGTTCCCTGGGAGAACCGGAAGGAGCATGTGAGCCACATCGGCGTGGTGTTCGGCCAGCGGACGCAGCTGTGGTGGGATGTGCCGCTGCTGGACAGCTACTCCCTGCTGAAGGACATCTACCGGGTTCCGGAAGCCAGCTATCAAAAACGGCTGGATGAACTGACAGAAGCATTGCAGCTGGGAGACCTTCTGCGGACTCCACTGCGGCTGCTGAGCCTGGGCCAGCGGATGCGGGCAGAGCTTTGCGGCAGCCTGCTGCACAGTCCGGAACTGCTGTACCTGGATGAACCGACCATCGGACTGGACGCGGTGAGTAAGCTGGCGCTTCGGGACTTCCTGCGGTGGGAGAACGCGGAAAAGGGAACCACCATCCTGCTGACGACGCACGACATGGAAGATATCGTGGCTCTGTGTTCCCGGGTCATGGTGCTGGGACACGGCAGCAAACTGTATGACGGCGGACTGCAGGAGCTGTTGTCGCAGTATGACACGACCAAGACCGTGCAGGTGGAAGAACATCAGAATATTGATCAGGTTATTGCGGCGATGTACAAAAACTTAGGACTTTAATGAGGTAGGAGATAGGAGGTAGGAAGTAGGAGGTAAGAGATGAAGGCATATTTATCGATATTCAGGATGAGGAGAAGGATGGAGACGCAGTACCGGGGAGCGGTGCTGGGCGGGCTGATCTGCCAGATGTTCTTCGGATTGATCCTGGTGGCGATTTACCGGGCGATGTATGCCGGGAAACCGCAGGTGCTGCCGCTGAGCCATGTGACGACATATGTGTGGCTGCAGCAGGCTTTTTTCAGGATGCTGCTGGCAAGCGATCCGGAACTGATGGACAAGATCCGCACGGGAGCGATTGCCTATGACCTGTGCAGGCCGCTGCACCTGTACGGTTATTACTATGCACGGATTCTGGCGCAGAAGCTGACCGGGAGTGTATTGCGGGCACTGCCTATGCTGGTGTTTGCTGCACTGCTGCCGGAGGGATGGGGATTGTGCCTCCCTGCGTCTGTTCCGGCACTGCTGGCGGCATTGCTGGCGCTGATACTCGGATTGCTGTGCGTTTCCGCACTGGAAAACATCACGATGGGGTTTACCATGCGGACGCTGGATCCCCGGGGAATGCAGGGAATGCTGAACCTGCTGATGATTACCCTGTCCGGCAATCTCCTGCCGTTGACGCTTTTCCCGGACAGCTGGCAGCGGGTGATTACCCTGCTGCCCTATGCCCAGCTGCTGGACGCTCCGATCCGGCTGTATACCGGAGAATATGCGCTGAGCAAGGCACCGGAGGTGCTGCTGATCCAGTTGGTGTGGACGGGCATTCTGGCATTGGCGGGCTGCGCTTTCTGGAACAAAAACCAGCGGAAACTGATTATACAGGGAGGTTGAGGAGGATGAACACACTTCGTTTGTACAGACGCTCCATGGCTATGCTGATCAAAAGCCAGCTGCAGTATCCGGTCTCCTTCCTGATGCAGACCCTGGCCCAGCTGGTAATGGAAGGCGGGGAACTGCTGGCGGTGATCCTGCTGATTGACCGTTTTGATCACCTGAACCAGTGGGGTCCCGGAGACCTGTATTTCTTCTTCGGGCTGATGTCAGTCTCTTTTTACCTGACAGAGATTTTCGGACGGGGATTGACGGGAAACTTTCCGTCCATGGTGCGGAACGGTCAGCTGGATACGATCCTGCTGAGACCCAGGGGAATCCTGACACAGGTGCTTTGCAGCGCGGCGGATCCCCGGCGGATTGCCTGCATTGCGGTGGGAACTGTCAGCCTTATGATCGGAAGCCGGATGGCTGCGATTGGCTGGACGCTGACCAAGGTTCTGCTGCTGGCGGAATCCATCTTCTTCAGCTTCTGGCTGATCCTGGGTTTGTTCATGATTGAAGCGATCATGAGCATACACAGCGTCAAGTCTGTGGAGCTGGCAAACACGCTGACCTACGGCGGACGCAGCGCCTGCGAATACCCTTCCGACATTTATCCGAGGCCGCTGCGGATTCTGTTCACGGTGGTGGCTCCTTTTGCACTGGTGATGCATGTGCCGGCATCCTTTATCCTGGGGAAACCGCTGTTCGGCTGGCCGGAGTGGGCCGCATTCCTGACTCCGTTTGCGGGACTGGTACTGTTTTTCATCATGTACATGCTGTTCCGGAAAGCGATGAGGTTTTACCGTTCGACGGGAAGCTGAAGACCAATTCACAATTCATAATTCATAATTCATAATGAACGATCCGGAGTGAGGCGGGATGCCTTACTCCGGATTGTGCAGAAGACGAAAAATCAGTTGCCAGAGAAGGCAAAAAACAGTATAATATTCGCAGACATTTTCTGATACTGAAACGAGGAGGGAAACCCATGCTTCAGGACGTTATCAATACAGCGAAAGAAAAAATGAAGAAATCCTGCGAGGTATACGAGCGGGACATGATGAGTCTGCGCGCCGGCCGTGCGAATCCGCAGCTGCTGGACCGGATTATGGTGGACTACTACGGAACGCCGACCCCCATTAACCAGATCGGCAACATCTCCTCTCCGGAACCCCGGCTGCTGGTGATTGCCCCCTGGGAAGCCAAAATGATTCCCCAGGTGGAGAAAGCCATCCAGAAGAGTGACCTGGGACTGAATCCGTCCAACGACGGCAAACTGATCCGCCTGGTTTTCCCGGAACTGAACGAGGAACGCCGTAAGGATCTGACCAAGGTTGCGTCCAAAGGCGCGGAAGATACCAAGGTGGCTATCCGCTCCATCCGTCGTGACGCGATTGAGCAGATCAAGAAGCTGAAGAAGAACAGCGAGATCACCGAAGACGATCAGCGGGACGCCGAAGAAGATATGCAGAAGATTACGGACAAGGCCGTCAAGGAAGTCGACGATATCTTCGCCAAGAAAGAAAAGGAAATCATGGAAGTCTGACGCCGAAGCGGGATCATGCGCACACCGCGGACGCAAGCGGTTCATCAAAAAGCGCACGATATCGAGCAAAACCCGCCGAGAGGCGGGTTTTGGCAGTATATGGGAAAGGAAAAAAGCATGAAGCTGAAGACAGCACTGTCCCTGGCACTGAAGAAACCGCCGAGGACATCGGATGAATTTGAAAAGCTGCCGAAGCATGTGGCCATTATCATGGACGGTAACGGCCGCTGGGCAAAGAAACATAAGCTGAATGTATCCCGAGGCCATCGGCAGGGAACGGAAACCCTGCGGGAAATTATCCGCCATACGGATGACCTGGGGATCGGGGCGCTGAGCCTGTATGCCTTTTCCACGGAAAACTGGAACCGGTCTGAAGAGGAAGTGGCTGCACTGATGCAGCTGATCCTGGATTTCTTTGCTTCTGAGATTGATGAACTGGACGCGAAAAACGTCCGGATCCTGATTCTCGGTGACAAGGGAGGACTGCCGGAAAAACAGCGGGAAACGCTGATTGAAGCGGAAAACCGGACCCGGAAAAACACGGGGCTGCGGCTGAATATCGCGGTGAATTATGGCGGCCGGGCTGAACTGGTGATGGCGGCGAAGGAGATTGCCACACTGGTACGGAACGGTGACATCCGGGCAGAAGAGATTACGGAGCAGACGATTTCCGATCATCTGTACACCCGGGGACAGCCGGACGTGGATCTGCTGATCCGGACCAGCGGAGAACAGCGGCTGAGCAACTTCCTGCTGTACCAGAACGCATACGCGGAGTTTGTTTTCCCGACAGTGCTGTGGCCGGACTTCACCGTGCATGACTATGACCAGGCGCTGGACGCGTTTGCGCACCGGAATAGAAGGTTTGGAGGAAGAGTATAATTAAGAATTCATAATTCATAATTCAGAATTATATCAAGGGATTCCTCCACGCGGCCTGCGGCCTTGGTCGGAATGACAACCAAAGGCTGATTAACAGACTAGTAACTGAAACGTGAAAATGTATTATTTCACAGAGGATGGAATAAGGGATGAAACAAAGATTTATTACGGGTTTGCTGCTGAGTGCTTTCCTGGCGATTAATCTGTGGCTGCCGAACTGGTGCATGGCGCTGGCGACGCTTGTCTGTATCTGCTTTGCGATCTGGGAAGAATATCACGCGCTGGCAACCGCGGGACATCATGTGGTCTCCTGGCCGACCTGGATCATCGTGGGCGTATCGCTGCCGCTGACCTGGCTGTTCGGCGTAAAGGTGATTGTGCCGCTGCTGGCTGCGGGCCTGTTTATGATGATTACCGTGATCCTGTTCCGGAAGGGACAGGAGCCTGAACTGACAGACCTGAGCATGAGCGCGCTGCCGCTGCTGACGGTAGCGCTGCCCGGACTGAGCCTGGTGGCCCTGAGCCTGATCCCGGACCAGAAAGCAGTGGAAGTTGTGCTGCTATGCCTGACTTTTGCGGTGCCTCTGCTCGGAGATGTGTTTGCCCTGTTTGTGGGCAGCGCGATTGGCGGACCGAAGTTTTGCCCGGCTGTCAGCCCAAAGAAGACGATCGCCGGAAGCGTCGGCGGCATGGCGGGCAGCGTGATTGCCGCGATGGCGGTGTACGGACTGAGCGTAGCGTTCTGCGACGCTCCGACCCTGGCCAAGCTGCCTGTCTGGTGGCATTACCTGATTTTGGGCTTCCTGGGCGGCATTGCCGGTCAGATCGGCGACCTGTTTGCCAGCCTGGTGAAGCGTCACAGCGGAATCAAGGATTTCTCCAACCTGTTCCCGGGACACGGTGGTATGCTGGACCGGCTGGACAGCGTGCTGTTTATGGCAGTACTTATGTACTGTTATCTGATGTTTAAATAAACATCAGATAACAGTACAAATTCATAATTCACAATTCATAATTCATAATTATGAATACTTTCCTGACTTGATGAATAAAAGAACTTGTACAGGAAAACGAGGAAAGATTGAATGATTAAGAAGATTGCGATACTGGGATCGACGGGGTCGATTGGAACGCAGGCGCTGGATCTGTGCAGACGGCATCCGGACCGGTACCGTGTGGTGGCGCTGACTGCCCGGGGAAGCAAGGAAAAGCTGTTTGAACAGGTGCGGGAATTCCGGCCGGAAATCGCGGGCTTGACAGATGGCTTTGATCCGGCGGAAATTCCGGAAGACCTGAAGTTCTGCCATTTCCTTTCCGGGAAAGAAGCACTGCATGCCGCAGCTGCGGAAACAGACGCGGAAATGGTGCTGGTCAGCATTGTAGGTATTGCCGGACTGCAGGGCGTCATGGATGCGCTGAAGGCCGGGAAACAGGTGCTGCTGGCTAACAAGGAAGCCCTGGTAACCGGCGGCCATCTGGTAACGGAACTGGCCCGGAAAGCCGGGAAACCCCTGCTGCCGGTGGACAGTGAACACAGCGCGATTTTCCAGTGCCTGCAGGCAGACGGAACCAACAAAGCAGAGAAAATCCTGCTGACAGCTTCCGGCGGCCCCTTCCGGACCTGGGACAAGGAAAGAATTGAGAAGGCTACAAAGGCGGAAGCGCTGAAGCATCCCAACTGGAACATGGGCGCGAAGATTACCGTGGACAGCGCCAGCATGTTCAACAAAGGACTGGAAATCATGGAAGCCCGGTGGCTGTTTGATATGCCGGAGGACCGGATTGAAGTGGTGGTCCATCCCCAGAGTATTGTGCACAGCGCGGTGGTCTTTAAAGACGGCGCGGTACTGGCACAGCTGGGTGAACCGGATATGCGGGTGCCGATCGGTTACGCGATGGCCTATCCGGAACGTATTGAAACCGGCGTGCCTGCGCCCGACCTGTTCAAGCTGGGAAGCCTGACCTTTGAAAAACCGGATGAAGAGAAGTTCCCGGCACTGCGGCTGGCACGGGAGTGCCTGCGGGCCGGCGGAGCGGCATGCACCGTATTCAACGGAGCAAATGAAGAGGCCGTGGCCGCTTTCCTGCGGGAAGAGATTCCTTTCGGACAGATCGCGGTGCGCGTGGAAAAAGCATTGGAGAAGCTGGCAGGCCTGCCGGCAAACTGCATAGAGGACATCTATCATGCAGATCAGCTCGCAAGAGCTGTATCCAATTCAGAATTCAGAATTCAGAATTCAGAATTATAACGTCTGCGGCATTTTGCATACCATCAGAGTGCGGTGGACTGTACAGGCGTACGGTTAAACAAACATTATGAATTAACGAATTATTTGAGAGGACATAAGTTACGTGTATATTTTATTGGCGTTGCTGCTTTTGGCGATATTGATTACAGTACATGAATTCGGGCATTTCCTGGCGGCCCGGGCGATGAAGATCGACGTACGGGAATTTGCCGTTGGAATGGGTCCGAAGATTGTGGGCTGGAAGAGCCGGAAATATGAAACGGAATTCAGTATCCGGGCGATTCCGCTGGGTGGATTCTGCGCTTTTTATGGTGAGGATGACACAACGGGAGAATCCAAGGATGATCCCCGTGCCTTCCCGAAGCAGAACGTGTGGAAGCGGCTGTGCGTGATTTTTGCGGGTCCGCTGATGAACTTTGTGCTGGCATTTGTGGTGGGAACGGTTTTTTTCTGGGTAAACGGTGTCACTACAGGTGTGAGATATGATCACTATATTTCTGATGTGATGGCAGCCGGTCCGGCTTATTCGGCTGGACTGCAGGCAGGAGACGTAATCACGGAAATCAATGGTGCGAATATGCTGGACGGTACCTATGAAACGGTACTGAATACCATCGGAGACTGGAAAGAAGGGGACGCTCCGCTGAAGATGGTCATCCGCAGAGGAGAAGAAACCTTTGAAACAGAGTTGACACCGGTTCTGGATGAGAAGGAAAACAAAATGCGTATTGGCGTGGTAATCGCCAATGTTGCGCATGCTATAACGGAGCCGGAAACATTCCTCGGAGGCCTCAAACATTCCGGGGAATTATGCGTCAATGTATCCGGGGCAATAATAGAAGCACTGAAGAATATGGTGACCAAAGGCGAGGGCTTTGAGGACACCAGGGGACCGGTGGGAATTGTCAGCGAGGTTTCACAGCGGGTGAAGACCTATGGCATGGAAGAATTTATCTGGCTGCTGGCAATGCTTTCTGTTAACTTGGGTCTGATGAATCTGCTGCCAATCCCAGGACTGGACGGAAGCCGGCTGGTTTTCGGATTGGTGGAAGTAGTTCGCCGCAGGCCGGTGCCGGCAGAGAAGGAAGCCATGGTACACCTTATTGGTATGGTGTTTCTGTTTGGCGTGATGATTTTCTTCACATTCAGAGACGTGATGAGGATATTTGGGTAAAACAAATTCAGAGTGAAGAGTGAAGAGTGTAGAGTTGCCACCGAGGCAGTGGCTAGGAGGTGGGAAGTAAAATGACGAAAACGGTTAAGGTTGGAGATCTCCTGCTCGGCGGCGGAAATCCTGTATTGGTTCAGAGCATGACGAACACGGATACCCGGGACGCGGAAGCGACGCTGAAGCAGATCTGCGCGCTGCATGACGCAGGCTGCGACATTGTACGGGTTAGCGTGTACGACGAAGCCTGCGCGGAGGCGGTGAAAACACTGGCTGCGAAGAGCCCCGTACCGCTGGTGGCCGATATCCATTTTGACTACAAGCTGGCGATCCGCTCTGCAGAGAACGGCATTGCGAAACTACGCATCAACCCCGGAAACATCGGCGGGGAAGCCCGGGTACGGGAACTGGCGGATTGTGCTAAGGCATACGGCATTCCTATCCGGATCGGCGTAAACAGCGGATCAGTGGAAAAAGACCTGCTGGCAAAATACGGCGGACCGACGGCGGAATGCCTGGTGGAAAGCGCGCTGGGACATGCGCGGATGCTGGAAAAAGCGGGGTTTTACGACATTGTGCTGAGTATGAAGAGCAGCGACGTGAAGCTGACGATTGACGCTTACCGGCTGGCGCATGAACGCTGCGATTACCCCCTGCACCTGGGCGTAACGGAAGCGGGACTGCCGGGACAGGGCACGATCAAGGGTGCCATCGGTATTGGCGCGCTGCTGGCGGACGGGATCGGCGACACGATCCGGGTGAGCCTGAGCGGCGATCCGCTGCCGGAAGCCAAGGCTGCCTGGGATATCCTGCGGGCCCTGAACCTGCGGACACGGGGCGTTCAGCTGATCGCCTGCCCCACCTGCGGACGGACCTGTATCCCGGTGGAACAGATTGCGCGCCGGGTGGAAGCAGAGCTTTCCGACGTGACGGTTCCGCTGAAGGTGGCTGTGATGGGTTGTATCGTAAACGGCCTGGGCGAAGGTAAGGAAGCAGACGTGGGCATTGCCGGCGGCAAGGACGGCGGAGCGCTGTTTGTGAAGGGACAGGAACCGAGAAAAGTGAAAGGCGATCTGGCCGAAATCCTGATTGCCGAAGTAAAAAGGATTATTGCAGAGAAACAATGAGCTACGAAGATCTGATGGCGCGCGTTGCGCGGGATATTCCGGAACTGGCAGGAAAACTGTCATCTCCCAGAATTGTCTATGTCAAATCTTTGAAAAAAACCTATATTACCTTTGAAAGCTCCGTACTGGCAGGGGAAAAGGAATTCCTGAAGCTGGGGACAATCCTGCGGGAAATGTTCCCCGGACGTCCACTGGCGGTACGGATTATTTCGCCTGGGCTGAAGGCGGATTTCCTGGAGGATCCGACGCCTTACCGCCAGGTGCTGGATGACTTCCTGCGCAGGAACTATCCCATGGCCCGGGGCTGGATCGGCAAGATCGGCTGGCGGATGGAAAAGAACCAGCTGACCGAGACAGCGGATCTTCCCGGCGGAGAGAACGGGGAAGGCCTGCTGACGCTGGTTTTTCCGGATGATATCAGCCTGCAGGTGATGCGGAAAAGCGACGTGGGGCCCAGCCTGGCCAAGGCAATCAAGGAGATCTTTGCGGCCAATCTCCGGGTGGAGATGACTGTGGAGGGAACCCGGGAAGAACGTCTGCGCCGGATGAAGGAAGAACGCGAGAATACGACGCTGACCGTGACCGCGGAAGAAATGGCGGAACGGTACGGAACCGGCATCGCAACGGAAAAGGAAGCGGCGCCGAAGAAGCCTGCCGGTGAGAAAAAGCCGGTGAAGAAGGATGCTCCGGCAGAAAAGACAGAGGTAAAAGTTTCTCCGGTGAGCCCGGACGCAAAGTCCATCGGCAAGCCGATAATCGGCCGCAGCGTGGCGGACAAGCCGGTGGAGATCAAGGAGCTGAAAAGCGACAGCGGCCTGGTGGTGGTCCAGGGCGAGGTTTTCAAACTGGAGCAGAAGGAACTGAAGGGCGGCGAAATGCTGCTGGTAACCTTCGCGGTGACCGACTATACCAGTTCCATCCTGTGCAAGGTGTTCTTCCGCTACCGCAGCCGGTACATGAAGAAGGAAGAGGCCGAAGCTACGCCGATTACCGACGAAGAGCGGGCAGCCGTCCGGGAAAAAGTGGACCGGATCAAGGAAGGCATGTGCGTCAAGGTGCGCGGCGAGTGCCTGTATGACAATTTTGCCAGGGACCTGAGCATCTCCGTGCGGGACCTGGTGGAAACAGAAAAAGAGGAGCGGATGGACACCGCGGAAGAAAAGCGGGTCGAGCTCCATATGCATACCAATATGTCCACCATGGACGCGCTGACGCCGGTTGATAAGCTGATCAAACGGGCGGCAGACTGGGGCCATCCGGCGGTAGCCGTGACGGACCACGGCGTGCTGCAGTCCTACCCGGCGGCTTTCCGGGCAGCCAAGGGAAAGATCAAGCTGATCCCCGGCTGCGAAGGTTACCTGATCGACGAGAAGCCTGTTTTTGAGGATCCGGATGACCGGCCGTATGACGGACCGGTGGTGGTGCTGGACTTTGAAAGCACAGGCCTGAATACCGGCAAGGCGAGAATTATCGAGATCGGCGCCGTGAAACTGGAAGACGGTACGGTGATTGACAGCTTTGAGCAGCTGGTGGATCCCGGCGAGCCGCTGGGACCTGAAATCACAAACATTACCGGCATCAATGACGTGATGCTGCAGGGACAACCGAAGGCGGCGGAGGCACTGCCGAAGCTGATGGAGTTTATCGGTGACCTGCCCATTGCGGCGCATAACGCACACTTTGACGCAAGCCTGCTGAAGGCGGAACTGAAGCGCCTGGACCGGACACTGGACGTGCCGGTGATGGATACGCTGAGCTATGCACGGAAACTGTATCCGGACCTGAAGTCTTTCCGCCTGGCGGCACTGTGCAAACACCTGGGCGTCAGCCTGAAGAACGCCCACCGGGCGGTGCATGACGCGACGGCTACAGCCCATTGCCTGCAGCGGATGTTTGAGGAGACCCGGGAGAAACACCCGGACGTCGTTAGCGAAAAGGACCTGAATGCCGCACTGACCGGCGGCGCCATCGGAGAGAGCTGGCACATTATCCTGCTGGCGAAAAACCGGACCGGTCTGGTGAACCTGAACCGGCTGGTATCCATCAGCCACCTGGATTATTTCAAGCGTGTGCCGCATATGCCGCGGCATATAATCCAGAAGTACCGGGAAGGCCTGATCCTGGGCAGCGCCTGCGAAGCGGGCGAACTGTTCAGGGCGGTGGTGAACAGGGAAGATCATGAACGGATTAAGCAGATTGCGTCCTTCTACGATTACCTGGAGGTTCAGCCCATCGGCAACAATGCTTTTATGCTGCGGGACGGACAGGCTTCCTCCGAGGAAGAACTGCGGGATCTGAACCGGGAAATTGTCAAGCTTGGTGAGGAACTGAATATTCCGGTTGTGGCCACAGGCGACGTGCATTTCATGGATCCGAAGGACGCCGTTGGCCGGGCAATTATCCAGGCGGGCATGAAATTTGCCGACGCGGACCTGCAGCCGCCGCTGTACTTCAAGACGACAAATGAGATGCTGGAGGAGTTCTCCTATCTCGGCGCAGAAAAAGCAAAAGAGATCGTCATTGACAATCCCCGGAAGATCGCGGAACAGGTGGAGGAAATCAAGCTGTTCCCGAAACATCCGAAGGGTGAGGATACATTCCAGCCGTTCTGGGACGACGCGGAGGACAGAATCCAGCAGATGACCTGGGATACGGCAGAGGAACTGTACGGTTCCCCGCTGCCGGAAATCGTGGAAGCACGGCTGAAAAAGGAACTGAAATCCATCGTGGGATACGGCTACTGCACGCTGTATTCCATTGCCCAGAAGCTGGTTTCCCGTTCCCTGCAGGACGGCTACCTGGTCGGCAGCCGCGGCAGCGTCGGCTCCAGCCTGGTCGCCCGGATGTGCGGAATCACAGAGGTGAACGCGCTTCCGCCGCATTACCGCTGCACCCACTGCCGCAAAGGATTCTTTGACGTGGACAAGAGCCAGTATCACGTGGGTGTGGACCTGCCGGACAAGAACTGTCCGGAGTGCGGCCAGCCCCTGACCAAGGACGGATTTGATATCCCCTTCGAAGTATTCCTTGGCTTCGAGGGAGACAAGGTGCCTGATATCGACCTGAACTTCTCGGGTGAATACCAGAACCGGGCTCACCACTACGTGGAAGAGCTGTTCGGACACGATCACGTGTTCCGTGCGGGTACTATCTCCGGTCTGGCGGACAAGACTGCATACGGCTATGTGCTGAAATACCTGGAAGAACGCGGGATCCAGGCGGGCAACGCCGAAAAGGAACGTCTGGCCCTGACCTGTACCGGCGTTAAACGGACTACCGGCCAGCATCCGGGCGGCATGGTTGTTGTGCCGCTGGAATACGAGATCTACGACTTTACCGCGGTACAGCATCCGGCGGATGACCTGGAAAGCGACTTTACCACCACACACTTCGACTTCAACAGTATGCATGACATCCTGGTGAAGCTGGACTGCCTGGGTCATGATGACCCGACAATGCTGCATGAGCTGGAACTGCTGACAGGGATCAACTTCAAGGACGTGCCGCTGGATGATCCCGGCGTGCGCAGCCTGTTTGCCTCTCCCGAGGCGCTGGGCGTGACAACGGAAGATATCCTGTGCAATACCGGAACCTACGGCGTGCCGGAATTCGGTACAGGCTTCGTGCGGGGCATGCTGGAAGAGACAAAGCCCCATACCATGGAGGAACTGCTGCGGATTTCCGGTCTGAGCCATGGTACGGACGTGTGGCTGGGCAACGCCCAGGAGATTATCGCGTCCGGCGTCGCGACACTGAGCGAATGCGTCTGCTGCCGTGACGATATTATGAACTACCTGATCGACAAGGGCGTGAAGCCGAAGCTGGCATTCACCACCATGGAAAGCGTCCGTAAAGGCAAGGGCCTGAAGCCTGAGATGGAACAGGCCATGATAGACCAGAATGTGCCTGACTGGTTTATGGACAGCTGTAAGAAGATCAAGTACATGTTCCCGAAGGGACACGCGGTGGCTTACGTGACGATGAGCCTGCGTGTGGCCTGGTTCAAACTGCATGAACCGCTGGCATACTACTGCGCCTATTTCACGGTGCGCGGCGACGGCTTTGACGCATCGACCATGCTCCTGCCGCCGGCGGATTCCAGAAAGAAGATCAAGGAAATCCGGAACATGGATTCACCGTCCGCAAGGGACAAGGATATCGCGACCTGCCTGGAACTGATCCTGGAAATGAACATGCGCGGGATCCGTTTCCTGCCTGTTGATCTTTATAAGAGCGACATCCGGCGCTTCCTGATTGAGGACGGCAATATCCGCTGTCCCTTCATCAGCCTGCCGGGCCTTGGAGAAAGCGCGGCAATTCCGATCGTTGAAGCACGGAAGGACGGCCCGTTCATCAGTATTGAAGACCTGCAGAACCGGGGCAAAGTCGGATCATCCGTGATCGAAACACTTCGTAACCACGGATCATTGCAAGGACTGAGCGAAACCAACCAGATCAGCATGTTTTGATCAGGTAGGAGGTAGGAAGTAGGAGGTATGAGCGTTACCGAAGAGAAGAGTAAGAGTTTTGCGATAAGGATCGTCCGACTGTATCAGTACCTGAAGGATGAGAAAAATGAATATGTTTTATCCAAGCAGCTTCTGCGTTCGGGTACATCGGTTGGAGCGAATCTTTCAGAAGCCAAGTATGCTATAAGCAGGAACGATTTTATCGCGAAACAGTATATTGCCCTCAAGGAAGTATCAGAAACCTTGTACTGGCTTGAATTGCTTTTCAAAACTGACTACCTTACGCAGGAACAATATGACAGTATTTATCAGGATGCAGAAGAATTAAGAAAACTGCTTTCTTCTTCCACCAAAACACTTCAGGCCAGAGAGGCTGAGGCCTGATTAGAGAAGGAAAAAACGGAAGAAAAAGCGAAATGTATAAGATAACGGTAAAGGAGGGAAGACAGGAATGTATCGCTCGATGAACCTGAAGGGTTTTCTGGCCATCCTGGGAGTTATGGTGCTGCTTTTCCTGGTCCTTCATGCCGTACTGCGCGGCGCCGTGAACAACAAGGCTGAAGAGGAGAAGTTGCTGAGAATTCAGAAAACCCGCCTTGAGGAAGAGAATAAAGACCTGAGCAACCGGCTGGATGTGGTCGGAACAGAAGCATATATTATGTCCAGCGCGGTCAAAGACTACGCTTACGTCCGGCAGGACGCAATCCGTTTTGAGTTTACCAATCCGGAGGCGCTTTACGCCTACACGGATGAAGAACTGCAGATTCTGATGGATGAAATGAACAACTAAGGAGGATAACCATGAGAGCTGCCGTGATCGGGATCGGATCCAATTCGGTAAGGAGTCTTCTGGTGGATGTTGCCGGGACGGGATTTAAACGCCTCCGGCGGGATCGCGAGGGGACGCGCTTGTTTGCCGGTCTGGACGAGGCAGGCAACCTGAACCGTGAAAGCATGGAGAAAACCGTGGCTGCGGTCCGGCGAATGGCATCCGATGCGGCACAGCTGGGAGCAGAAAAGCTGGCAATCTTTGCGACCAGCGCCGCCCGGGACGCGGCAAACGGCGCCGAGTTCATGGCGACAGTGGAGCGGGAAACCGGCATTCCGCTCAGGATTATCAGCGGGGAGGAAGAAGCGGAACTGAGTTTTCTGGGCGCCTCGGCAGCGGTAAAAGCAGAACGCTGCGGGATGATTGACATCGGCGGAGGAAGCACGGAGATTGCGATTGGCACACCGGCGGGAATTGAGAGTGCGTTTTCCTGCCGGATGGGTGCGGTGAGGCTTTTCCGGCGGCTTCGCCTGGACCGGAAAGAGGATATGAAACCGGTAGAGGTGGCCGCGGCGGAGATCCTGGATGAGAAGCTCCGGGAGTATCCCGGACTGGCACTGCCGGAAACCTGGGTCGGTACCGGCGGGACGTTTACCACACTGGCAGCAATGGCGCTCGGTCAGCCCTGGACAAACCGGACAAACGTACAGGGGACAGTGATCACCTGCGAAAAGATCCGGGAAATCGGCGAAAAACTCGCCGGGATGAATGTGGAAGAACGGAAACAGCTGCCGGGACTTCAGCCCAGCCGTGCGGACATTGTGGTTCACGGAATCTGCATTCTGCTGGGGGTCATGGGCCGGCTTGGTATGGACCGGATCACGGTCAGCGAATGGGGAAACCTGGACGGGTATATCACAAAGAATTACTGCTGTAATTGTTTGGGAAATGCATAATGCATAATGATTTAGTGTGACAAAGCTCTGTGATGGAGAAGGCAATTCTCAAAATGTGTTACGGACAATGCATTTTGATTGATATAGATTATTATACTGATTTGGGAGAGAAATATGCTCGAACTGAAGAACATCTCCTTCCAGGTAGATGCGGAAGGAAAGGATAAAGAGATTATCCGGAATATCAGCCTGACAATTCCGGATCGGAAACTGGTTGTGGTAACAGGACCGAACGGGGGCGGAAAATCCACGCTGGCAAAACTGATTGCCGGTATTGAAAAGCCCACCGGCGGCCGTATTTTTTTCAACGGTGAAGACATTACAGAACTGGGTGTGACGGAACGGGCACAGAAGGGCATTGCTTACGCGTTCCAGCAGCCGGTGCGGTTCAAGGGGATCCGGGTGCTGGACCTGATCCGTATCGCGGCCGGAAAAACGCTCTCGATCTCTGACGCCTGCGAATACCTGTCCGCTGTGGGTATGTGCGCCCGGGATTATGTGGACCGGGAAGTGAACGCCAGCCTCTCCGGCGGCGAACTGAAGCGGATCGAGATTGCCACCGTGCTTGCACGGAAGGCAGTGCTGTCCGTGTTTGACGAGCCGGAAGCCGGTATCGACCTGTGGAGCTTCCGGAACCTGACCGAAGTGTTCCAGCAGATGCGGGAAGATATCCATGACAGCTCCATCCTGATTATTTCCCACCAGGAACGGATTCTGGAGATCGCGGATGAAATCATCGTGCTGAAGGACGGACGGGTGGAGAAGCAGGGAACCCGGAGCGAGGTTTATCCGAACCTGATGATTAACGAAAAGGCGGCCGTGTGCGAGGGCCCGTTTAAAATGCCTGCAAAGGAGGGAACGGAATGCTGAAGCTGGATGAGATTCAGAAGCGGCTGCTGCGCGAAGTGGCAGACCTGCACGGAGTACCGGAAGGCGCCTACAACATCCGTTCCAACAGCGCCTCTGCGGGAAGGCAGTCCACGGCCAATATTGAAATTGTACCCAAGGAAGAAGTCAGCGGCCTGGAGATCCGGATCAAGCCCGGAACAAAAAACGAAAGCGTCCATATTCCCGTCGTGATGACCCAGAGCGGACTGAAGGAAGTTGTGTATAACGATTTCTTCATCGGCGAAGGTGCGGACGTTGTGATCATTGCCGGCTGCGGCATTGACAACTGCGGCAACCAGGATTCCCAGCATGATGGTATTCACCGCTTCTACGTAGGGAAGAACGCCAGGATCAGGTATGTTGAAAAGCACTATGGATCCGGTACGGGAAGCGGCAAACGCATCCTGAACCCCGGCACGGAAGTATATATGGAAGAAGGCAGCTATGCCGAAATGGAAATGGTGCAGATCAAGGGCGTGGATGACACGGAACGCACCACCACGGCAGAACTGGCAGCCGGCGCGAAGCTGGTGGTTCGGGAACGCCTGATGACCCATGGGAACCAGCGGGCGATCAGCAACTATGTGGTGAACCTGAACGGCGAAGGCTCCAGTGCGGACGTGGTTTCCCGCTCGGTGGCCCGGGATCACTCCTTCCAGAAGTTTGACGCGAAGATTGCCGGAAACGCCGCCTGCCATGGACATACGGAATGCGACTCCATCATCATGGATGAAGGACGGATCCTGGCAGTGCCTGCACTGGAAGCAAACAATGTGGACGCGGAGCTGGTGCATGAGGCAGCCATCGGCAAGATTGCCGGTGAACAGCTGATCAAGCTGATGAGCCTGGGACTGACAGCGGCGGAGGCAGAAGAACAAATCATCAATGGATTCTTACAGTAAGGAGAATCCTGGAGAGGTAAATGAAATGTTTTCCTTCGGAAAACGTGTAATATTGAGCCTGAAGGCTCAATGTGAAATATCCCGCTGCGCGGGATGTGAAATATTCGGCTTCGCCGAATGTGACAGATAGTTTTCCGTTTGAATTGTGAGTATGAAAAAGCCAGCGGAGCGAATGCTCCGCTGGCTTTGGTTTGTTAAATTGATCAGGCCTGTGTTTTGGTGCCGATGAAGCACAGGGCGATGGTGCCGGGGCCGGCATGGGCGCCGATAACCGGGCCGACATTCTCGATCATCACATTGGCGCCGGGGAGCTTCTGCTCTACCAGGGCTTTGGTGCGCTGGGCGTCTTCGATGCAATCGGCGTTCAGGACGATGATGGGGCTTTCTTCCGGATCGGGAGCATACTCCAGCATCTTGTCCACGATGAAGGCGATGGCTTTCTTGTGGCCGCGGATCTTATCGCTGGCGGCGAGGGTGCCATCCACCGCTTCGGAAATGATGGGCTTGAGATCCAGCATGGTGCCGACGGTGGCAGCAGTGGCGGAGATACGTCCGCCGCGCTTGAGGTACTTCAGGTCATCAACGATGAAGTAAGCCTGGGCGCGGAGCTTGTTCTCCTCCAGCCAGCCGGCGACTTCCTCAATGGATTTGCCGGCGCGGTACAGCTCATGGGCTTTCAGGACCAGCAGGGTCATGGGACCGGAAATCCGCAGGGTATCCACCACAATGAACTTCCGCTCCGGATACTCTTCCAGCAGCTTTTCACGGGCACTGTAAACGGCCTGCAGGGTGCAGCTGAGCTTGCTGGAGAAGGCGACAAAGAGCAGATCCTTGCCTTCTTTGAGGATCGGCTCGAAATAATCCATGTAGGACGCTTCATTCAGCGCGGAGGTGACAGGAACAGCACCGTTGCGCATAGCGGTGAAATAGCTCTTGTGATCGAGCATCTGACCGAGGTCATCGAAGAATTCCCTTCCATCCAGGGCGTAGGGCATGTAAACGACGGGAATATCATACTGCTGTTTCAGGTGAAACGGCAGGTCACTGTCGCTGTCGGTCATAAAAACGTAGTTCTGTTCCATAGCGGTTCCTCCTTCGGGACATATAGTATAAAAGAATAAATTATCAACATTGCCATTTTATAGCAGAGAGGAGGAAAAAGCAAGACCGGCGCGGCCGTACAACATAAGGAAAACAGCCGGGCAAATGCCCGGCTGTAAAAGGTTTCAGGGGAAAGAATTATTCCGCGTGAACGGATACGATACGACCCTGGCCGTAGGGCTGGTCATAACCTTCGCCAACCACACCGCCCAGAGTCTGGGTGATATAGTCGATCAGGACCTGGTTGTCCAGCTTGACGGACTCCTGCAGGACCTTGCAGCCATTGAACATGGTGTAGCCGTCGCCGTTGTTCAGCAGCTGATAGTCATGGGAGGCCAGGGTGTAGGTCTTTTCGGGATCCAGCGGTTCTCCACCGACCAGGACGTTGCGGACGCGGCGTTCCTTGGTGTCGTCGATGCCGGCGAACATCTTGCTTTCATCCTGAATGACAGGAGATTCGATTTCGGAATCATACTCGAAGGTGATACCGGAAACCTGATCAAAGCCGCCGAACTCGCCGGGCAGGGAATGCACGGACCATTCCAGGGCGTCCAGCACCTGCTGGCCGGTCACTTCGATAACGGTCAGGCTGTTGCCGAAGGGATGCACGCTCAGGATGTTGTTCAGGGTCAGATCACCGGCATTCAGCTGTACGCGGATGCCGCCGCCGTTAACGAAAGCGATATCCGTGTTGCCGCCCTGGTCGCGGTAAGCATCGGCACACAGGTCACCCAGGTTGGTTTCGGCCCGGCGGATGATACGGACGGGCTTGCCTTCATCGGTGGTAGCTTCGGGATCGTTGATGTACAGATCCACAGCGGTCTTGGCGACCACTTCCTGCAGCTTCGCGTTCAGCACATCGGAAGCAGCGGCAACAGCTTCGCTGCCGGCGTTATTCAGGGCCAGCAGTTTCGGAGCGGCAATGGAGGAATCCCAACCGAAGAGCTGGGAGGAGATGGTGCCGTCCTTGGCAATGGTCAGCGCACCGATGTTGGCCAGCTTGGTGCCGCAGGCGGAGCGGACCACGTCAGCGCCGTCCTTGTTCTTTTCAACGGTCTGCTCTGTGTCATGGCTGTGGCCGTCGAGCCAGGCATCAATACCCGTGGTGTTGGCAATGACGTCGCTGTACATCCAGGGAGAGCACTCAGCTTCATTGCCCAGGTGAGCCAGAACGACAACATAGTTTGCACCTTCAGCGCGGGCATCATCGACAGACTTCTGCACGGCGGCGTAAAGGGCTTCGCCGGTGTCGTCCTGCAGGAAACCGTAAATGAATTCACCCTGGTCATTCATAAAGTAACGGGGCGTGGAGGAACGCAGGGTCATGGGAGTACATACGCCCACGAATGCGATTTTCACACCGTCGAATTCCTTGATGACGTAGGGCTGGAAGACCAGTTCGCCTTCCTTGTTGAAGTTGCAGCTGAGGTAGGGGAAATTAGCCTTTTTTGTCAGCTCCAGGAAGCGGTCCATGCCGTAATCGAACTCATGGTTGCCGGGAACGGCGAGATCGTAGCCGACAGCATTCATGATATCGATGATGCCCTCACCGGTGGTCATGGTACCGATGGGTTCACCCTGGATGGCGTCGCCGTCATCCACCAGCATGACATAGTTGTCAGCGGACAGGCTTTCCTTCACCGCGTAAAGGCCGGCATAACCCCAGCCCTGATCAATGCCGCAGTGCACGTCACTGGTGAACAGGATAACCAGGTTCTTTTCCAGCGCCGGGGCAGCAGCTTCTTCCGCAAAAGCGGCGCAGCAGCCCAGGAGCAGGCAAAAAGTCAACAGAAGAGCAAGCAGTTTTTTCATAGCATTTCCTCCTTCGGGTAATGGATATATATGTAAATTTTCCCTGAGGCAAGTATAGCAGAGCGGGGAGGGAAATTCAATCCGAAAGGGGACAAATCTGTCAAATTTGTACGGGACCGTCTATATATATAGGAAAGAAAAGTTTCGAAAAAAGCTTCCTTTTTGGGGCGAAAAGTGGTATAATAAATTGATTTGGAATGCTTGATTTTTCAATACGTTGAGGGACTTTGCGCACAGCCGGAAAAGCCCCCGAAAATGACTGATATTCCAAAGCACGCGAAAGAGAGAAAAATGAGGTGCACCATGGCAGAAGAAAAAGATCTTGAAATGGAACAGGTAACCGCTGTGACCGCCGATTACGGAGAGGAACAGATCCAGGTCCTGGAAGGCCTGGAAGCTGTCCGTAAGCGGCCTGGTATGTATATCGGTTCAACGGACGCCCGGGGTCTGCATCACCTGGTTTATGAAATTGTGGACAACTCCGTGGACGAAGCGCTGGCCGGCTACTGCAAACAGATTAACGTAACACTGAATGCTGACGGCTCCGTGACCGTTATGGACGACGGCCGCGGCTTCCCCGTGGGCCTGCATCCGAAGATGGGACGTCCCGCAGTTGAAGTCTGCCTGACCGTGCTGCATGCCGGCGGCAAGTTCGGCGGCGGAGGATACAAGGTATCCGGCGGCCTGCACGGCGTGGGCGCCAGCGTGGTTAACGCGCTGAGCAAACACTTTACCGTTACGGTCTACCAGAACGGCCAGATTTACCAGCAGGAATATGCCCGGGGCAAATACCTGTATGACCTGAAAGTGATCGGCACAACAGACCGCACCGGCACCACCATCCAGTTCTGGCCGGACGTCCGCACCGAAGAGAACCCGGAAGGTATCTTCGAGACCGGGGATTTCGAATACGATACCCTGCGGAACCGTCTGCGGGAAATGGCGTTCCTGAACAAGGGCGTCCGCATCATCTTCCGGGATGAACGGCCCGAGCAGCCCAAGGAGAATGACTTCTGCTTCGAGGGCGGTCTGCGGGAATTTGTCAAGTTCCTGAACCAGCACAAGCAGGTGCTCTTCCCTGAACCCATCTACACCGAGGGCATCAAGGACGGCATCCTGGTGGAAATGGCCATGCAGTATAATGACTCCTACGCGGAGAACGTTTATACCTTTGCCAACAACATTGCCACCCCGGACGGCGGTACCCACCTGCAGGGCTTCAACACCGCAGTGACCCGCGCCATTAACGACTACGGCCGGCGGTACAAGATCCTGAAGGACAATGAGCCGAACCTGAAGGGCGAGGACGTACGTGAGAGCCTGACGGCAATCGTCTCCATCAAGATGGAGGATCCCCAGTTCGAAAGCCAGACCAAGTCCAAGCTTGGTTCCGGCCAGGTCCGCGGCGTGGTGGACAGCCTGGTGAGCGAGGAACTGACCACCTACCTGGAAGAGAATCCCACGGTGGCAAAAGCCATCGTTACCCGCTGCGTGGACGCCCAGCGTGCCCGTGAAGCGGCCCGGAAAGCCAGAGAGGCCACCCGGCGCAAGACCGTGCTGGAAAGTGCCTCCCTGCCCGGCAAACTGGCAGACTGCTCTGAACGGGATCCCGCCAAGTGCGAGATCTTCATGGTGGAGGGTGACTCCGCAGGCGGCAGCGCCAAGGGCGGCCGCGACAGCAAGACGCAGGCAATCCTGCCCCTGCGCGGCAAGATCCTGAACGTGGAAAAGGTCCGGCTGGACCGGGCCCTGGAGAACGCGGAAATCCGCGCGATGATCACGGCCTTCGGCTGCGGCTTCGGTGATCAGTTTGACGAGAGCAAACTGCGGTATCACCGGATCGTATGTATGACGGATGCTGACGTGGACGGAGCCCATATCCGGATCCTGCTGCTGACGTTCTTCTACCGCTTTATGCGGCCGCTGGTTGAAAAGGGATATGTTTATGCCGCCATGCCGCCGCTGTACAAGGTGACCAAGGGCAAGACCTCCCGCTATGTGTATGACGACGATGAACTGAACCGCGTGCTGGATGAAATCGGCCGGGATCCGAAGCCGGATATCCAGCGGTACAAAGGTCTGGGTGAAATGAGCGCCCAGCAGCTGTGGGATACCACGATGAATCCGGAAACCCGCATGATGATGCAGATTACACCGGAAGACGCCATGGAAGCCGACCGGCTGTTCACACTGCTGATGGGTGATGATGTGGAGCCCAGAAAGCTTTTCATACAGGAAAACAGCGACCTGGTTAAGGATCTGGACGTTTAATCCAAATTCAGAATTAAGAATTCAGAATTCAAAATTAATACTTCAACAGCGAAAAAAACCATCATGGAATGCACTTGATTTATGAATATATGAGGATTGTGAAATGATTCAAGACAAGCTGATTCCCGTCAATCTGGAACAGGAAATGAAAAAGAGCTTCATCGCCTACGCCATGGCGGTGATTGTGGACCGGGCGCTCCCGGATGTCCGGGACGGTCTGAAGCCGGTCCATCGCCGGATCCTGTACGACATGTCCGAAGAACTGGGCATGACGCCGGACAAGCCGACCCGTAAGAGCGCCCGCGTGGTTGGCGACGTTCTGGGTAAATTCCACCCCCACGGAGACTCCTCCGTGTACGACGCCATGGTCCGCCTGGCCCAGCCCTTCAACATCCGCTATCCGCTGATTGAAGGCCAGGGTAACTTCGGTTCCGTCGACGGTGACGGCGCCGCGGCTATGCGTTATACGGAAGCCCGCCTGCAGAAGCTGACCATGCACCTGCTGGACGGTATCGATAAGGACACCGTGGACTTCTATCCCAACTTTGACGAAACCCTGCAGCAGCCCTCTGTTCTGCCGGCCCGGTTCCCGAACCTGCTGGTGAACGGTTCCAGCGGTATTGCCGTCGGTATGGCGACAAACATCCCGCCGCACAACCTCACCGAGGTGATCAACGGCGTTATCTGCATGATCGACAATCCGGAATGCACGATTGACGACCTGATGCAGCACATCAAGGGACCTGATTTCCCAACGGGCGGCCTGATCATGGGTCGCAGCGGCATCCGGGCAGCCTATCATACCGGCCACGGCCGGATTACCGTCCGGGCCAAGACCAACGTGGAGGAAATGGGAGGCAACCGCAGCCGCATCATCGTGACTGAGATTCCCTACCAGGTGAACAAGTCCGTCCTGGTCAAGAAGATTGCGGACCTGGTGCACGAGAAGAAGATCGAAGGCATCAGCGACATCCGGGATGAGTCCAACGACCGCCAGGGTATGCGCATCGTGATTGAACTGAAGCGGGACGTTCAGCCCCAGGTGGTGCTGAACATGCTGTACAAGCATACCCCCATGCAGGAAAACTTCGGTGCGAACATGCTGGCGCTGGTGGATGGCAAGCCCCAGGTGCTGAACCTGCGGGAGATGATCTACTACTACCTGGAGCACCAGAAGGACGTAGTAACCCGCCGGACCAGATTTGAACTGAACAAGGCGCAGAACCGCGCGCACATCTTGGAAGGCCTGCTGAAGGCTCTGGATCATATCGACGAGATCGTCGCAATTATCCGGGCCAGCAAGGATACCAACACCGCCAGGGACGCCCTGATGATGCGCTTCGAGTTCAGCGAAAAGCAGGCCCAGGCCATTCTGGACATGCGCCTGGCCCGCCTGACCGGCCTGGAACGGGAACGCCTGCAGGAGGAATACGAGGAACTGGAAAGAACCATCGAACGGCTGACCGCGATCCTGGGTGACGAACACCTGCTGATGGACGTGATCAAGACCGAAATCAGCGAAATCCGGGACAAGTTCGGTGATGAACGCCGCAGCGAGCTGACCATCGCTGAGGACGACATTGATATTGAAGACCTGATCCAGGAAGAAAACATGGTGGTTACCCTGACCCATGAAGGGTATGTGAAGCGTGTTTCCTCCTCTGTGTACCGTGCGCAGCACCGCGGCGGACGCGGCGTCTCCGGCATGAACGTGAAGGAAACCGACTACACGACCCAGATGTTCGTGGTCAGCACACACCAGGAGATCATGTTCTTCACGAACATGGGCCGGGTGTACAGCCTGAAGTGCTACCAGATTCCGGAAGCCGGACGCCAGGCACGCGGCACGGCAATTATCAACCTGCTGCACATTGTGAGCGGGGAGAAGGTTTCCACCATGCTGCCCATGCCGAAGGAGACCGAGGAAGAGCACAACCTGGTGATGGCAACCCGGAACGGTATGATCAAGAAGACCGCCCTGGAAGAGTTCCGCAACCTGCGCAAGAACGGCCTGATCGCTATTGCGCTGCGGGAGGGTGATGAGCTGATCGGCGTCCGGCTGAGCAACGGTGACGATGAGATGCTGGTTTCCACCCGCAAGGGTAAGTGCATCCGCTTCAACGAGCGGCACGTGCGCAATGTGGGCCGCAACTCCATCGGCGTGCGCTCCATGAGGATCGCGGAAGGCGATGAAGTGATCGACATCGCAGCGGTTGAACCGGAAACGACCGTGCTGGCAATTACCACAAAGGGTTACGGCAAGCGGACCGATCCGGAAGAATACCGTGAGCAGGGCCGCGGCGGTATGGGCGTAAAGGCCATGCAGCTGACCGACAAGACCGGCGACCTGGCTGCCCTGATGTTTGTCCACGAGGACGAGGATATCCTGCTGATTACCGACGACGGCACCATTATCCGTGCAAGGGCTGCTGACGTCCGCCTGTGCGGCCGTTCCACCCAGGGTGTCCGGATCATGAGGCTGGCTGAAGGCAGCACCGTGGTCGGCGTCTGCCGCGCGGAGAAGGAAGAGGAAGCCACGGAAGAAGAAGCACTCGTTGAAGGCGCTGAAGTGACGGAAACGGCTGAAGCCGCGGAAGCCGCTGAAAAGCCTGAAACGGAAGGAACCGTGGAAAGCGCTCCGGAAGAGAATCCGCAGGAATAATAAGAGATAAAGAAATCTCCGGCTTTCGACAGTGAAAGCCGGAGGTTTCTTCTTATAACAATCGGATTTGTTATGGTGAGAGGCAGGGAACCGTTCCCTGCCTTTTTTCAGAAATAGAAGATATCTTCAAATTTCTTATCCAGGGCGACGCACAGGATCAACGCCAGCTTTGCTGTCGGGCAGAACTGGCCGGTTTCGATGGAACTGATGGTGTTGCGGGAAACGCCGACCAGTTCAGCCAGACCGGCCTGGGAGAGGCCTTTTTCCGTGCGGATTTCCTTGAGCTTGTTTTTCAGGATCAGCTGCTCGTTCATAAACGGCCTCCTTATTTTGTCAGCTGGATGATCCAGCCGGCCAGGCAAGCCAGGGCACCCAGCCCGTAGAGGATTGTGAAAATCAGCTCGTGCTTTTTATGCAGCTTCATGTACTTATAACCGAAGACAGCAGCAGACCCAGCAAGAATAGAAAAGCAGATATCGTAGCTCATGATTCCCTTTGTGATGGCGGTGATTACCATCGCGGCGGACAGCAGCAGGATGATGACGACCCAGCCAACCTGCATGCTGTTTTTTGATATTTCCAGGTTGACCATATCCATACCACGGTTTTCAAGTTTGCTCTTTGCAAGAATCTCTTCTTTATTCATCAGTGAAGACCTCCTTTGATTTGCCAAGTATACTTGGCACGATGTAAGCATATCACTGCCAAGTATACTTGTCAAGCTTTTGGAAAAAGTTTTTCATAATGATCTTATACCTGTCCAAACGACGGTTTCTCCGGCGGAGGGTTATTGTGAAATCTGATCAATTCTTAAGGTTCATTTTAAGTTTGTCCGATATAGTGCTTTACGGAACCAAGGCACGTTTATGGAAAGGATGACCGAGAAATGACAGAAATACTCGAAAAAAGTACGGCAGCGGAAAATGAAGAAGTGAAGGCTGCCGCTGAGAAGCCGGAAGGAAAAAAGAAAAAGAAAAGCCGGAAAAAGAAGATAATAAAGCGGCTGATCTGGCTGGTGATTATCCTTCTGGTGCTGGGTGTGGCACTCTGGTCTGTGATCAGCAAGCTGCAGTCAGAATACAGAATCACTTACGATCCGTATACTGCCACCACCGGCAGTATCTCCAATTCGCTGTCCTTTACCGGCAGCATGCAGCTGATCAACAGCGCGAACTATACGTCTTCCGAAGACACCAAGGTCCGTGAGATCTATGTGGCTGAGGGAGACAAAGTCAGCGAGGGAGACAAGCTGATGCGCCTGTACGGCGGGGAAACGATTGAGGCGGAATTTGACGGAACCGTCAGCTCCATCGACGTGGCGAAGGGCGATGAAGTGAAATCCGGCGACAGCCTGCTGACGGTGGCGGATTTTGACCACATGAAGGTTTCCGTCCGCATTGGTGAAAGCAACATCGGCCAGGTGGCCAAGGGACAGAGCTGCCGTGTGGCGGTTTCCTCTGCCGGCGCGACTTTCGACGCCGCGATTGATAAGATCGATTATGTGTCCTATACCGGCAACAACGTGGCCTATTACACAGGCACGGTGAACGTGGACACATCGACAGCCGACAATATCTGGCCGGGTATGCAGGCAACCGTTACCGTACCGCTGGAAGAGGCGGAAAACGTAACCGTGCTGAAGATGGACGCGCTGAGCACCGCACGGAATAACACTGCCTATGTTTATAAGGAAAACGAGAATGGCGAGATGGAAGAAGTGACGGTAACCGTCGGCGTGAGCAACGGCAACTATGTGGAAATCAAAGACGGCGTAACAGCCGGCGAAACCGTGTATAAGATCGCTGAGAAGGAAGAAGAAGCCACCGGCCTGGCGGCCCTGTTCTCCGGCATATTCACCAACCGGCAGGTGAATCGTCCCAACCGGAACCGGAACAGCCAGGACGGTACCAATGAATTTGACTTCAGCAACATGCCGGATATGAGCAACTTCCCAGGCGGCGGAAGTGGATTACCCGGCGGAGGCAGTGACGGAAGCGGCGGCGGGAGCGGATTCCCGGGCGGCGGATCACGGGGGAACTGACGATGGCAGAAGAAGTATTCTTCCGGATGCGGGAGATTGACAAGATCTATCCGCTGGAAGGAGAGAACGTCCACGCACTGAAGAAGGTGTCCCTGACAGTGGAAGAGGGAGACTATCTGTCCGTGCTGGGCCCCTCCGGCAGCGGAAAGACCACATTGATGAATATTATCGGCTGCCTGGATACCCCCACTTCCGGCGAGTATATCCTGCGGGGCAGGGAAGTGGAGGATATGGACGAACAGGAACTGGCTGAACTGAGGAACCGGGAGATCGGTTTTATCTTCCAGAATTCCCAGCTGCTGCCGAGACTGACAGCCCGTAAGAATGTGGAACTGCCCCTGATTTATGCCGGTATCCGGCCGAAAGAACGTCGGGAACGGGCAGAAGCTATGCTGGAACGCGTTGGGCTGAAAGACCGGATGGATCACCTGCCCAGCCAGCTTTCCGGCGGCCAGCAGCAGCGCGTGGCTATCGCCCGGGCAATGGTAGGCAATCCCTCCATTCTGCTGGCGGACGAACCCACCGGCGCCCTGGACCAGAAGACCGGCGCCCAGATAATGCAGCTGTTCCGGGAACTGAACGAGGAGAATCGTACGGTCATTATGATTACCCACGACCTTAAGATTGCCTCCAACGCCCGACGGGTAGTGCACATTATAGATGGTGAAATTACGGAAGGAGGTCTGCAGGATGCTTAAATCCTTCCGAAAACGAATGGTAATGATCCGGGAAAGCATTGTAATGGCGCTGGATAATATCCGGAGCAACAAGGTGCGTTCCTTCCTGACCCTGCTGGGTATCATGATCGGCGTTATGGCGGTTATTACGCTGATTTCCACGGTATCCGGCGTATCCGGTACCATTTCCTCTTCCTTCTCGAGCATGGGCGTCGGTACCCTGACGGTGAGCGTATCGGGCAGCGACCTGAAGAGCGGCATGACGCCGGAAGACCTGCAGGTGATTACGGACCTGGAGAATGTGGACGGTGTGGTGCCGAGCATCAGCCTGAACGGCCGGGTCTCCTACGGGAATGACGTGCAGACCGGTATTTCCGTTTCCGGCCGGAACGCATATTACTTCATCCTGAATGAGGAGATGATCATCCAGGGACGAAGCCTGAACTTTATTGACGACGACAACAGCAGCTATGTCTGCGAGATCAGCCAGGAGATTGTGGATGAATTCTTCCTGGGCGTGAATCCCATCGGTGAAACCCTGTATGTCTCAGGACTGCCATTCACGATTGTGGGACGGTATGAAGAAGACAGCGGCGGAGGCGTCGCTTCCATCTTCAGCGGTTCGCCGGCGGTCATGATTCCTTACACCACGGCCATGAAGGTGAATAACTCCACCGATATCAACTCCTTCACCGTATACCTGAAGGAAGGAGCAGATTCAACCGAGGCAAAGCAGGAAATTGAAGACGCCATGGACGTGCTGTTCGACTTTGAAGAAGATTGCTTCACGGTTTCCTCCATGGAAAGCATTGAAGAAACCATGAACACGATGACCACGATGCTGAGTTCGTTGCTGGCAGGTATTGCCTCCATCGCACTGCTGGTGGGCGGTATCGGCATCATGAACATGATGCTGACCACCGTGACGGAACGGACGGGCGAGATCGGCCTGAAGAAGGCGCTGGGCGCCGTACCGGGCCAGATCCAGATGCAGTTCTTGCTGGAAAGCTTCCTGCTTTCGATGATCGGAGGCCTGCTGGGAGTTGTATTCGGCCTGGCACTATCCTTCGGGTTGTGCCGGATGCTGGGTACGAGTTTCGTGCTGAACGTCGGCGCCATTATCCTGGGCGTGGGCTTCTCCGCAGCGGTCGGTATCATCTTCGGCTGGGCGCCGGCCAGAAAAGCCAGCCGGCTGAATCCCATTGACGCGCTGCGCGCGGTATAAAAACAATTCAGAATTAAGAATTCAGAATTCAGAATTATTTGTGAATACATAACAGACATGGAGGAAGTCAAACAATGAAGATTATGAGACGATTTGCGGCTGTTCTTTTTGCACTGATGCTTGTGGCAGGCGCTGCCTGTGCAGATACCCTGACCCTGAACGGAACGGTGGAAGCCGGCCTGACCATACCGGTTTATGCCCCTATCGGCGGCACGGTGGATGAAGTTTGCGTGGAAAAGGGAATGCATGTTTCAGCAGGCGATATCCTGTTCAGTTACCGGACAGAAAAGACCTATGCCTCCGGGGACGGCGTTGTGACGGGCGTATTCGCCAAGGCCGGAGACGATGCTGAGATCGTGACGGAGCAGTATGGCGCGGATCTGTATATTGAAGGCACCACTATTTACTCTGTCAGCGCCAGCACTTCCAAAGCCTACAGCTCCGCGGAGACGACCATTGTGCACACGGGTGAAACAGTGTATCTGCTCTGCCGGACGGACGCGAAGCGCTATGGCACGGGCATCATTACCACGGTGGATGGCACCAGCTATACCGTGCATGTGACGGAAGGCAACTTCATCATCGGCGACTCGATTACCGTGTTCCGTGACAGCGCCTATACGGAAAAACAAAGGCTGGGCCGCGGCTCGGTTTCCCGGGCAAATCCGACGGCTGTGACCGGGACCGGCGCGGTGGTCAGCGTGGCTGTGCAGGACGGAGACGAGGTGAAACGCGGCGATCTGCTGATGGAAACCCTGAGCGGCACCTTTGAAGGCTATGAAATGACCGGCACGTCTGTGACGGCGGAGGAAGAAGGCGTCATTGTCTCCACTTCCGCGGATGCCGGAACCACTGTTACCAAGGGAGACATTGTGGTGCAGATTGCCCCGGTCAGCGGCATGCGGGTGGAAGCGGCCATTACGGCGGACGACCGGCAGGCGCTGAAGGCCGGCGACAAAGTGATTATCGAACTGGAATCGGACGAGAGCATCTCCTATGAAGGTACTGTCCGGTATATTACCGAAATGCCTGAAGAAGATACGGAAGAGACCACCTACAAGGCTGTGATCGACTTCAAGCCGGATGAGAACGTGTACTTCGGCATGCCTGTGGTGGTAACCACACCCGAAGCAGTGCAGGAATAAGCAAGACTGTATTTCTTCTGCATCTGAAAAAGCTTTTCTTGCCAGACACGGGGACTGGTGATAGAATACCCGTGAATTCAATCACTGCGCAATACGCGCGGAAAGGGCAGACCATGCGGCAGGCTTACGGGTACTATTACTATTACTTTACCTTTACGAAGACAGTCTGAGGTAAGGTAATTTTGCCGCGCAGGTTTTCCCATGAGGGTAAACATCAGGGCTCGCAGAATTACTGCGGGCCCTGTTTCATTGAGGAAGGAGCAGAAGAAAAATGATTATCGCACTGAAGAAGGATATCCGGCAGGAAGAAAAAGAGCACCTGATTTCCTGGCTGGAAAGCTATGGCGTACGGACCCATGTTTCCGAGGGTGAATACCAGACAGTGATCGGCCTGGTGGGCGATACCACCCGGATCGATACGGACCTGATCAGCGGACTGGACATTGTCCAGAGCGTAACCCGGATTTCCGAACCCTTCAAGAAGGCTAACCGGAAGTTCCATCCGGACGACACAGTGGTCCGGGTGACGGATCAGGTGGCTTTTGGCGGCGGCAACTTCCAGATTATTGCCGGCCCCTGCTCCGTGGAAACTGAAGACCAGGTGGAAACCATCGCCAAGGCGGTGAAGGAGAGCGGAGCGGGTATGCTCCGGGGCGGCGCTTTCAAGCCCCGTACTTCTCCCTATGATTTCCAGGGCCTTCACGGGGAAGGTATCCGGATCCTGCTGGAGGTTAAAAAGCGGACCGGTATGCCGATCATCACCGAGATCATGGACATCGGTCATCTGCCCCTGTTTGAGCAGGTGGACGTGATCCAGGTCGGCGCCCGGAACATGCAGAACTTTGAACTGCTGAAGGAGCTGGGCCGGATCAGGAAGCCTGTGCTCCTCAAGCGCGGCCTGGCGAACAACATCAAGGAGCTGCTGATGAGCGCCGAGTACATCATGGCTGGCGGCAACGAGCAGATCATCCTCTGTGAGCGCGGCGTCCGGACCTTCGAAACCTATACCCGGAACACGCTGGACCTGTCTGCGGTGGCGGTGCTGCATGAACTGAGCCACCTGCCGGTGGTGGTGGACCCGAGCCACGCGACCGGTGCGGCACGGTACGTGAAACCTATGGCCATGGCCGCAGCGGCCTGCGGCGCGGACGGCCTGATGATCGAAGTGCATAATGACCCGAAGCATGCCCTGTGCGACGGTCCCCAGAGCCTGACGCCGGAACAGTTTGACGACGTAGCAAAAGCGGTCATGAAGATCCGCAAAGCACTGGTATAAGCTGGCACCGGAGGAAGAAAGAGATGGAGAGCAAAACAATCGGCGTGGTCGGCCTGGGCCTGATGGGTGCTTCCCTGTGCAAAGCACTGTGCGCACAGGGACACAGGATCCTGGGCAGGGACACGGACGAGCATGTGCAGAAATACGCCCTTCTGACAGAAACCATCCAGGGCGAACTGACAGAAGACAATATCCCGGAATGCGATTACCTGTTCCTGGCAACGTATCCGGGCGCGGCGGTGGAAACGCTGGAGCAGCTGGCGCCGAAGATCCGCAAGGATACGGTGGTAAGCGATCTGTGCGGTGTGAAGAAGGCAGTATGCGAGCCTTGCTTTGCCCTGGCGGAGGAATACGGCTTCACCTTTATCGGCGGTCACCCGATGGCCGGTAAACAGTTCTCCGGCATCAAATACGCGGACGGAAACCTGTTCCAGAACGCGACCATGATCCTGGTGCCCCGGAAGCAGGAGGATCTGTTCCTGGTCAGCCGGCTGAGCGAGCTGCTGCGGGAAACGGGCTTCAAGTCCGTAACCGTGACCACAGCGGAGAAGCATGACGAAATGATCGCCTTTACCTCCCAGCTGGCCCATGTGGTTTCAAACGCCTATATCAAATCTCCCACAGCGGCAGAGCACCTGTCCTTCTCAGCGGGCAGCTACCGGGATCTGACCCGGGTGGCCAAACTGAACGAAACCATGTGGACTGAGCTCTTCCTGGACAATGCGGAGCATCTGGGCTTTGAACTGGACTGCCTGATCAAATCCCTGCAGGAGTACCGCGACGCCATCGCTGCCGGAGACGCGGAGACACTGAAAAAGCTCCTGAAGGACGGCCGCGAGCGCAAGGAAGCGATTGACACGGAGTGGAAGGATAAGAAATAACCGATCCCGGAAAGGATGATTGAAATGACCATCGAAGAACTGAGAGCGGAAATTGACCGGATCGACAGCGATATTATCCGGCTGTACGGAGAACGGCTGGAAACAGCGAGCCAGATCGGCCGCTACAAGCAGGAACATCACCTGCCGGTGTCAGATCCTGCCCGGGAACGGGATGTGCTGAACAAGGTGGGCGCGGAAGCCGGGGAAAAGAATGAGAACGGCGTCCGGGCCCTGTTCGGTTTCCTGATGGCCCAGAGCCGGACCAACCAGCTGCTGGAAGGCCGGGAAATGAGCGAACTGGGCCAGCTGATCCGCAAAAGCCTGAAGGAGACACCGGAACTGTTTCCCGAAAAGGCAACGGTGGCCTGCCAGGGCGTTGAAGGCGCCTATTCCCAGCAGGCCTGCGAGAAGATCTTCCGGTCTCCTTCCATCATGTACTGCAAGACCTTCGAGAACGTTTTTTCCGCCATTGAAAAGGGCTTGTGCGACTACGGCATCCTGCCGATTGAAAACAGCCTGGCCGGATCCGTGAACAGCGTGTATGACCAGCTGATCAGCCGGAAGTGCTATATTGTGCGCTCTGCCCGGGTAAAGATTGATCATACGCTGCTGGTGAAGCCCGGCACGAAACTGGAGGATATCCGGGAAGTCTGGTCCCATGAGCAGGCGATCCAGCAGTGCTCCAGGCTCCTGACAGAAAACAAGCAGTGGCGGGTGAACATCAGCACCAATACCGCTGCGGCAGCCCAGATGGTGGCGGAGAGCGACCGGAAGGATGTGGCTGCTATTTCCTCCGCACACTGCGCGCCGCTGTACGGCCTGGAGATCCTGAAAACCGATATCCAGAACAACAGCAACAACCATACCCGGTTCATCTGCATCTCCCGGAAACCGGAGATCTATCCCGGCGCGGATCATACCAGCCTGATGCTGGCACTGCCCAACAAGCCCGGTGCGCTGTATCAGCTGCTCGGACGGTTCTATGCTGAGGGGATCAACCTGTCCAAACTGGAGAGCCGTCCTGTGCCGGGAAGGGATTTCGAATTCATGTTCTGCTTCGACATTGACGCATCCGTTTATTCCCCGTCCTTTGCCCGGCTGATTGAAGAACTGGACGTGACGCTGGAGCAATGCGCGTATCTGGGAAGCTACTCTGAACTGGCGTAAGCTCAACGCGTTTTACGCGTTGAGAATGAATACTGAAACTGAAAACTTAAAAATGGCGGAGGAAACAGCTTTCAGATCTGAAAGCTGTTTCTTTGATTTTCAAATGAAATAAAAAGACCCTTTCGCGAAAAGTGTTGTTTGTGTATACTGATACAAAAGGAGCGTGTTCGAATGAAGATGAAAGATTTCGGGTTTTACCGGGGCGTAAACCTGGGCGGCTGGTTCTCCCAGTGCGACTATTCCAAAGAACGCCTGGATCATTTTATCACCGAAAAGGATATGGACGTGATTGCCGGATGGGGACTGGACCACGTCCGGATTCCCATGGACTATAACGTGCTGGAAACGGCGGAGGGCGGCCTGAGCGAGGAAGGCTTCGGCCGGATTGCGAAGGCGGTTGAATGGTGCCTGAAGCGGAACCTCAAGGTTGTGCTGGATCTGCACAAGACGGCCGGCTATTCCTTTGACGCGGCCCATCAGGAAAGCGGCTTCTTCGGCAGCCTGCCGTACCAGGAACGGTTCTACAAGCTGTGGGAAGGACTGGCGGCCCGCTTCAATGATCCGGAAAACATCGCCTTTGAACTGCTGAATGAGGTGACAGACGCTTCCGTGATCGGCGAGTGGAACCGGATTGCGGCGGAATGCATCCGCCGGATCCGGAAAATTGCCCCCACCAGCCTGATCCTGGTCGGCAGCTACTGGAACAACAGCCCGGACGCGGTGAAGGATCTGGACCTGCCGGCGGATAACCGGGTAATCTATAACTTCCACTGCTATGATCCGCTGGATTTCACTCATCAGGGAGCGACCTGGATTCCGGATCCGGCCTTCGATATCAACAGGCGGGTGGCTTTTGAGGAAGCGGATATCACCCCGGAATACTTTGAAAAGCAGTTCGCTTCCGCCATTGAGACGGCAGAAGCCCGCGGGACGGCCCTGTACTGCGGCGAGTATGGCGTGATTGACCGGACTACACCGGAAGATACTGTCAAGTGGTTTAAAACCATCAACGCCGTGTTTGAAAAGTACGGAATCGCCCGCAGCGCCTGGTCCTACCGTGAGATGGACTTCGGCCTGAGCGACGCGCGGATGGACGGCGTCCGGAATGAATTGATCAAATACTTGTAAGAAGCATAAAGAAGCCCTTCGGGAACTGTTTCCCGAAGGGCGTTTTTTCATATATCAGAACCGGATGATGTTGATGCCGATCTCCTCGTCCCGTTCCCGGCTGACCTCTCCATCCAGCACCCGGACGAACATCTCACAGGTGGCACCGACGATGAGCCCGATGACGTGTCCGGCGTGTACTTTGTTATCCTGCCCGGCCAGGGTTACGTGCAGGTGCGGATAAACTTCTCCGTTCATCCTTGTGACGCTGCCCTGGAGGCCGGCAATTTCCATCAGGCCTTCCAGATCTTCCCGGTGATAGGCTTGTTCTTCCAGATTATATACACCGATAACCGCCTGACGAACGGCGCCGATGGCATCCACCTGTGCCAGGCGGATATTCTCATTCCTGCAAAGGGATTTCAGCTCCTCAACGATTTCCTCTCCAACGTCCATCCGGACAAGATAAGTGTTTCCGAATCTCCTGTAGTCCATTCGTTTCCTCCTGATGTACAGTTTTTGTGAAAGCACACCGCTTATTCTACGTATAAGATTCGGCTTTTCTTCCCCGTTTTCCTATGCGGAGGCAAGAAAAAACCGCGGCGGTGGCCGCGGTGATCAGATTGCTTTATATCTTTACTTGACCTGCCAGGAATACAGCTTCATGACCCCGTCTGTGATCAGGTACAGGTCATGGACTCCTTCCGCCTGGATCGGCGCGCGGAAGGCGGCGGGTTTTACGTCGCCCGGAAGCTCGATACGCACCTGGGAAATCACAGGACCTTCCGGATCATCCAGCACGGCATAGAGGGTGCAGTCGGTAGGTGCCATGGCGGTGACCACAAGGGAAGAAGCGCCGGTTCCAAAGTCCACTCCGGAAACCTGAAGCCAGCTGCCCGTTTCGCCGTTGATCCAGGACTGGCCGTTGGCACCCTCTGCATTGATGCCTGCCTGGTGGGACATGGTGGAGGCGGAGACAATGCGGAAGGGGTTGAGCGGCTTCAGCTGGTCCGGCCCCTTCATGGTGCCCTTTACCTGCTGCGGCAGGCCGTCCTCACCGAAGAAGATCCGGTCCGCCTGCGGGCTGCGGTAATTGCCGGTGACGCCCATGGCTTTTTCCACGGGGCGGTTGTGGTAGAACAGGTACCATTCACCGTTCAGGCTGGCGATTGAATGATGGTTGTTGCCATACATACCGAAAAAGTGACCTTCATTGGGGAACAGCTCACCCATATAGGTGTAGGGTCCCATGGGATTATCTGAGATCATATACTGGATGGCACCGTCGGTCAGCTTCAGGCTGTTGCCTTTGGTCTGGAAATTGGAGCAGTAGGTATAGAAATACTTATCCCCGATTTTGTTGATGCCGGAGTCTTCGAAGAGCCACGGCACATCCAGGCGGACGGGATCGCCGGCCAGGCTGATCATGTCTTCACCCAGACGGACGATACGCGCAGTACCGGGGGCGGCCCATTTTCCTTCCGGCACACCGCCGCCAAAGGCAAGATAGCCGGTGCCGTCATCGTCCACCATAACGGCGGGATCGAAGAGCCAGGTGACATCGGCACAGTTTTTAACGCCGCGGGTGATCAGCAGGCTGCCCCGCTCGTCCCGCCAGGGACCGACGGGACTGTCGGCGGACAGTACGCCGATGCCGTTGCCGCCATTGCAGAAATACAGGAAGAACTTTTCATGGCCGTCAATGGTTTTGTGTGCGGCACAGGGAGCCCAGGAGTTGTTGGCCCACTTGGCGACGCCGCCGGGACCGGCTACCCGGATCCGGCCATGATCGGTCCAGTTGACCATGTCATCTGAGGAGATGCAGTTAATGCTCCGAATCTGGCTGTATGAATTTTCCTTTACGTTTCCCTTTTTATCATATTCCAGGATATCGTCGGTCATGTATACATACAGCCGGCCGTCATATTCCATTACACCGGGATCGGCACCGAAACGCTGGGTGTACAGCGGGTTGTTTTCTCCGGCTTTTTTATAGGATTTCTGCAGGGTGACAGGTACGGTGTTCATCTTCAGGTTTTCTCCTTTGGCACAGGTAAAGAGCATCAGGACAGACAAGAGAACAGCCGCCCGGCGAACCGGAGATTTCCGGCCGCGGGCGGCATTAATCACGGAGAACATTACTTTTCGTAAGGACGGATTGTATCGATGGTGCCGTCCTCGTGAATGGTCAGCTCAGTGAACTTGACGCAGCGGCGGTGGTTGATGCCGTTGGACAGCTCACAGTCATGATAGAACAGGTACCATTTTCCCTGATACTCCACGATGGAGTGATGCGTGGTCCAGCCAAGCACAGGCTCCATGATTCTTCCCTTATAGGTGAAGGGTCCGTCCGGGCGATCACCTTCAGCGTATACCAGGTAGTGGGTGGTACCGGTGGAGTAGGAGAGATAGTACTTTCCGTTAAACTTATGCATCCAGGGACCTTCGAAATAGCGGCGGTCCTCATCACCGGCGGTGAGGGGTTTGCCGTTCTCGTCCAGGATCTGCAGCTGCTTCGGCTGGCCTTTATAGTGCTTCATGTCAGCATCCAGTTCACCGAAGATCGGTCCGAGGGCGGGTTCATCGCCTTCCGGACGGTGTGCATCGGGATCAAAGCTGCCGCTCTGCCACATTTCCAGCTGGCCGCCCCACAGGCCGCCGTTGTACATATAGGCGCGTCCGTCATCATCTACGAGAACGGCCGGGTCGATGCTGTAGCTGCCGGGCATATAGTCATCTTCAGGAGTGAAGGGACCGGCGGGGTCATCGGAAACCGCAACGCCGATGCGGAAGATACCGTCCTTGTCGCGTGCCGGGAAGTAGAGGTAATACTTTCCGTCCTTGTACGCGGCATCGGGAGCCCACATCTGCTTGCTGACCCAGGGGACATCCTTCATGTGCAGGGCACAACCGTTGTCCACACAGGGCGCATCCACACTGTCCATGGACAGGATGTGGTAGTCTTCCATGCGGTACTCATCGCCATCGTCATTGTCCTCGCCGTCGTGGGGAATGTCATGGGAGGGGTATACGTAGATTTTGCCATTGAAGACGTGGGCGGAAGGATCCGCGGTAAAGATATGGGAGACCAGAGGCTTGCGCTGTTCACTCATGAAGAAGCACTCCTTTTTGGATTGTTGCGGTTATTATATAACAAAGCCCCTGGAAAAGAAAGTAGTACGGACAATTTAGTGCGTAAAATGGACAGGCTGTATTCAGTTGAAACAAAAGGAGAAACATGAGATAATGAGTCGATTTTTCAGACAGAACGGAGTGCCTTTATGCTGAATCAGTTTTCCCGGACACAATTGCTGCTTGGACCGGAGGCCATGGAGCACCTCGCGCAATGCCGCGTGGCGGTGTTTGGCGTCGGCGGCGTCGGCGGCTATACGGTGGAGGCGCTGGCCCGTTCCGGTATCGGCGCCCTGGATCTGATTGATGATGACAAAGTTTGCCTGACTAACCTGAACCGCCAGATTTATGCCACCCGCAGCACAGTGGGGAAGTATAAAGTGGACGTGGCGGAGGAACGGATTAAAGATATTAACCCGGACTGCAAGGTTACAACATACAAAACCTTCTACCTGCCGGAGACGCAGGACCAGTTTGATTTCACCCAATATGACTATGTAGTGGATGCCATTGATACAGTGAAGGGCAAGCTGGCGCTGGTGGAACAGGCAAATGCGGCAGGCACACCTATTATCTGTGCCATGGGTGCCGGCAACAAACTGGATCCCACCGCATTCAAAGTGGCGGATATCTATAAGACTTCCGTATGTCCCCTGGCACGGGTGATGCGTACGGAATGCCGGAAGAGACGCATCAAGCACCTGAAGGTTGTCTATTCCACAGAAAAACCGGTCAGGCCGCTGGAGGATCCGTCGATCAGCTGCCGGAAACACTGTATCTGTCCTCCGGGTACCCGGAAGTGCACAGTGCGCAGGGATATTCCGGGATCGACGGCATTTGTTCCGGCAACCGCAGGACTGATTATTGCCGGCGAAGTGATCAAAGATCTTTGCAAAGAATATACGACCTCAAACGAGGAAAACTGACCAGCTGACAATCAAAAGTTACATTAAACAGGCCGTTCGAAAATAATCGAACGGCCTGTTCATTATTGTATAAATGAATTGTATTTATTTTGTATGCATAAGTTACATGAATAATAGTTACATATGCAAAGTAACAAATAGGAACGGACAATTTGCAGCAAAAAACCGTAGAACGCTTTATTTTACTAAAGAAACAAAGAATTGCAACAAAACAAAATGGCAAATTTCGCGCAAGAAAAATGCAAAATTTTGCATTATATAACCAAAATGTAACTATTCATATGTTAATATACGGCTGAAAGATGAAGTTGGTGTCAAAATGCCTCAATTGGAAAAACCTCTCCATCTGACAGAAACAGTTAGCAAGATCCTTTGAAAAATAAGGATTTCACCAAACGACAGACCGATATAGATCCACACAGTGGACGATGAAAACACGGTTGCAAACGAATTCAGGAGGAGAAACGTAATGAAGAAAATTATTTCCATTCTGTTGGCTGTTATCCTGCTGGCTGGAACAATGCCGATGGTGATGGCTGAAGAAATCGAAAATGCTGAAGCTCCGGTGGAGGTTGCAGAAACTCCTGCTGAAGCTCCCGCTGAAGTTCCGGCGGAAGCTCCTGCTGAAGTGCCTGCTGAACCCGCTGCGGAACCTGTTGAAGTTCCCGCTGAGCCCGCTGAAACTCCGGCTGAGGCTCCTGTTGAAGCGCCTGCAGAACCTGCTGCTGAGCCCGCTGAAGTTCCTGCTGAACCCGCTGAAGCTCCGGCCGATGCTCCTGTTGAAGCGCCTGCAGAACCCGCCGCAGCTCCCGCTGAAGTTCCTGCTGAGCCCGCTGAAGCACCGGCAGAGGAGCCTGCTGCCCAGGTTTCCTTCACCGGCAGCCTGTCTGTCAACATTCCGATGCCCGTAGCGACCGGTGCAGAAGCTTCCCTGAGAGCTGTTGTTTCCAATGCCAATATGGGTTATTCCATCTGGTGGGAAATCCAGGACGTGGAAAAGAAATGGCAGAGGATTGAAGGAGCGACCGGAGAGATTTACAAGTTCACTGTAAATAAAACTTCCGGAAGTTATCCGATTCGCTGCGCCCTGCGGGCGGAAGACGGCACAGTGCTGTACAGCTCCGCTCCGGTTAAGGTAAAGGAACAGGAAGCTGCTCCCGCTACCGAACCTGAAACTACCAATGAAGAACCTCTGGCGGGCGTTGCTCCCGCTGAAGAGCCCGAAGCTCCCACCGAAGAACCCGAAGCTCCCGCCGAAGAACCCGAAGCTCCTGCCGAAGAGCCTGAAGCTCCCGCTGAAGAGCCCGAAGCTCCCGCCGAAGAACCCGAAGCTCCTGCCGAAGAGCCTGAAGCTCCCGCTGAAGAGCCTGAAGCTCCCGCTGAAGAGCCCGAAGCTCCCGCCGAAGAACCCGAAGCTCCTGCCGAAGAGCCTGAAGCTCCCGCTGAAGAGCCCGAAGCTCCCGCCGAAGAACCCGAAGCTCCTGCTGAAGAGTCCGAAGTTCCTGCTGAGGAGCCCGAAGCTCCCGCCGAGGAGCCCGAAGCTCCTGCCGAAGAGCCCGAAGCTCCTGCTGAAGAGCCTGAAGCTCCCGCCGAGGAGTCCGAAGCTCCCGCCGAGGAGCCCGAAGCTCCCGCTGAGGAAACTGAAGAACCCGCTGAAGAAGCGGATGTGATTGATACGGTTCCTGCTGAAGAAGAGGAAGAAACCATCAATCTGGAAGAAATTGAAGATTATGAAACGCCCAAGGGACTCGATGAAGAGAAGCCCGCTGCGGTTTATGCGTACGAAAAGGATGAAGACGGCAACCTGATCCTGGATGAAAACGGAAATCCGATCGTCACAGTGGTTGAAGGCGATGAAATCCCCGTTACCTACTTGCGGAATGAGGATGGAGAGCTTATACTTGATGAAAAGGGAGATCCGATTCCCACCCAGACCGTTCCTACGGATGCAGTCGTCAGCAACACACTGATTGATGCACTGAATCCCGACCGTACAATTGATATTTATTATTCCTGGAATAATGAAACACCCGCGATCGGCGGAGAAGTAACCTTCATTGCCGTGCTGATCGGTTATGACAATCTTGAATATACCATCCAGTGGCAGCAGAGCAAAAACAATGCGGACTGGCTGGATGTGCCCGGTTCCAACGAAACACGTCATTCTGAGATCGTTACAAGAGACAACTACAAAGACTTCTGGCGCGTACAGGTGACCATCACCGACGTAATCGAGTAATCCAGCAAAGTTAAGCAAAACCCAAGCCGCTCCGGACGAAGTCCGATGCGGCTTAACCTGTTATCGAAGTTTCCAATACTGTTTGCAAAACTACTCCGACCATCATAATAAGGGGATTGGAACATGAATTATTCAGTAAGAAAATTCACTGCACTGCTGCTGGCACTGATCATGGTGCTCAGCGTTGCGCCATTGGATGCGGTTGCTTCGGTCTTTTCCACCTATGAAGCAAACGTTGTGGTTGATACGTCCAATTCGGCGCACCTCACAGAAAACTTCTTCACCCAAAGCGCCAAAACACCGGATGGAAATACAGCAGGTTCGGTGTTGGTCGGTACTCTTCGTGAAGATTCCCTGCTGAATGGCAGCACAGTGGAATTCAGCGAAGTGGCAGAGAAGCCTTCATTAAGGAAGGCTGTGGCGACAACATCGGGTAAGAGAGTTATTGCCAAATACAATATTACAGTCAAGAATCCTGACGGATCCGTATGGCAGCCCGATCAGAAATCCGGTGAAACGGTTGATGTACGGGTTACGTTAAATAATCCTGTCCAACTGAATCCGGGTGACAGATTATCACTTGTCCATGAGTCGGATGGACAGGAAGTGCCTGCAACTTTCTATAAAAATGCAAATGATGAGATGACTGGCTTCGACTTCGAAGCGAGAGGCTTCTCTGTTTATGCTGTTGTGGCGGAAGGCGTGGATGCACGGCTGGAAGTCAAATTCAACAGTAACGGTTCGGATATTGCTACAATATGGGTAAAAAAGAGCGATCTGGCGAATCAGACAGAATTTGAAAAGATCGTTTATGATCCGGGAACAGGAACGCTGCCTGCTGGAGTGATTTTCCTTGGATGGACTGACGAGCCGGATTACGAATTGCCGGACGAGGATTTTACTCCGATGACGATTGCAGATATCAGGACGGCTGTTACAGAGAAACTTAACAGTGGTGTTCATGATATTGAAGAAGCGACAAACGGAGATTCTGTAACTTATTATGCGGTTCTCGCCAAACAATATAGAATTAGTTATCTTGGTGACGGAGGCGTTTCTGTTGGCGAGGATGTGATTAATTTCCGTTATAATGCAGAAACGCCAAATCCTGAAGTTGAATATACGGTCAACATGACGTATACTCCCAAGGATAACGAACACGCCTTTATGGGATGGTTAGTGAGTGAAGGCGGAAACAATATAACGGGTCATACTGAAGAAAAAGTTTATGAGAACGAAACAATAATTACCATATCAGGCGATGTGACATTCGCTGTTGATGCACCGCAAGGTCATTGGCTTGTTTTCGATGAAAACGGCAAAGGTGCGACCTATTGCGCTCCGCAGTTTGTAAAATCCGGTGAAACAACACATCTACCTAGACCAGACGCTGAAATGGTTCGTAAGGGCTATAGATTTGGTGGTTGGTACGATACTAAGGAACATGCTGATGCACATGGCACAGATCCAACAATCACAACAGGACAATATGCGTTTGGCGGAGAACTGGATGACGGTGTTACGATTTATGCAAGCTGGATCAGCGAGACGACGGCTGTTTATACAGTTATTTTCTGGACACAGAATCAGGCTAGGACGGGATATGATGTGGCAGGTTCTGTGGTTGTGAGTGGCACGGTTGGTGCCAATATTCCGTATACATCTGTTGATAATATAGATGAAGATTATGCTACAGGTGCCGGCTTTGGAGAGAATGGCCACTATACAGGATTCTGTCTGACGGAAGGAAGTAAGGGTCAGACAGTGATGATCAGACCAGAAAATGATTCTGTTCTGAACCTGTATTATGATCGAATTCATTATAATTTTAGATTTTATGTATACAGAGATTCCAGAAGTGGACAAAATCGATATACATTTGCAGACAATTCTGGTAGCGGAAGAAGTCTTGATGATCTTGTTACCTGGAATCCGGCGGATAGAAATCATCCTACTGTTAATGGCTATACTATGGACAGCGAACGCGTGGGTAATTATGATTATTATTTCTTCACATTGTCAGCTTATTACGGAGAAGATATCAGCTCAAAATGGCCTAAATATGACCAAATTCAAGGAGTAGGAAGTCTTCAGCCCGTTAGTTTCGTTATGATGGTGGGAACGAAACTTAAACCAAATCCAACTAATGGAGGATCTGGTACGGTTAAGGGTATAATATCGGTTTTAAATGAGAATATTCTTGGTGCGACCAATCAAGCAAATGGCAACTATGTAATCATTCGTTTCCCTGCGCAAGGTTATAATAACTGGAGATATCATATCTGGTTTGAAACAGTAGAAGGAGTAGATTATACAGGAAAAACAACAAAAGAATACAATGGCAGAACGTATTATGAAGATAACATTATGGAGGTCCGCTCCAGTAACTTACAAGTTAACTCTCAGAACGAGCCCAAATATGATGGCTTTGATTTTGTTGGTAAAAGAGGTCAGAACTGGACCATAACAAACATTAATGATAATAGTGCGTGGACTACTACAGAAAATGGGACGACCTTGCATCATCTGAATTATCTTTATAACCGCCAGGTGTTCAAAATTAGTTATTTTGATGGTAATTATGTTGATGGTAATGGTAACACAATTCAGAACAGAGCAACTCATCTGCTGCACGAAAGTAGAGCGATTGGTCAGGGCGCAGATGTTACAGCTGATGAGTATGCAAAATATATACCGGAGCTTCCTGAAGGTGAACTGGGATTCATTTTCGAGGGATGGTATACTGATGAGGGTTGTACATCACCCTATACTTTTGCAAAAATGCCGATAGACGGTATCAAAGTCTATGCCAAATGGAGGCAGATCCAGTATCGTGTTTTCCTGCATTCCATGGTGCCAGCAAGTGATACAACACTTAACTGGGGTTCTGCAAACCAGAAGATGAACTTCCGTATTTCATATGGAGGAAAAATCAGTGCACCTTATGGCACCAGAACTGGTTATGAGTTTTCTGGTTGGTATACAAATCCCCAGTATAATGGTGTATTCAATGCGGAAAATTATGTATTGAATGAGCAAACTGTTTCTACTCCATACGATAAATCAGCTCATTTGACGGATCCTCATACAATCTATGATGGTTATGGAACAGAGACAAATGAAGATGATGACAGAGACTGGATTACAAAAGAATTTAACCTGTATGCCAAATGGAGTAAGATTCTGATTGGCGCAACCGGTATTGGTGTGAAATACGATGAGGGAGAAGGATCAAATCCTCCCAGCGATACTAATCTATATGTAGATCAGGCTAAGGCGGTTGCCCAGTCGGCATCGACGGCGCCTGATGGAAAAGTATTTGCATATTGGGTTGTTCAGAAGTGGAATGGAACTGAATATACGGATACAGATGTACATGTATACCCTGGCGCCCAATTCATAGTCAATGCTGATGACGCAAAGGTGACGCCGCATACAGATGATCCTACTAAGAACGATTATGTTGTTCAGCTGCGTGCGGAGTATGTTGATCCTATTGGTCCGCCGACAACTCATATCTGGTGGTTCAGGAATGATGGAACCGAGGCGTTCCGGAAAGATGATCCTATCCAGGTAAATAAGTCTGTAGCAATTGAAGGAGCACTAACACGTTCCGGCTACAGGTTTATCGGCTGGGCGAAGGTTCAGCAGAATGGAGATACTCCTGCAACAACAACTGACGCGGGTCCGTACCTGTACTATGGAGATGACGGTGCATTCCATCTTGGTAGCAAGACGGGAACTAAAGTCAGCAAGGTGGCTGCAGATGAACGCACACCTTATGACAACATGTATGCGGTCTGGATTCCGGAACTGAAGATCAGAATTACAGGCAACACCGATACAAAGGAATACAATGGACAGGAACAGAGTGTAACCGGGTACACAGTTGAATACAGCGTTGGTGGAGGAGCGTATAGTACGACGGCTCCCAGCGGTGTTTCAGTAGCACTTGCAGAAGGTAAGACCGCTGAAGCCGCAGGTACTAATGTTAATACAAATCCTGGATACCTGATGGGCCTGAATTCTGAAAGCTTTACCATTTCGGTAAATGCAGAAAAATATGACTTTAATGCTACAGATGATCTGACAATAACAGACGGCTGGCTGAAGATCACACCCAAGAAGGTCACCATTACCGCGAAGGACGCGAGCAAGGAATACGACGGAACTGCGCTGACACAGCCTGAGTTCACTGTGAGCGGCCTGGCGGAAGGTGATACGCATACATTCACGGTCGTCATGACAGAAGACAGCACAATTACGGATGTCGGTACTCAGCCGAACGTGATTGCGACAGTGGATGGCGTAGCAGTAACAACCGGAACTGAAACTGCGGTAGGCAACTACCTGGTGACAACAGCTAACGGCACGCTGAAGATCACGCCGAAGAAGGTCACCATCACCGCGAAGGACGCGAGCAAGGAATACGACGGAACTGCGCTGACACAGCCTGAGTTTACTGTGAGCGGCCTGGCGGAAGGTGATACGCATACATTCACAGTCGTCATGACAGAAGACAGCACAATTACGGATGTCGGTACTCAGCCGAACGTGATTGCGACAGTGGATGGCGTAGCAGTAACAACCGGAACTGAAACTGCGGTAGGCAACTACCTGGTGACAACAGCTAACGGCACGCTGAAGATCACGCCGAAGAAGGTCACCATCACCGCGAAGGACGCGAGCAAGGAATACGACGGAACTGCGCTGACACAGCCTGAGTTTACTGTGAGCGGCCTGGCGGAAGGTGATACGCATACATTCACGGTCGTCATGACAGACGACAGCACAATTACGGATGTCGGTACTCAGCCGAACGTGATTGCGACAGTGGATGGCGTAGCAGTAACAACCGGAACTGAAACTGCGGTAGGCAACTACCTGGTGACAACAGCTAACGGCACGCTGAAGATCACGCCGAAGAAGGTCACCATCACCGCGAAGGACGCGAGCAAGGAATACGACGGAACTGCGCTGACACAGCCTGAGTTCACTGTGAGCGGCCTGGCGGAAGGTGATACGCATACATTCACAGTCGTCATGACAGAAGACAGCACAATTACGGATGTCGGTACTCAGCCGAACGTGATTGCGACAGTGGATGGCGTAGCAGTAACAACCGGAACTGAAACTGCGGTAGGCAACTACCTGGTGACAACAGCTAACGGCACGTTGAAGATCACGCCGAAGAAGGTCACCATTACCGCGAAGGACGCGAGCAAGGAATACGACGGAACTGCGCTGACACAGCCTGAGTTTACTGTGAGCGGCCTGGCGGAAGGTGATACGCATACATTCACAGTCGTCATGACAGACGACAGCACAATTACGGATGTCGGTACTCAGCCGAACGTGATTGCGACAGTGGATGGCGTAGCAGTAACAACCGGAACTGAAACTGCGGTAGGCAACTACCTGGTGACAACAGCTAACGGCACGCTGAAGATCACGCCGAAGAAGGTCACCATCACCGCGAAGGACGCGAGCAAGGAATACGACGGAACTGCGCTGACACAGCCTGAGTTCACTGTGAGCGGCCTGGCGGAAGGTGATACGCATACATTCACAGTCGTCATGACAGAAGACAGCACAATTACGGATGTCGGTACTCAGCCGAACGTGATTGCGACAGTGGATGGCGTAGCAGTAACAACCGGAACTGAAACTGCGGTAGGCAACTACCTGGTGACAACAGCTAACGGCACGCTGAAGATCACGCCGAAGAAGGTCACCATCACCGCGAAGGACGCGAGCAAGGAATACGACGGAACTGCGCTGACACAGCCTGAGTTCACTGTGAGCGGCCTGGCGGAAGGTGATACGCATACATTCACGGTCGTCATGACAGACGACAGCACAATTACGGATGTCGGTACTCAGCCGAACGTGATTGCGACAGTGGATGGCGTAGCAGTAACAACCGGAACTGAAACTGCGGTAGGCAACTACCTGGTGACAACAGCTAACGGCACGCTGAAGATCACACCGAAGAAGGTCACCATCACCGCGAAGGACGCGAGCAAGGAATACGACGGAACTGCGCTGACACAGCCTGAGTTTACTGTGAGCGGCTTGGCGGAAGGTGATACGCATACATTCACAGTCGTCATGACAGAAGACAGCACAATTACGGATGTCGGTACTCAGCCGAACGTGATTGCGACAGTGGATGGCGTAGCAGTAACAACCGGAACTGAAACTGCGGTAGGCAACTACCTGGTGACAACAGCTAACGGCACGTTGAAGATCACGCCGAAGAAGGTCACCATTACCGCGAAGGACGCGAGCAAGGAATACGACGGAACTGCGCTGACACAGCCTGAGTTTACTGTGAGCGGCCTGGCGGAAGGTGATACGCATACATTCACAGTCGTCATGACAGACGACAGCACAATTACGGATGTCGGTACTCAGCCGAACGTGATTGCGACAGTGGATGGCGTAGCAGTAACAACCGGAACTGAAACTGCGGTAGGCAACTACCTGGTGACAACAGCTAACGGCACGCTGAAGATCACGCCGAAGAAGGTCACCATCACCGCGAAGGACGCGAGCAAGGAATACGACGGAACTGCGCTGACACAGCCTGAGTTTACTGTGAGCGGCCTGGCGGAAGGTGATACGCATACATTCACGGTCGTCATGACAGACGACAGCACAATTACGGATGTCGGTACTCAGCCGAACGTGATTGCGACAGTGGATGGCGTAGCAGTAACAACCGGAACTGAAACTGCGGTAGGCAACTACCTGGTGACAACAGCTAACGGCACGCTGAAGATCACGCCGAAGAAGGTCACCATCACCGCGAAGGACGCGAGCAAGGAATACGACGGAACTGCGCTGACACAGCCTGAGTTCACTGTGAGCGGCCTGGCGGAAGGTGATACGCATACATTCACAGTCGTCATGACAGAAGACAGCACAATTACGGATGTCGGTACTCAGCCGAACGTGATTGCGACAGTGGATGGCGTAGCAGTAACAACCGGAACTGAAACTGCGGTAGGCAACTACCTGGTGACAACAGCTAACGGCACGTTGAAGATCACGCCGAAGAAGGTCACCATTACCGCGAAGGACGCGAGCAAGGAATACGACGGAACTGCGCTGACACAGCCTGAGTTTACTGTGAGCGGCCTGGCGGAAGGTGATACGCATACATTCACAGTCGTCATGACAGACGACAGCACAATTACGGATGTCGGTACTCAGCCGAACGTGATTGCGACAGTGGATGGCGTAGCAGTAACAACCGGAACTGAAACTGCGGTAGGCAACTACCTGGTGACAACAGCTAACGGCACGCTGAAGATCACGCCGAAGAAGGTCACCATCACCGCGAAGGACGCGAGCAAGGAATACGACGGAACTGCGCTGACACAGCCTGAGTTCACTGTGAGCGGCTTGGCGGAAGGTGATACGCATACATTCACAGTCGTCATGACAGAAGACAGCACAATTACGGATGTCGGTACTCAGCCGAACGTGATTGCGACAGTGGATGGCGTAGCAGTAACAACCGGAACTGAAACTGCGGTAGGCAACTACCTGGTGACAACAGCTAACGGCACGTTGAAGATCACGCCGAAGAAGGTCACCATTACCGCGAAGGACGCGAGCAAGGAATACGACGGAACTGCGCTGACACAGCCTGAGTTCACTGTGAGCGGCCTGGCGGAAGGTGATACGCATACATTCACGGTCGTCATGACAGACGACAGCACAATTACGGATGTCGGTACTCAGCCGAACGTGATTGCGACAGTGGATGGCGTAGCAGTAACAACCGGAACTGAAACTGCGGTAGGCAACTACCTGGTGACAACAGCTAACGGCACGCTGAAGATCACACCGAAGAAGGTCACCATCACCGCGAAGGACGCGAGCAAGGAATACGACGGAACTGCGCTGACACAGCCTGAGTTTACTGTGAGCGGCCTGGCGGAAGGTGATACGCATACATTCACAGTCGTCATGACAGACGACAGCACAATTACGGATGTCGGTACTCAGCCGAACGTGATTGCGACAGTGGATGGCGTAGCAGTAACAACCGGAACTGAAACTGCGGTAGGCAACTACCTGGTGACAACAGCTAACGGCACGCTGAAGATCACCCCGATTACCGACAAAGTCACGGTCACGATCACCGAGAACAGCGACGAAGTGACATACGACAGACAGCCGCATACGATCAAGGGGTACAAGAGTATTGTGGCTGATAACACGCTGTATGACGTGGCGACTTCTGTGACAGAAACCGAGACAACTGCCTGGACCGTGACGAAGACTGACGCGGGTACCTATGACATGGGTATCGTGGCGGGAGACTTCGAGAACACGAACACGAACTTCACGAATGTTGAGTTCAAGATCGTGGACGGCCAGCTGAAGATCAAGCCGATTACCGACAAAGTCATGGTCACGATCACCGAGAACAGCGACGAAGTGACATATGACGGACAGCCGCATACGATCAAGGGGTACAAGAGTATTGTGGCTGATAACACGCTGTATGACGTGGCGACTTCCGTGGCGGAAACCGAGACAACTGCCTGGACCGTGACGAAGACCGACGTTGGCACCTATGACATGGGTATCGTGGCGGGAGACTTCGAGAACACGAACACGAACTTCACGAATGTTGAGTTCAAGATCGTGGACGGCCAGCTGAAGATTAATCCTCCGGACAAGGTAACGGTCACGATCACCGAGAACAGCGACGAAGTGACATACGACGGACAGCCGCATACGATCAAGGGGTACAAGAGTATTGTGGCTGATAACACGCTGTACGACGTGGCGACATCCGTGGCGGAAACCGAGACAGCTGCCTGGACCGTGACGAAGACTGACGCGGGTACCTATGATATGGGTATCGTGGCGGGAGACTTCGAGAACACGAACACGAACTTCCCGAATGTTGAGTTCAAGATCGTGGACGGTCAGCTGAAGATCAAGCCGATTACCGACAAGGTCACGGTCACGATCACTGAGAACAGCGACGAAGTGACATATGACGGACAGCCGCATACGATCAAGGGGTACAAGAGTATTGTGGCTGATAACACGCTGTACGACGTGGCGACTTCTGTGGCGGAAACCGAGACAGCTGCCTGGACCGTGACGAAGACTGACGCGGGTACCTATGATATGGGTATCGTGGCGGGAGACTTCGAGAACACGAACACGAACTTCACGAATGTTGAGTTCAAGATCGTGGACGGCCAGCTGAAGATCAAGCCGATTACCGACAAAGTCACGGTCACGATCACCGAGAACAGCGACGAAGTGACATACGACGGACAGCCGCATACGATCAAGGGGTACAAGAGTATTGTGGCTGATAACACGCTGTACGACGTGGCGACATCCGTGGCGGAAACCGAGACAGCTGCCTGGACCGTGACGAAGACTGACGCGGGTACCTATGATATGGGTATCGTGGCGGGAGACTTCGAGAACACGAACACGAACTTCACGAATGTTGAGTTCAAGATCGTGGACGGCCAGCTGAAGATCAAGCCGATTACCGACAAAGTCACGGTCACGATCACCGAGAACAGCGACGAAGTGACATACGACGGACAGCCGCATACGATCAAGGGGTACAAGAGTATTGTGGCCGATAACACGCTGTACGACGTGGCGACTTCCGTGGCGGAAACCGAGACAGCTGCCTGGACCGTGACGAAGACTGACGCGGGTACCTATGATATGGGTATCGTGGCGGGAGACTTCGAGAACACGAACACGAACTTCACGAATGTTGAGTTCAAGATCGTGGACGGCCAGCTGAAGATCAAGCCGATTACCGACAAAGTCACGGTCACGATCACTGAGAACAGCGACGAAGTGACATACGACGGACAGCCGCATACGATCAAGGGGTACAAGAGTATTGTGGCTGATAACACGCTGTACGACGTGGCGACTTCCGTGGCGGAAACCGAGACAGCTGCCTGGACCGTGACGAAGACTGACGCGGGTACCTATGATATGGGTATCGTGGCGGGAGACTTCGAGAACACGAACACGAACTTCACGAATGTTGAGTTCAAGATCGTGGACGGCCAGCTGAAGATCAAGCCGATTACCGACAAAGTCACGGTCACGATCACCGAGAACAGCGACGAAGTGACATACGACGGACAGCCGCATACGATCAAGGGGTACAAGAGTATTGTGGCTGATAACACGCTGTACGACGTGGCGACTTCCGTGGCGGAAACCGAGACAGCTGCCTGGACCGTGACGAAGACTGACGCGGGTACCTATGATATGGGTATCGTGGCGGGAGACTTCGAGAACACGAACACGAACTTCACGAATGTTGAGTTCAAGATCGTGGACGGCCAGCTGAAGATCAAGCCGATTACCGACAAAGTCACGGTCACGATCACCGAGAACAGCGACGAAGTGACATACGACGGACAGCCGCATACGATCAAGGGGTACAAGAGTATTGTGGCTGATAACACGCTGTACGACGTGGCGACATCCGTGGCGGAAACCGAGACAGCTGCCTGGACCGTGACGAAGACTGACGCGGGTACCTATGATATGGGTATCGTGGCGGGAGACTTCGAGAACACGAACACGAACTTCACGAATGTTGAGTTCAAGATCGTGGACGGCCAGCTGAAGATCAAGCCGATTACCGACAAGTCACGGTCACGATCACCGAGAACAGCGACGAAGTGACATACGACGGACAGCCGCATACGATCAAGGGGTACAAGAGTATTGTGGCCGATAACACGCTGTACGACGTGGCGACTTCCGTGGCGGAAACCGAGACAGCTGCCTGGACCGTGACGAAGACTGACGCGGGTACCTATGATATGGGTATCGTGGCGGGAGACTTCGAGAACACGAACACGAACTTCACGAATGTTGAGTTCAAGATCGTGGACGGCCAGCTGAAGATCAAGCCGATTACCGACAAAGTCACGGTCACGATCACTGAGAACAGCGACGAAGTGACATACGACGGACAGCCGCATACGATCAAGGGGTACAAGAGTATTGTGGCTGATAACACGCTGTACGACGTGGCGACATCCGTGGCGGAAACCGAGACAGCTGCCTGGACCGTGACGAAGACCGACGCGGGTACCTATGACATGGGTATCGTGGCGGGAGACTTCGAGAACACGAACACGAACTTCACGAATGTTGAGTTCAAAATCGTGGATGGCCAGCTGAAGATAGCAAAACGTGCAGTTACCCTGACCAGCGGTAATGCTAAGAGATCTTATAACGGTGAAGCTCTGACGAACGCGGATGTTGATGGTAAGAATGCCAACGGCCTGACGGTTGAGACTGGCTGGGTGGATGGTGAAGGCGCGACCTACAGCTTCACCGGCAGCCAGACCCTGGTTGGAGAAAGCACGAATGCATTCACCGTTACGCTCAAGGAGAATACCAAGGCAGATAACTACGACATTACCAAGACGGAAGGTAAACTCATCGTGGATGATGAGAATGTGCCGGATGACCTGGTGGTGAAGAAGACTGCCGACGACACCGTGTACAAACTGGGTGAAGAAGTGACCTTCGATATCTGGGTTAAGAACATCTATGATGACATTGTGACGATCAAGCTGATCGAAATCGAAGGTGTGACCCTGGCTAAGGATACCTTCGAAGGTGTTGAACCCGGAGCAGAGATCACCACCACCGCAACCTACACCATTACGGAAGCCGATATCCTGGCAGGCAGCTTCACCAACACGGTGACGGCGAGGGTTGTGGAAAAAGAGTGGAGTGCCAACGCATCGGTTAAGGTTGAAGATCCGAATGGTCACCTGACAGTGATCAAGGAGACTACCAGCGAGACGCCGGAAGGTGGTTACAAGCTGGGTGAGACAGTCACCTACAAGATCACGGTAGTGAATGACGGCAACCTGACGATCACCGACATCACTGCGACAGATGAACGGACCGGAGACGAGTGGAAGATCGACAGCCTGGCACCTGGTGAAAGCAAGGAATACACCGCTTCCACCACAGTGACCGAAGGCGATATCCTCAGCGGCCACATCATCAACGATGCAACCGCAAAGGGTAAGAGCCCGGATCCGGATGAACCTGACGTACCGGTTGATCCCGGACATACAGATGATGATCCTGAAGATCCGAAGGGACATCTGACAGTGATCAAGGAGACCACCAGCGAGACGTCGGAAGACGGATACAAGCTGGGCGAAACACTTGACTACAAGATCACCGTTGTGAACGACGGCAACCTGACGATCACTGAAATCACCGTAACGGATGAACGGACCGGAGACGAGTGGAAGATCGACAGCCTGGCACCTGGTGAAAGCAAGGAATACACCGCTTCCACCACAGTGACCGAAGGCGATATCCTCAGCGGCCACATCATCAACGATGCAACCGCAAAGGGTAAGAGCCCGGATCCGGATGAACCTGACGTACCGGTTGATCCCGGACATACAGATGATGATCCTGAAGATCCGAAGGGACATCTGACAGTGATCAAGGAGACCACCAGCGAGACGCCGGAAGACGGATACAAGCTGGGCGAAACACTTGACTACAAGATCACCGTTGTGAACGACGGCAACCTGACGATCACTGAAATCACCGTAACGGATGAACGGACCGGTGACGAGTGGAAGATCGACAGCCTGGCACCTGGTGAAAGCAAGGAATACACCGCTTCCACCACAGTGACCGAAGGCGACATCCTCAGCGGCCACATCATCAACGAAGCGACTGCTAAGGGCAAGAGCCCGGATCCGGATGAGCCTGACGTGCCTGTAACACCGGGTAAGACGGATGATGATCCCGAAGATCCGAATGGACACCTGACGGTCAACAAAGAGACTACTTCCACGCCCAAGGATGAAAAGGGCTACGCAGAAGGCGAAGTGATCACCTACAAGATCACGGCCGTGAACGACGGTAACCTGACGATCACCAATATCAACGTGATTGATGATCTGACCGGAGACAAGTGGCCGGTTGAAAGCCTGGCGCCCGGTGCAACGAAGGAATTCGAAACCAGCTACACCGTAACCGCTGAAGACGCGGCAGCCGGTGAAGTGCTGAACGTGGCAACGGCTGAAGGCAAGAGCCCGGATCCGAAGAATCCCGACGTGCCTGTGACACCCGGTGAGGATCCCGAACCCACGATCGAAACCAAGGTAACCCTGATTATCCGCTACTGGATCGGCAGCAAGAACGGCGAGCTCATCAATACGATCAACCGGGTCGAAAAGGCCGGTACTGCATATGATGTTGCAACTCCGCCGATTGAGGGTTATACTGCTGATACAGAGAGAGTTAAGGGTGTCCTGGATAAGGACATGGAATACGACGTGGTTTACACTGCGGAAGAATACACGCTGACAATCCTGTATAAGTACCAGGACGGCACAGAAGCCGCCGCGACCTATACGGAAGTGCTCCACTTCGGAGACGAGTACAGCGTCGTATCTCCCACAATCAACACGTACTACACCAACACCAAGAAGGTGGAAGGCACAATGCCCGCAAGGGATGTGACCGTCACAGTTATCTACGTAAAGAACCCGGTGATCATCACGATTGACGACTTTGAGACGCCTTTGGGCATCGGTCTGGGCAGTATCAATGTCGGCGAAACCATCGAGTAAAAAAATCACCCGAAATAACTTCTTTCCCCGACACGCCGAAACGGCGTGTCGGGCCTATAGGTGAACAAGGGGGACGATTGAATGAAAAAACTGCTGGCATATCTGCTCATATGCGTGATGGCACTGACAGCTGTTACAGCCGGACTGGCGGAAACAGCGGAAGAACCTGTTGCTGAAGAAAAGCCGCAGATCACATATGATTATGAAGAACTGACGGTAGCCGTCACAACGCCGCTGACCGGGAACTTCTTCACCAATCTGTGGGGAAACGGCAGCAGTGATATGGACGTACGCGCCATGATCCACGGATATAACCTGATTGAATGGAACACGGAAGACGGCGTGTTTGTTCCAGATGAGTCCGTAATCAGCGGTGTGAATGTGCAGCAGGCGGATAACGGCGATATCACCTTTATCATCGCCCTGTACGAAGATCTGTTCTACAGCGACGGCACACCGGTGACCGCCTGGGATTATGCCTTCTCCATCCTGCTGACCATGGCCCCGGAACTGAAAGAACTGGGCGCGGGTGTGCACCAGCCGGAATATATTGCCGGCTACAGCAACTACATCAGCGGAAAAACCGATCACCTGACCGGTGTAAGAGTAGTGAACGATCACCTGATGCACATCACAATAGATCACGCGTACCTGCCCTTCTTCTACGAGCTGGGCCTGCTGGACTGCATACCTTATCCGGCTGCTGTGATTGCTCCCGGCGTGAAAGTGGCGGATGACGGCAAAGGCGTATACCTGACCAACAAAGAAGGTGGAAATGAAGCCGTATTTACGGCAGATCTGCTGAAGGGTACGATCCTGGATGAAGCAAGCGGCTACAAAACACACCCGTCTGTAACAAGCGGGCCGTATGTGCTGACATCCTATGAGGACGGCGTGGCCAAGTTTGAAATCAACCCGCAGTACAAGGGCAATTCCAAAGGCCAGAAGCCTATGATCAAGAAGGTCACGATGATTTCGATGCCTTCGGACGAGATGATCGATGCTTATCATGAAGGTAAGGTCACGCTGCTGAACAAGGTCAGCGACGCTGGGACGATCACGCAGCTGCTGGGCGAAGCAGCCGAGGATGAAATGTACACTTCCGCCAACTATGCCAGAACCGGCCTGAGTTTCATCAGCTTCAATACAGACCGCGCACCGCTGGATGACCTGGCTGTAAGACAGGCAATCGCATATGCCGCGGACCGGGATGAAGTGGTGAAGGAAGCCCTGGATGGCTACGGCATGAAGGGCATGGGCTACTTCGGCATGGGACAGTGGATGTACCTGCTGCTGAACGGTACGGTACAGTATCCTGTGGACGAACCGGATGAAAATGCCACTGAAAAGGAAAAAGCGGAATACGAGAAGACCATTGAACAATGGGAAGAGTTGACACTGGATGGTATAGAACCCTATGACCGTGACCTGGAAAAGGCCGCGGAGCTGCTGGACAATGCCGGATGGAACCGGAATGCAGACGGTGACGGCTTTGTCCAGGGATCTGACAAGCTGCGCTATAAGCAGACAGAAGAAGGCCTGGTGCCGCTGCGGCTGACGATGGCATACGGGGCCGGAAGTGCGGCCGGGGAAGCGCTGGAAGGCGCACTGGTACAGTCCCTGACGGAGATCGGCATTGAGCTGATCGTTGAAGCCATGGACGCAGACGCTATGCTGTACCAGTTTTACAGAATGAGCGAGACGAAGTATGACATGTACTTCCTCGCGACAAACTTCGACCTGCTGTATGATCCTTCTCTTAGTTTTACGGTGGATGAAGAAGGACATCACGTCTGGAAAACTTCCGGACTGGCGGATGACGAACTCTGGAAACTGGCAGTGGATATGCGCCGGACTGAGCCCGAAGACCTGATGGGCTATTGCACGAAATGGCTGGCCTTCCAGAAGCGTTTCGCAGAGCAGCTGCCGCTGCTGCCGATGTATTCCAACGTGTACTTTGACTTCTATCCGCAGGTGCTGCACGAGTATAAGATTGCGTCGAATATTTCCTGGCCAGAAGCTTCCATAGGTGCTTACCTGTCGGACTATGTGCCGGAAGTACCGGAAGAGGAATAAATATAATTCAGAATTAAGAATTAAGAATTCAGAATTATTACTGATGAGGCACATGGATTTGTTCAGAACGAGCGGATAAATATGCAAAAATGAATCCATAAAAGAAGAGGAAAAGACCTTGCATCGCAGGGCCTTTTCCTTTATGCTTTTGGCTAAACGGAAAACACCCGGAGGAGAAAAAATGAAACAATACAGCGAATACCGGTTTGGGGATATGACTGTAACCTGGTGGCTGGATGAACAAAACCATATGGGAATGACCCTGGTCCCGGCCGGGATGAAGGATCAGGTGCGGGAACATCAGTATGCGCTGGAGAACCTGGTTCAGATTCACGCAAGGGGTGACCAGCTGCCGAATGGTTACGGAAACGGCCATACGATGGCCACAACAACAGCCACCGACCGTATGCGTTTTGTGAATCAGGTAAAGGAAGGCAATACGGTGGTGACCGAGCTTGCAGACGAGAACGGCCGCACAGTTTTCCATACGCTGAAATGGGAAGAAGGACTGGAAGCCCTGCGGGTTTCTGTCCGGTTTGAAAACCGGACAGGGAAACCGGTGACGCTGGACCTGCTTTCCAGCCTGAACTTTGGCGGGATTACACCCTTTGCGGACGGAGATGCCCACGGTACCCTGCTGCTGCACCGGGCGGGAAGCGCCTGGAGCGCAGAGGGCAGGCTGATCACGGATACCATTGAGGAAGCGATGCTGGAGCGGTCCTGGACGGGCCATGCGCTACGGGTGCTGAAGTTTGGCCAGGTTGGCTCCATGCCGGTGCGGGGCTGGTTTCCCTTTGCGGCAGTTGAGGACACGGCAAACGACGTGACCTGGGCGATGCAGATAGCCTGTCCTTCCTCCTGGCAGATGGAAATCCGCCGGAAGGATGACCGACTGAATATGATGGCGTCCCTGCCGGATGAGGATTTCGGCCAGTGGGCGAAGACTGTCGCACCGGGAGAAAGCTTTGAAACACCTGAAGCTTATGTGACGGTGGGACGCGGCGGCATTGACCGGGTGAGCCAGCGGCTGCTGACAGTCCACCGGGCTAATATGCCCCGGCCGGATGCGGAACTGCCGGTGCTGTTCAACGAATACTGCACGACCTGGGGCGATCCGAGCCATGAGAACCTGACAAAGATCGCGGACCGTATCCAGGGACACGGGATCGATTTCCTGGTGATTGACGCGGGCTGGTACCGCAGGGAAGGTGTGGCCTGGCATGAGTGCGGCGGGGATTGGATTCCGGAAGAAAAAAATATGTTCCCCCAGGGCCTGAAGGCAACGGCGGACATGATCCGGGCGCACGGCATGATTCCCGGGATCTGGTTTGAGCCGGAAACCTGTGCAAAGGGAGCGGAAATATTCCGGAAAGTAGAAATGCTGCTGACCCGCCGGGGTACGGTGATCGATACAGATAATCGCAGGTTTATGGATCTCCGCAAGCCGGAGGTTCAGGCATACCTTGATGAACGGGTAATCGGCCTGCTGAAGAAATGCGGCTTTGGCTATACGAAGATTGACTATAACGACTGTATCGGCGTGGGATGTGACGATCCGGACAGCCTGGGCGAAGGCCTGCGGCAGAATATGCAGGCCATGCTTGGGTTCTTCCGCCGGATGCGGAAAAAAATCCCGAACCTTTGGATTGAAAACTGTTCCTCCGGCGGACACCGGCTGGAGCCCTCGCTGATGGGCGTGACGGATATGGCATCTTTTTCTGACGCACATGAGTGCGACGAGATTCCGATTATCGCGGCCCAGTTGCACCGGCTGATCCTGCCGGGACAGTCCCAGATCTGGGCGGCGCTGCGGGCGAAGGACAGCATCCGCAGGATCAACTATTCCCTGATCAACACCTTCCTGGGGGTGATGTGCATCTCCGGAGATGTGTGGGAATTGTCCGAAGAGCAGTGGGCTAAGGTGGATGAAGGAATCAGCTTCTTCAAGGAAGTGAGGGACATCATCCGGGACGGAATTTCCACCTTCCACGGAGAGGTTTCCGAGAGCTGGCGGCATCCGGAAGGATGGCAGGCAGTCTGCCGGACGGCAGGCGGGGAAACATTGACGGTGATCCATACCTTTGGCGGGGAACTGCCTGAAAAGGTTACGCTGCCGGTATCCGGGAAACGGATCCTGAGGGTGATGAACAGCGAAGACAATAAGATTGCATTGGAGAACGGCAGGCTGACGGTGGAACTGAAAGCTCCGTTTGAAGCAATTGCGATTCACACAGGAGATTGATATTCAAAATAAAAAATATTTTACAAAATTGTTAAAAAAGTGTTGACAATCGAAATAAAGTGTGTAATAATGTAGTCACAAAGAAGAGGGACAGTAAAATAACAGGAGGTGAGAGGAAGAAAGGGAGACCCGCATAAAGGATACAGGAAGTCCAATGAGGCTGCGGGGTGACTGGCGGAGGCGTTCATGGCAAGAGGTAAATCCGGGAACGGCAAAGGCAGCGCGGACGCAGCGGAAGTGAATAGATAGAAACGAGCAAACCCCTGTGCGTGCACAGGGGTTTGCTCGTTATTTATGCATAACGGGAATGATGTTGTTACGGAATGGCTGATCCTGAAAGAACCATAGAAACTCTACGAAATGTAGAATATATATTTGACAAATTATACGAATTGGGTGTTCAATGGAAACGGTGGATCAGGTATGATGATTGCGAACCAAGGAAAACGGCGAAAGCTGATAAGGAGGAAGCAATCATGACAAACACGATTTCCGTCAATCACAATATGATCATTTCCGGAGGAAAGACATGGAAAATAAACTGGCAGAAAATATCCGCATTTATCGGAAAAACATGGGCCTCAGCCAGGAACAGCTTGCAGAGAGGCTCGGAATCACGCTGGGTACCATCTCGAAATGGGAGCGAGGAGCTTCTGAACCAGATCTCCTGTATGTCATGCAGATTGCCGAACTATTTCATGTATCGGTCGATGCTCTGATCGGGTTCACGATGCACGGAAACAACGCGGAAACAGAAGTAGAGAGACTTAAAGCCTTTTACAAGGAACATACGATTGAGGAAACCGCAAAGGAATATGACAGTTTGCTGATCAAATTTCCCAATCATTTCGACATAGTCCTCGGAGCGGCAAAATGCCATATGCAGATCGGCGTCGTTTATCGCCAACATGACGAACTGAAACGGGCCATTGAGCTGCTCCGGCACGCGATTGACCTGTTTTCCCAGAACAAAGATCCGGAGATCAATGAAGTTGAACTGCGTAACTATATAGCCGAATGCTATTCCTCGCTGGAAGACTATAAGAAAGCCGTTGAAGAATATAAGAAAAATAACCTGTGCGGCAACAATGACGCCGAGATCGGACTAATCCTGATTGAGAAAGAAAAGCAGCTGAAGGAAGGTATCAAATACACGGAAACCGCTTTCCTGAACAGTATCAGCCAGATGATCAGTGTTATCAGCGGTTATATTATCTACTACAGGGAAACAAAAGAGGTAGAAAAGGGCATCCGGGCTGCCCAGTGGACAATCGATTACCTGAAGAACCTGAAGGATGACCCGGAAAAAGTGTGTTACCTGGACAAGATTATCAGCCTTTATTATCTGGTACGGGCCTTTGGAGAGGATAGAAGCGGCAAAGGCAGGGAGGCAGAAGACAGCATGCGGGAAGCTGTGAGGATGGCCAGGGAGTTTGATGCGAATCCGCTGAGGACGCTGGAGAATATCGTTTTTGCGGACCATGTATGTGTATCAAATGTATATGACAACGGAGGGCCAACCGCGCTGGAAAGCCTGAGAAGGGCGATGGATGAAAACAAAGAGATCACAAGCGACATGTTCAAACAGAAATTCAACGAATTGATGAAGGATTAACAGCAGAGGCCGCGCAAGAAATCGGCTTGCCGATGAGAATGATATTGAAAAGAATATATGAAGATAAAAAAGATCCGCCAGCTTAAGCTGACGGATCTACTTGTGCTGTATACAGCTGATAGTAGAGGCCTTTTTTCGCCATCAGTTCATCATGGGATCCCATTTCAGCGATGCCTTTGTTGCTGATATACAGGATCCGGTCACAGTTTTTGATGGTGCTGAGCCGGTGGGCAACGATGATGCTGGTCCGGCCCCGGAGCATCTCCCGGATGCCTTCCTGAAGAAGTTTTTCCGTCTGGGTATCAATGGAGGAAGTTGCTTCATCCAGGATGAGGATGGCCGGGTCAGACAGGAGCGTCCGGGCGAAGGCAATGAGCTGTTTTTCGCCCTGGCTGAGATTGCCGCCGCGTTCCTTGATCTCTGTCTGGTAGCCCTGGGGCATCTTCCGGATGAGTTCATCTGCCCGGACACGACGGGCGGCCTGGATGACTTCACAGTCCGTGGCATCCAGACGGCCGTAGCGGATGTTGTCCATGATGGTGCCGGAGAAGATGAAGCTGTCCTGCAGCATGATACCCAGCTGGCTGCGCAGGGAATGGAGCGTCACCTGGCTGATATCGTGCGCTTTGCCATCCTGATCGTGCAGGAGGATTTTTCCGCCGTTCAGGTTATAGAAGCGGCAAAGCAGATTGATAACGGTGCTCTTTCCCGCTCCGGTAGGACCAACGAGGGCGATGCTTTCACCGGCACGGACGTGGAGATTCATGTGCTCCAGGACGTTGATGTTTTCCTCATAGGCGAAGGTGACATCCTGATAATCCACTTCACCGGTGATAGGCGGAAGCTCTTCCGCATCCGGTACGTCATCCACGATGACCGGCTCGTCCATGGTTTCAAAGATCCGTTCGAGGTAGGCAATGTTGTTGACGAAGGAATTATAGATATTTGCCAGGTTGGTGATGGGCTGCCAGAAACGGCTGACATACTGTCCCATGGCGAGGATCACGCCGAAGGAGACCATCTTGCCGCCACCCATCCAGTAGACGCCGGCGATATAGAGGAAGGTCAGAACCAGCTGTGTCATGGTTTCGCTGGAGAGCCAGACGGTGTTGCTGATTTTTATGGCACGCAGCCAGGCATCACGGCAGGCGTTGGCCAACCGTTCCATGATGGAAATGTTAACCTCCTGACGGTCAAAGAGCTGACTGACGCGGACGCCGTCGATGGATTCCGCCAGATAGGCATTATAATTGCTGTTCTTGTTACTCTGGTTCTGCCAGGCACGGCGCTGGCGGGGTTTGATGAGGATGATGATTCCGATGAAGAACGGCAGGCCGGCGATGATGACCAGTGCCAGGGTGGTATTGGTGGAGAACATGAAGACCACGATGAAGACCAGGTTAATGATCTCCAGGATCATGTTGATGATGCCGTTGGAGAGAATATCTGAGACAGAGTTGACGTAGTTGATGACCCGGACAAGGATTTTGCCGGCGGGCCGGGAGTCGTAATAGCTGAAGGGCAGTTTCTGCAGGTGGGCGAACAGATCGCTGCGGATATCATGAATGATTCGCTGACTGACGTGGGCCATCATCCGGGAACGGATGGTGGTAAACACGATGCCCAGGGCGATGATGCCCACAAAGAGGAGGGCCATCCGGCCGATCATGGCGGTATCCTTGTTGGGAACGGCTTCATCCAGCACCCACTGGGTGATCTTGGGGATAAAGAGGGAGGCAACGCTGGCCATGGCGCTGAGCAGCAACGCGGCCAGCATTTTGTATTTATGACGGGCAATGTATTTGCCTGCCCGCTTCAGGTGCTGCCAGCGGAACGGGGATTCCAGACGCTCGTCAACGTCGAATTTATTCCTTGCCATCTCTTACACCCCCATTCCGGCAGCCGGGGCGCCGACAGCACTGTTGCTGCCGGAGGCTGTAGATTGTTCTTCATCCATGGGGATGCCATATTGCAGGCAGTAGGTCTGCCAGTAATAACCCCTCATAGCCAGCAGTTCACTGTGGGTTCCGCGCTCGGTGATTTTACCATCCTGCAGGACAAGGATCAGATCAGCGTCCCGCATGGAAGAAATCCGCTGGGCAATGATGAACTTGGTGCACTCATAGGGGAGGTGGCGCAGCTGATCCTGGATATACTGCTCTGTCTCGCTGTCCACGGCGGAGGTGGTGTCATCCATGATGAGGATGCCGGGTCGGACCGCCATGGCGCGGGCCAGGGCAATCCGCTGGCGCTGGCCGCCGGAGAGACCGACGCCGCGCTCGCCGATGATGGTGTCATAGCCTTCCGGAAGCTTTTCGGCAAATTCAGCGGCATCTGCCCGACGGGCGAAATCCATAACATCTTCCTGGGTCAGGGACTGATCGCCGAAGGCGATATTGCCTTCCACGGTATCCGAGAAGAGGAAGACGTCCTGGGTGGCGGTGCCGATGCCGCCCCGGAGCTCACTGAGCTTCCATTGTTTTACATCACAGTCATCCACCCGGATGGCGCCTTCGGAGACATCATAAAACCGGGCCAGCAGGTGAATGAGCGTGGTTTTGCCGCTTCCTGTGGGACCCATGACGGCCACGGTCTGACCGGGCTGAACCGAGAAGGATACGTCTGTGAGGACCGGCTTGGTATCGAAACGGAAGGAAACGTGATCAAACTCGATCTTTCCCTGCATACGTTCATGGGCAACCGCATCCGGGGCATCCACAATGGAGGGTGTGCCGTAATACAGCTCCATGACCTTCGCGGCGGAGGTGGAGAAACGCTGCAGGTCGTTGATCAGGTTGCCAAGCTCCCGCATGGGGTTGGAGACAGCCCAGCTGAGTCCTGTAAAGATGGCCAGTTCGCCGGGAGTCAGTTCACCCCTGATGATGAACAGGCCGCCCACGAAGACCGTGACCAGCTGAATGGCGTTGACCAGCAGCTCGATAATGGGGAAGAAAGTGAGCCAGAGCTTATTGATGCGCAGATGACTGTCCATGAAAGCCTGGTTCTTCTGCTCAAACCGCTCCTTCTCATACTCCTCCCGGGCAAAGGCTTTCACGACCCGGTTGCCGGCGATGTTTTCCTGTGCCGCGGTGTTCATCTCCGACAGCTTTTCACGCATAAAAACAAAGCGGGGACGGACGTGACGGGAAAAGAATTTGGTGATCAGCAGCAGGATAGGCGTAATGATAATCAGAAGCAGGGTCAGCTTCCAATTGACCAGCAGGAGATAAATTGTAGCAAAGAGGAAAGTGCATACCGCGTCGATGATGCGGTAATCAATATAGCTCAGGAAATGACGGCACCAGTCCAGGTCGGCGCTCATACGGGTCATGAGGTCGCCGGTGCGGTGGGTATCAAAGAAGGCCATATCGTTATATTGCATTTTGCTGAACAGACGGCGGCGAAGATTGAAGACCACATTCTGGGAATCTTTTTCCAGAAAGATGACCATCATATACCGCAGGCCTTCCCGGCCGAGCTTGACCACCAGCATGACAGCCAGGATGGAAAGCAGGGGTTCCGGATTGCCTGCAACAATGACGTCATCAATGAGACGCTGGGAAAGCGCAGGGTTCACCAGCAGCAAAAGACAGGTGAAGGCGCATACGCACAGGGCGATGACATGGCGGCGGCGGAAGGGCGCGTCCATATTCTTCCACAGCCAGGCGAATTGCTTGCGCATAAAAACCTCGGGAGAATTCTCCAGTGAAGAGTATACAGACCGGAGGGAGACCTCCGGTCTGCGGTGATGAGTGAAGAGTGAAAAGTGAAGAGTGAAGAGTGAACATTTACAGATTGATGCTTACAGCATCAATCTGTAAATGTTAGCACAATCATCCTCATTCAAGGTGACGAAACCGGAGATGGTTCCGGGACGGCCGTCGCCGCGGCAGAGGTTCTCGACCAGCACGGGAATATCTTCCTCACGGGCGCCGAGTTCCGCAAAGTTGCGGGGCATACCGATGGAGATGAAGAACTGACGCAGCTTCTCAATGCCCTCTTTGGCAGTAACTTCCGGATGGGCAAAGTCCATCTGGCAGCCCCAGACCCGGATGGCAACCTGGGCAAAGCGCATAACGTCATGATTCATGACATAGGTGAAGACGGCGGGCAGGGTCACTGCCAGGCCGGCACCGTGAGCGCAGTCATACAGGGCGGAGAGCTCATGCTCAATGTTATGGCTGTTCCAGTCCTGGCTGCGGCCGACACCGCAGGAGTTGTTATGTGCCATCATACCGGCCCACATGATGTTTGCACGGGCTTCATAGTTATTCGGATCAGCGATGACCCGCGGACCTTCGTGAATCATGGTCAGCAGTAGCGCTTCGATCATCCGGTCGGTGACTTCCACCTCTTTGGTGTTGGTGAGGTAGCGCTCATACAGGTGGGCCATGATGTCCGTGATGCCGGCGGCTGTCTGGAAAGCCGGCAGCGTCTGGGTCAGGGCGGGATTCAGGATAGAGAACTTCGGACGGATGGCATCACCGCTGGCACCCCGTTTATACATGCCGTTTTCCAGCGTGATGACGCTGTCCGGGCTGCCTTCGCTGCCCGCGGCGGAGATGGTCAGCACAGTACCGACGGGAAGTGCTTCAGTAATCGGCTTGCCGCTGTAGAAATCCCAGAAGTCTCCGTCATAGACAGTACCGGCAGCAATTGCCTTGGCAGAGTCAATGGAAGAACCACCGCCGACGGCGAGAATGAAATCGATCTTTTCCCTGCGGCAGAGTTCTATGCCTTCATAAACCAGACCGCTGCGGGGATTGGGTTTTACGCCGCCGAGGCGGAAACTGGTGATGCCCGCAGCTTCCAGGGAGGCTTCCACCCGGTCGATCAAACCGGAACGCAGGGCGCTGCCGCCGCCGAAGTGGATGAGGACACGGCTTCCGCCGAAACGCCTGACCAGCGCACCGGCCTGGCTTTCAGAATCCTTACCGAAGACGAAACAGGTGGGAGAATAGAAGGTAAAATTATTCATGCTGGCAGAAATTTCCTTTCAGATATTCATTACATCATTAAGGGTTCAACTCGCTCCAGGCGGTGCTCAGGCTGTCGATAATGTTCAGGTGCTGGGGGCATGCGGCTTCACAGGCACCGCAGGCGAGACACTTATCTGCACCGGCATCATTCTTCATGATCATCCTGAACCCCCAATCTTCCTTTGGGTCAATACCGTAGAGGGACACATTGTTCCAGACGGAGAACAGACCGGGAATGTTGACGCCGTTGGGACAGGGCATGCAGTAGCGGCAGCCGGTGCAGCCGATCTTGGTGCGGCTGATGTAGGCAGCACGAACATCGTCCATGAGCTTCAGTTCTTCCTCACTCATGATGCCGGTATCCACAGTATCGAAGATCCGCAGGTTTTCATCAATCTGTTCCGCTTCGTTGCAGCCGGACAGGACTACGGATACTTCCGGATGGTTGCAGAGCCAGCGGAAAGCCCATTCCACGGGAGAACGTTTTACCGGGAAGGCATCGTAGAGCGCCTGCACGTTGTCCGGTGCATTGGCCAGACGGCCGCCGAGGAGGCCTTCCATGATGACTACCGGGATGCCCTTGCTTCCGGCAAGCTCCAGGCCTTTGGTGCCGGCCTGATTGTTGATGTCCATGAAGTTATACTGAATCTGGCACATATCCCAGTCCCAGTCATTGAGGATATACTCGAATTCCTCGTAGGGGCCGTGGAAGGAGAAGCACTTGTAGCGGATCTTTCCTTCCTTTTTCATATCATCAAAGAACTGAGGCGCGCCGATGGCTTTCATATGCTCCCACTTCTGCTTGTTCATGGCATGCATGAGGTAGAAGTCGATATGGTCTGTCTGCAGCTTTTTCAGCTCTTCCGCCAGGATGGCTTCCATATCCGCACGGCTGTTGACCGCATCCGGCGGGACTTTGGTAGCGATGGTGACCTTGTCTCGGTAACCGTCCTGCAGGGCTTTACCCAGGACAATTTCGGATGTTTTGTCCAGATAGACATAGGCGGTGTCGATGTAGGTGACGCCGCCGTCGATGGCCCGGCGAATCAGGGAGACGGCTTTCTGTTCGTCAATGACGCTGTCTCCGGAGGCGGCGCCATTGAAACGCATGCAGCCCAGGCCGAAGGCAGAGGATTTGATGCCGAGTTTACCCATGGTGCGGTATTTCATATAAAGATCCTCCTTCCTAATGTGTCAGGGGAGAAAAATTTCTGGTGTAAGGATATGATAGACCTTAGAGCTAGCTCTAAGTCAATAGTAAACAAGTGGCAGTTTCCAATTCAAAATTCATAATTCAGAATTATCCGCTGCGGCGGAGAGTTGCTGAAAAACCGAACCACATCCTCCGATTGCGCTGCGCCTTTGTCCGCAAAGACACTGACGCACATAAATCGGGCGAAGCGGGGGAATGGTATTCACATTGTGAATGATGGATATGACTTTATCATTTGCGGCTGTTGACTTAGAGTAAACTTTAAGGTTTATGATTGAGACAAAGGAAAACGTTTTATACTTACGGGAGGATTATTATGAGAAAAGTTAAGTGGGGCGTACTGGGAACAGCGGATATTGCCCGGGGACAGACAATACCGGGCATGCAGCTGGCGGAGCACTGCGAGCTGTATGCCATTGCGGGCAGAAAACTGGAAAAAGCAAAACTATATCAGGAAGAGTTTGGCTTTCAGAAGGCTTACGGCAGCTATGATGAACTGCTGGCAGATCCGGAGGTGGAAGCGGTTTATATTCCGCTGCCCAATGATATTCACTGTGAGTGGACGGTTAAAGCCCTGAAGGCAAAGAAACATGTGCTGTGTGAAAAGCCGCTGGCGGTTTCAGAAGCGCAGGCTAAAGAGATGTTCCAGGCGGCGGAGGAAAACGGCGTTATGTTGATGGAAGCCTTTGCCTATCTGCACAGCCCGTTTGTGAAAGCTGTGAAGGCAGAGCTGGACGCCGGCGTGATCGGAGAAATCCGGTACCTGGAGTCTGCATTCATCACCGGCAGGAGACCGGATACGGATATCCGCCTGCGGAAGGAAACATACGGCGGAGCCCTGTATGACCTCGGCTGCTATGCAATCAGCATGGCAATGTGGATGCTGGGGAAGGAGCCGGATACTGTACGGGCGACAGCACAGTTCTCTGACAAAAAGATTGACCTGTTCACTTCAGCCCTGCTGCTGTATGAAAATGAAGCGGTGGCAAACCTGGACTGCGGCATGTTGCTGCCGACCGGACGGCTGGACCGGTTCCATATCCACGGGACCCTGGGCGAGATCGTATCCCCGGTGGAGTTCAACCAGTGTGGTGAGATTCCTTATACCATCATCAAGAATGGGGTGAAGGAAACAAAGACGGTGACAGCACCGAACAACTATGCCCTGGAATCGGAACAGCTGAGCCACTGTATCCTGACCGGAGAAAAGCCGCATGTGTCTAAGGACTTCTCACTGCTGGTTGCACGGGTTACGGACAGGATACTGAAGGAAATCGGATATTGATGATCAGTTGACAGGCCGGAAAGGTTTGACTTGAAAATGAAATATCCGTCTGCGACGGATGTGAAATAAACCAGCTACGCTGATTTGTGAAATATTGGCCGTTCCGGCCAATATGAAATATCGCTTCGCGACATGATATAAACTCCTGATCTTTACAGACAGGAGTTTATCGGGTAGAATTGACATGAAGTTGAAGTTTACTCTAAGGTGATAACCGGGAGGTTCGATATGTATTCGATTCAGGATGTAAGCAATAAAACGGGACTTTCAACCCATACCCTGCGGTATTATGAGAAGGAAGGCCTGATCTCCGGCGTGGAACGCAGCCAGGGAGGGTTCCGGCAGTATTCAGAGGAAGACCTGGAACGGCTGGGACTGATTCGGTGCCTGAAGAATACCGGTATGTCCATCCAGGAGATTGCACGCTTTGTTAAGCTGACCCATGAAGGAGATCACACGCTTGAAGAGCGGGTGGAGCTTCTGCGGGAACATCGGGAACGGGTGCTGGAACGGATGGCTGAGATGCAGGAGCACCTGGACAAGGTGACCTGGAAGCTGAACTTCTTCACAGAGAAGCTGAAGGCGTATCAGGCTGAACAGAAAAAAGATAAGCAGGCATAAGAAGACGGCCGTCCGGAAAGTCCGGACGGCTGCTGTGTTTCATGGATGACAAATTGTTCGAACCAGACAAAAGAACCGTCCCCTTGTCTGGTTTGGGTCAGTTTTTGACGGCATCGATGAGCTGCGCGACACAGGGTTTTGGTTCACCGTTGATGTCAAAGAGCAGAGGATGCTGCTTGATGATTGGTGAACCAGGCTTCATTCCGAAGAAATCCAGCCAGGTATAATCGTCCGCTATACCCCAGGTGGTGACGCAGTCGATCACATCGGCATAGCTGCGATAGATCTCGAAGAGTTTGACGTAGATTTCGTTGATCTTTGCGAGCTTTTCGGGAGTTGTTTTCAGTGCTTCCTTAATATATTCCTCAAATCCCGGGTCTCCCGGCTTAAGGCGGTAATTACCCTGATTGAAGGTGGCCATCATGGAGATATCCAGCTCGGTCACATGGATACGCAGACCCATATTTGCGTAGATTTCGATGGAGCGTTTGATTTCGTCATAATCGGGAACTGCCATATGGTGCTGCTGCATACCGATACCGTCGACGCGGCAGCCTTTTTCCTGCAGGTTACGGATCAGGGAAACGATACGATCCCGTTTATCCGGGACAGTTTCGCTATAGTCGTTATAAAAGAGCTGGGCATCAGGGGCGGCATATTTGGACATGGAGCGGAAGGCTGCTTCGATGAAGCCGGTGCCGCAGAGTTTATAGTACTCACTGTTGCGATAAACGGGGCTTTCTCCCGGATTCTTTTCCGGATCGGGTACGTCATCCCGGGTGGCTTCATTCACCACATCCCAGGCATATACATCCTGGTTAAAGTGTTCGCACAGGGCTTTCGTGTGGGCGTCAATGCGCTCATAAATCAACTCCGGCGCGGCGGGACGGTCACCGTCAAGATACATCCAGGCGGGCGTCTGGTTATGCCAGACAGGCGCATGGGCACGGATTTTCACGCTCATCTCCCGTGCCATAGCCACAATGGGATCTGCCAGATCAAAACAGAATTTCCCTTCCTCCGGTTCGGTCGGTTCATACTTCATTTCGTTTTCTGCCGTCAGACTGTTGAACTGCTGCAGAAGCAGGTCGTGATGCTTTTTGACCTGCATAGGGGAAACCGCTGCTCCGATTTTGAAATACTTTTCGTAAGCCTTGGCCAGAGAAAGAATTTCGCTCATCCAAGATCCCCTTCCTTAATCATTTTTGTTGATTAATTATACACCGTTGTACGTACATTATGTCAATAAGTTGTACCAACAAATGATTAAACAATACTTATTTCTGGTTGTTTTTATCTTGCCATACAATATCCGGGAGGATAGAATAAAACAGTGAAAAGAAAAAGCCGGATCTGATCCGGACCTGAAGATCATTCTATCAGTTAAACGAGGCTATATGAACGAGAATGAAGCAACGCTCCGGCATCTGCTGGACCTGTGCCGGAGAAGCGAACGAACCGGAAACTGGCAGTATTCCGGCTTTTTGTCCCCGGCGGAACAGGACGAACTGCTGCGCAGTCCGGAAGCAGCCCGATATGCCTTTATCCTGACAGGCGGATACGAGGCGGCAGAACGGAAAATCCTGGTAGCGGGGGATGAAAGGGACGCGGGACCGGCGGAACCGCCGATCAGTGTGGTGGCGGTGACGCCAAAGTCCATGAAATACGCGGAGGAACTGTCACACAGGGATTATCTGGGTGCAATCATGAACCTGGGCATAGACCGCAGCCTGACCGGGGATATCCTGGTGAAGGGGAAACGGGCATGGTTCTTCTGCCTGTCCTCGGCGGCGGAAATGCTGGCCGCTTCCCTGACGCAGGTTCGCAAAACGGCTGTGACTGCGGAGGTGTGCGGAACAGGCATTCCGGAGGTTCAGCCGGAGTATGCACCATTGCGGCTGAATGTGATTTCGGAACGGCTGGACGCCATAACGGCAGCCTTCACGGGGTTGTCCCGTGGACAGGCGGAAAAGCTGTTTGGCGCAGAAAAAGTTTTTGTGAACGGACGGGTCATAACGGATAAAAGCACAAGGCTGAAGGAAGGAGATATCCTTTCGGTTCGGGGCTTCGGCAAGGCCATATATGACGGGATTGAATATGAAACAAAAAAGAGCAGGCTGTGGGTCAGCCTGCGCAAATACATTTGAAAGATGACCTGGTTCGTAAGAATCGGGTTATTTTTTCAGGTTGAAATACTGATTCGGGATATGGCAGTAACCGCCGGGATTCTTGTCCAGGTATTTCTGGTGATACTCCTCGGCAGAAAAGAAATTCCGGAGGGGCTCCAGCTCCACAGCCAGCTTTGCGCCGGCTTTCTTTTCTTCCGCCTGATAAAAGGCCTGAATCTCCGGAAGGAGGGATTCATCCGTATAGTAGATACCGGTACGGTACTGAATGCCTTCATCATGTCCCTGGCGGTTGACGGACAGGGGATCAATAACCATGAAATAGTACTTCAGCAGTTCCGCCAGTGTGATACTGGTTTCGTCATAATCGATGCGGAGGGTTTCGGCATGACCGCTGTCAGCGCAGACATCCTCATAGGAGGGAGCTTTGTCCGGACCGTTGGCATAACCGACTTCCGTGTGGAGAACGCCGTCAAACTGATCAAAGAACTTCTGCATTCCCCAGAAGCAGCCGCCGGCAAGATAAATGGTTTTCATGATTCCTGTTCCTTTCCTGTTACTGTGTTCATAGAGTTTTCGATTGCCTCGCAGAAATCCGGCATCTCCCGCTTTAACCGGACAAAGCGGCCTTCCCGGGTCAGGAAGACATGCTCGGATCGGGCTTCACAGACGATATCGTCCGGGTTCTTTCGCATGACATAGCGGATGGTCATCACGACGCCATTGAAAGATTCGACCGATATGTCCACGCTGACCGTATCCCCGAAGGTGCAGGGAGTCTTATATTCACAGGAGATGGCTTTGACCGGGGAGACGATTCCTTTTTCCTCCATAGCCGTGTACGGGAACCCCAGCTGATCCATCCATTGGATCCGGGCTTCCTCCATCCAGTGGATATAGTTGGCATGATGAACAACACCCATCATATCGGTTTCATAGTACTGAACCCGATGGGAATACGGCGCCATGAGCAACCCTCCCTGCAAAACAGTATATGGAGATTATACATCAGGATGGCGGGAATACAAGTGCGCGGTTATTGGTTTGCAATCCGGTCGGGTTTCTGTATAATGACAAAGACCGGTACTGACGCCGGCGGAGGAGAGTGACCGGAAATGACAGCGTATATCTGGGATCTGGACGGTACATTGCTGGATTCCTATGGCGTGATTGTTGAGGCAGCCGCCAGAACGGCAGCTGATGAAGGAATAAATGATCCGAAAGATTATATCCTGAAAGTTGTGAAGCAGAAATCCTGCACTGCCTACATGGAGGAGATCGGCAGTCAGTGCGGAAAGACGGTGCGAGAAGTGTTCGCCCAGTACCAGAAGCATACACACGCACTGGATGACCTGATCACCCTGATTAACGGAGCGAAGGAAACGCTGGAAAGGCTGCAGGAAGCCGGGGCTGTTCATTTTGTCTATACACACCGGGGAAGTTCCTCCGAACCGATCCTGGAGCGGCTGGGAGTCCTGAAGTGCTTCAGGGAAGTGGTAACCTCCATGTATGGATTTGCGCCCAAACCCTCGGGTGAAGGGGTGAGGTTCCTGGTAGAGAAATACGGCCTGGATCCGGAACAGACCTGGTATGTGGGAGACCGGACGCTGGACGTTTACTGCGCGAAGGACGCAGGCGTGAAGGCTTTGCTTTTCCTGGCGCCGGACACCTGCGTTGAGGCAACGGGGCAGGAAGACAGGATCGTAAAGGATCTGAGGGAAATTGACTCCTGCGGGAAATGAAATATCTGCCTGACGGCAGATGTGAAATAAAGGACGGCCGATGGCCGTCCTTTGTGATATATTCACCGCATGGCGGTGAATGTGACAGTTTCCTTTATGATTACATAATCTCCATATATCTTCGGAAGGTTTTGAAGCCTGCAGCTTCGTAGAAAGCCAGGGCACCGCGGTTGAACTCCCACATGTTCAGCTCAAGCCGCTTGAACCCTTTTTCCTTTACAAAATCAAGAATGAAACGGATCATGGCGCTGGCAACACCCTGCCGCCTGAAGTTTTCATCCACGCAGAATTCATCGATATCCAGGAAATCCCGCTCAAACATGAAGGGGTTTTCCGGCCTGTTGATATGGTGCAGAATGGCAAAGCCGCAGACTTTTCCTTCTGCTTCCGCCACGACAATTTCCTGATCGGGATCCTTCCAGATTGTGAAAAGGTAATCCCGCAGCTCGTCGCAGAAACCGGGTTTAAAGACATCGGGTTTACCTTTCACATGTAAATCATTAACCACTTTGCGCAGTTTATTTACTGCTTCCAGATCCTCTTCCCGGGCAAAACGGACAATGACCGGAGCGGGAGACGTATGGCGTTCCACCGGGGTGCGGTCGCTCTGCAGCAAGGCGTAGCAGCAGACATCACAGATGCCCTGATTGTTTCTTCCGGCTCCGCGTTGAATGCCTTCTTTCAGCATACCGGCTTTTGCCATGACACGTCCGGATTTGGGGTTGTTTACATCATGATGGGCAGTGATGCGATGGAGGCTGACGGTGTCGAAAAGGTAATCCATAACAGCCCGCAGGGCTTCCGGCATGATCCCCCGGCCCCAGAAAGCTTTGCCCATGCAGTAGCCGATTTCTGCTTCCTCAAGCTGCTCAATTAAGTGCACAACAGCAATATTGCCGATAACGCTGCCGGTCTCCTTCAGGACTATTGCCCACTGAAAGAAATCGCCGTCCTCATAGTGAGAAATCCAGTCATTCAATACCATGCGGGTAATATCCACGCTGGAATGTGTGGGCCAGGTCAGGAAACGGGTGACTTCCGGGTCGGAAGCCCAGTTATTGAACATATCTTCAGCGTCTTCGATTTTAAACGGCCGAAGGATCAGCCGATGGGTTTCCAGGGTCTGTGTTCCGGTTTTATTCATAGGGAATATCCTTCCTTTCTCTTTTTTAGCAGCGTGAAACGGGAGATCAATTCAGTATTTTGACTTCAGGCTCCTGTTTACAGGCAGAACTTCATATATCCGCAGGTGAACGGAAAGAAATCATATTTCTCCGTGCCCGTATGAACCGCTCCGTTGCGTTCATACCATTGCCGGAGGACAGTGTTCTCTTCCACAATGCCCAGGTTGATAACTTTGCAATGCTGTTCCCTGGCCGTATCCATCGCATGTTTCAGCAGTTTCTCCCCGATTCCCTGATGCCTGTATTTCGGAAGAACCGCCAGGTTGCTCAGTTCACACTCACCGGAATCAAGAAGCTTCAGGGAATAATATCCGCGGATAATGCCGTCTTCCACATCTGCAAACATCAGCCGGTGCTCACCCTCCATCTGCCAGAGCAGCCATTCCTCTGTCATGGCAAAAGCGGTGAACCGGGGAGCATTTTCTTTTGTAAAACCAAATTCATCCGCAACTGTCCGGAAACTCTCCCGGATTACCCGGACACATTCGGTAATATCTGCTCGTTCAACTTTCCGGATCATTTGAATCACTGTTCCTTTCTCTTTAAAATCCAGATCAGGTTGCTCTGGTACCGGGAAGCAGAGGCAGGATCTTTCAGATCCTCCTTGTCTCCTTTATAACCGCGATAAATATCCAGCACTTCAAAACCGCAGAGCTGCGCCAGGAGGAACATTTCCCACCGCGTTGTCTGACGCATCATCAGGGGACGGATCCTTTCGCCGATAATTTCGTCCTTATCGTTGTATTCAACGAATTTCCAGTTGCCGCTCATCTGCTGCGTATAAGGATTGTAACTGATCGCATTATAAATCTTTTCCCGGTTTCCGTCATGGTTGACGTATTCCAGACGGAAGGAATAATCATCGGGAGACGTCTGCATCTGGGCTGCCTGTATCGGCGGCCAGGGGTCGAAGGTATTGAGCGTCAGGATGCCTCCGGGAAGCAGCTGCTCCCGCAGGTTTTTCAGGGCGGCAATCTGCAGGGCCTGGTCCGGCAGGTGCATGAAACCGCTGCGGGCGATGATGGCCAGGGAATACTTTTTACCGGAACTGAATTTTGTCATATCCGCGGGGATAATGTTCAGGGAAAGACCGAGAGCTTCTGCTTTGGCAGAAGCAACCTTACACATCTCCTCAGAAAGATCCGTACCGTCGACGCTGATACCGCGCTCCGCCAGGTAAAGCAGCACGGCACCTGTGCCGCAGGCAACGTCCACCACGCCGCCGGAACCGTATTTCCGGGCCAGATCCAGGTAAAACTCCTGAAACCCCTCGTGATGATCCGTTCCCTGAGTGTACATGACCTCCAGATATCGGTCGTAGTTCTCGGCAACATCCCTGAAATCGTGCAGATCCATGGTACTCCTCCTCACTTTTTTTCTGATAAGATTCCGGATAAAAAAAGATCACTTATCCCGAGCGAGATAAGTGATCATGATTAATGCGGCCGCATTTTCCGGAATCTACTTTTCTCTGCTCTTCAAACGGGTGTACGCGTAATAACCGTAGCCAGTATAAGCTGCGGTCTTCTTAGTCATGGTAGTGACTGCGTACTTCGCCATGAGAAGAGCTCCTTTCCGAAAAAGATTGGAGCGAGTATACTCCCGGAGTTGCTGCCATGTCAAGCAGTTTTTTCAGATTGCCGGCATGACGGCTTCCGGAGAGGGTGTTTCCACTTCCCGGAGGGCCAGGCCTTCCATACCCGGATCCAGCCAGAGGGCGGGACGTACGGAATGGTTAACCAGCTGCACATTACTGCTTGCCAGGCTGCCGTCATAATCCACGATGAGGGCTTTGCCCTGGGCTTTTCCGGGGGAACGAAGCCACCAGGTGCCGCCCGGACGGTTATCTGTCATGTATTCTTTCCAACGGTAAGCGCCATGGGAAGCTGCGATACTGGTCGGTGCGCACATCCTTGTTCCGTCGCCAAGCAGATATTTTGCGAAGGCTTCCCTGTAGCTCAGCAGGAAAACCCGGTCCAGGGTATCAGCACCGCCGGGAAGATCTGTTTTACGTCCCTGATCCGGGCCGTTATTTACCTCAGTAAACAGGATGGCAGACTGTTCCTCAGGTGTGAAGGCAGCTTCGAGAAAGTCGCCGTTCATCCAGCTGCGCAGGGTACTTTCCTCCCAGGTGGTTTCCGCACCTTCATCGTTATACGGAACAGCGTCCAGGCCATAGCGGCTGAGGAGCAGGAGATTGCCATCGTGTTCCTCCAGTACAATCCATTCTATTTCCTCCGGACCGTTATCCGGATTGTTATCCTGTTCATATTTCCCAAAGGTGAGGATTGTCCGGGCATTTTCCGCGGCATCCAGGATTTCAGCTTCGCCGCTGCCACCGAACATATAAAGAAGGATAACGATCAGAAACAGGACATAACCAATACGTTTCATAACAGTCACATCATGAGTTTCCATTACTGCATACCTCCTTCCACGATACCAGCATAGCAAACAAGTCTTACTTTCAGGTGACTTTTACCTTACAGTTTCGTAAGGGGGGGCTACGTCATCGTTTAATGCGATGACAATGAAGAATGAAAAATGAAAAAAAACAGAAAAACTCCTGCGTTGAAGGCAGGAGTTTTGAATAAAGACCGAATAAGCGGATATAAAGTTATTTTACGGGAGGCGCGGCGGTGCCCTCGTCAAACAGGCGGACAGGAAGGACAATCACCTGCGGCGGCAGATCGGGATGCTCAATACGGTTCAGCAGCAGGCGTACACCGTTGGACGCGACGCTCTGTCCTTCAGAGAAGATGCTGGTGAGCTTTGGCAGATACGGGATATCTCCGCGGAGATGATCAAAGCTGACAATGGAAATATCCCTGGGAATTTCCAGCCCCATGTCGGCCAGCTCTAGCATGACGGGATAGGAAACCTCATCACGGAAGGAAACAAGAGCGGTATAGTCCAGGGGGAACAGCAGCTCCCGAAGGGTGGAATCCGCCAGGGCAGCTTCCACCTTTTCACCCGGAACGACCCGGATATTACTCTCGGGGATTCCGTATTCACGCATGGCCTGCATGAAGCCTTCGAGACGGTCAATCTGGGAACTGGAACGGTTTTCACCGGACATGAAGAGGTATTTTTTATGACCGAGCCCTGCAAGATGAACACCGGCGAGGAAACCGCCCTGACGGTCATCGCAGCGGACATTGTCTGTCACGATATCCTGGATCCGGCGATCCAGCAGCACAAAGGGCATGTTGTTCTTTTGCATGATCTCGATGTGGCTGCGATTGTTCATGTAAGGGAAATACAGGATGCCGTCCACGGACTGGGAGATGGCGGAGCGGATCAGGTGCTCGCCCAATTCTTCATTGAGGCCCATGCACAGCACCATGATGTTGTATCCTGCCTGGCGCAGTTCGCTGTCCATGACGGTAAGCATATTACAGAAGTGAAGATTGTGAACGTCATTGACGATAACCGCGATATTACCGCTTCTTCCTGAGCGAAGGGTGGAGGCGAGGGAATTGCGGATATATCCCATCCGGACAGCAGCTTCCCGGATTTTCACCCGGGTGGATTCCGGAAGCCGCGGATCCCCGCGGAGCGCCCGGGAAACCGTGTTGACGGTATAGCCGCATGCACCGGCGACATCCCTGAGGGTTATGCGGTTGACAGCCATACAAATCCCTCCATGAACAAGATTAACGTTATTACAAATATTATATCATAAAACGGTATACAAAGACAATTTCTGCCAATCTTACTTCTTTATAAACAATCAATTAAAAAAGATTTATATTAAATTTGTCAAAAAACGCTTGACAATTGACCAAATAACCTATATCATTAAATCAATGGACAGGATTAACGATAATCCTGCAAAAAAGGGAATAAAACAGAGGAGGAAACGAACCATGAAGAAACTGTTGGCTGTTCTGCTGACGCTGGCCCTGATGCTGGGCATGTGCAGCGCCCTGGCGGAAGAAGAACCCATCAAACTGACCCTGTGGACATTCCAGGAACTGCATACCCAGCTCTATAAAGAGATGGAAGCATCCTGGAACGCGAACCCGGACAATCCCAAGATTGAGATCGACATGCAGGTTTATCCCTACGACGATATGCACAGCAAGCTGACCCTTGCCCTGCAGAGCGGCGAAGGTGCTCCTGATATCGTGGACATCGAAATCAACCAGTTCGCGAACTACCTGAAGGGCGACATCCAGCTGGCGGACATCAACGACATCGTTGAGCCCATTAAGGACAAGCTGGTCATGAGCCGCTTCAACAACTATGCCAAGGATGGCAAGTACTACGGCATCGACCATCACATCGGCGCCACCATCATGTTCTACAACACCGAGATCCTTGAGGCGGCCGGTATCAACTACCAGGACATCAAGACCTGGGATGACTATCATGAAGCCGGCAAGGTTGTGCTGGAAAAGACCGGCAAGCCGATGTGCACCTGGGAATCCGCTGACTGCTGGAGCATCTATCCCCTGGTTAACCAGCACGGCGGCGACTGGCTGACCCCCGAAGGCGAAGTCCGGATGGACGAGCCTGTGGTGATCAATACCCTGGCCTTCATGAAGAGCATGCTGGATGACGGAACGGCTGTTGCCTGCCCCGGCGGCAACCACCATTCCGAAGAATACTACGGCGCGATGGGCAGCGGTGCCTTCGCTTCCGTGAGCATGCCGTTCTGGTACCTGAACCGCTTCACCGACTATATGCCTGACCTGTCCGGCAAGATGAAGGTTGCCCCGATGCCCCTGTGGCCTGACGGCGGACATAAATCCGCGCAGATGGGCGGTACCGGCACCGCAGTTGTGAAGACCAGCGCCAATGTGGACATCGCCAAGCAGTGGCTGGCCTATGCCACCCTGAGCTTCGAAGGCTGCGTCAAGACCTGGACCATCCTGGGCTTCGATCCCATCATGACCGAAGTTTACGGCGCACCCGAAATGAAGGAGCCGAACAAGTTCTTCGACTACTACGGTGATGACATCTTTGATATGCTGAAGACCGTGCTGGATGATATTCCGGACACCTGCATCTCCGAATACTTCCCGACCGCCAGCGATATCGTCAAGAGCCAGATGGCCTATGACCTGGTCATCGGCGGCGGCGATCCCGAAACCATTGCCAAGAATTGCGCGCAGGAACTGAGAGACGCGATTGAGTAATCACTTCCCGATACGGGCCGGCCGGAGGGAATCCTCCGGTCGGCTTCTTCCGGTTATTTCAGTTTTCTCTGACGGAGGCTGATGATATGCAGCAGGTATCCCAAAGAAGACCGAACAGGGCGGCGGCTTTCCTGACCAGCAGGAAAGTGGTGCCCTATGTGTTTGTCGCACCCTTTGTGATCTATTTTCTCCTGATTTACCTTTATCCGACGGTTTCCACTGTTATGATGAGCTTCCAGCGGATTGACGGTCCTACAACAAGTGAATGGATCGGATTGAAAAACTACCAGAAGCTGTTTTCCCGGAATTTTATCCAGGCGCTGGAAACCAGTACCCGCTATGCGATCTGGGACGTGATCGTGCTGACGATTGTGCCGCTGCTTTTTGCGGTGCTCCTGCATTCCGGACTTGTCAAAGGATCCGCCTTCTTTAAATCCCTGTTTTTTATTCCTGCCCTGACATCCATTATCGTGGCAGGTATTGTGTTCCGCCTGGCCTTCGGCACCCAGGATACCGCACCGGTGAATGCACTGATGACAGCACTGGGCGGGCAGCCGCGGCAGTGGCTGATGTTTGCGGACAGCGGTAACTTTGTCCTGATTGTGATGACCCTCTGGCGCTGGATGGGCGTTAATATTATCTACTACCTGTCCGGAATCCAGGCGATTCCGAACGACCTGTATGAAGCCGCTGAAATCGACGGCGCCAATCCCATACAGAAATTCTTCAAAGTGACACTTCCCGGCATCCGGCCGGTCCTGATATACGTGATTACCATTACCGTGCTTGGCGGTTTCGCCATGTTCACGGAATCTGTGGCCCTCTGGCAGCAGAGCAATCCCGGCGGAATCGGCCGTACGATTGTCGGCTATCTGTACCAGGTGGGTATTACCAAGGCCAACATGGGTATGGCATCCGCCGTCGGTCTGACGCTCCTGGCACTGGTGCTGGTTGTGAACCTGATCCAGCTGGTGCTGATGGGATTCTTCAGGAAGGAGGACGCTTGAAAATGAAAATGAGAAAGCACATTAACAAGCGGAAAGCCACCCTCTCCTTCCTGGCAACAGCCCTGATGATTATCTGGGCATGCGTGGCCATGCTGCCCTTTGTCTTCATGTTCTGCAGCTCGCTGAAACCCGGCGAGGAAATGCTGCGCAAGGGCCTGAGCCTGTCCATTGAGCCGGGCGTCTCCTCCTTCAGCAACTACAACGCGCTGAATACCTACCGGGACGGTATTTACTGGCAGTGGTACAAATCCAGCGTCATTATCATGGTGCTCCAGACCGTGATCGGCCTGTTCTTCGGTTCCATGGTAGGATATGGCCTGGCAATGTATAACTTCAAGGGACGGAACCTGATTTTTACCCTGGTCCTGGTGGTGATGATGATTCCGTTTGAGATCCTGCTGCTGCCGCTGTACCGGATGCTGATCCGCGCAAAGCTGGTGGACAACTATTTCGGCGTTATCCTGCCGTACCTGGTTCCGCCTTTTATGATCTTCTTCTTCCGGCAATATGTGCTCGGCCTGCCCAAAGAACTGCTGGAAGCCGGAAGAATTGACGGCTGCACCGATTACGGTGTATTCTTCCGGATTATGGTACCGATTATGATTCCTGCCTTCGGCGCCATGACCATCCTGAGCGGCATGAACAGCTGGAACAACCTGCTCTGGCCGATGATTGTGCTGAGTACCAATGAAAAGTTTACGATCCCCATCGGTATGGGAACGACCATCACTCCCTACGGAAATGCGTATGACGTGCTGATGCCCGGAGCGGTGATGGCGGTTGTACCGATTATCATTATTTACCTGTGTGCCCAGAAAACCTTCATTGCCGGACTGACTGCCGGCAGCGTGAAGGGCTGAGCCGGGGAAGGAGAAAAAGCTATGAAAAAAGCATCCATGATTCTGGACAGAGACTACCGGATCGGCAAGGTGGATCCGCGTATCTTCGGTTCGTTTATCGAGCATCTGGGACGTGCTGTTTACGGCGGTATCTATGAACCAGGCCATCCGACGGCTGACGAAGCGGGATTCCGGAAAGACGTGATCGAAAAGGTCCGGGAAATCGGTGTTCCGATCGTCCGATATCCCGGCGGAAACTTTGTTTCCGGTTTCAACTGGGAAGATTCTGTCGGCCCGCGGGAACTGCGGCCGAAACGGCTGGACCTGGCGTGGTTCACGACGGAGAGCAATGAAGTGGGCCTGCATGAGTTTGCCGACTGGTCTGAAAAGGTCGGCAGCGAAATCATGTATGCTATCAACCTGGGTACCCGGGGACCGGAAAATGCCCGGGACATTGTTGAATACGCGAACCATAAGGGCGGCAGCAAGTTCAGCGACATGCGGATCAAAAACGGAAGAAAAGATCCACTGGGCATCAAGATGTGGTGCCTGGGCAACGAGATGGACGGCCCGTGGCAGATGGGACACAAGACTGCCACGGAATACGGACGCATCGCCAATGAAGCCGCCAAGATGATGAAGTGGGTGGACCCCTCCATCGAGCTGGTGGCGTGCGGTTCCTCTTCTTCCCAGATGCCCACCTTCGGCGACTGGGAGCTGACGGTGCTGAACGAGTGCTATGAGAACATCGACTACGTCTCCCTGCACCGCTACTACGGCAATCCCACCAATGATACCCCCGGCTTCCTGGCCCGGAGCATGGACCTGGATGACTTTATCCATACAGTGATTTCCATCTGCGACGCGGTAAAGGGCAAGAAGCACCAGAAGAAGCAGGTGAATCTGTCCTTTGACGAGTGGAACGTATGGTATCACTCCAACCAGCAGGACCAGGAGATCTGGAAGCAGGAGAAGTGGGGCCCCGCCCTGCCGCTGCTTGAAGACGTCTACAACTTTGAGGATGCCTTGCTGGCAGGCAGCATGCTGATTACCTTCCTGCGCAACGCGGACCGGGTGAAAGTGGCGTGCCTGGCACAGCTGGTAAACGTGATTGCGCCGATTATGACCCGGAAGGGCGGCGGATGCTGGGCGCAGACGATCTTCTATCCCTATCTGCATGTGAGCCGGTACGGCCGCGGCACAGCCCTGAAGGCGATCGTGGATACGCCGGTTTATGACTGCTCGGACTATGAAGGCGTTCCGATGATTGACGCCACAGCCACACAGGGTGATGACGGAAGCGTGACGGTTTTCTGCGTGAACCGGGATATGAAGGAAGACTTCTGCCTGGATCTGGACCTGCGCTCCTTCGGCGATCTGCGCCTGGAAGAGCATATCCTGCTGCATCATGATGACGTGAAGGCCGTGAATACCGAGGAGAATCCCGGTAACGTCATGCCCGTGGCGGGCCCCGGCGGTACCGTCGACGGCGGCAGAGCGGAAATCAAACTGCCGGCACTGAGCTGGAATGTGATCCGGTTTGTGAAACCCTGAACAAGATGAGCAATAAAGACAGGAGCCTTTCACCCATTACGGTGAAAGGCTCCTGCTTTTCAGGAAGATATTACTTCAATACGACGGCTTCCGTATTTACCCAAAGCGCCGGGCGGAAGGCGGTATTGTTGAAGTGGATGTTGGAGAACATCTCACTGCCATCATAATCAACCAGCATTGCGTTGATCAGATCGTCAGAGGGAGACCGGAGCCACCAGGCACCGCCGGCCTGGGTGTAAAAGACACCATTGGCGATGGCAGTCTGGGAGGGCTCACACAGTCTGTCCTCCAGTTCGGGGAAATAGGTTACGAAGACTTCGCGGTAGCTGAGCAGAAAGATTTTGTCTTCAGTGTCGGGGCCTCCGTCGACACTGAATTTTGCCCCCTGATTGGAACCGTTGACCACTTTTGTAGTCTGGATAGCGGCCTGTTCTTCATCAGTAAAGGACTTTTGCAGGAATTCATTATTCATCCAGCGGCGCAGGGAGCACTGTTCCCACGTGGATGTACCGTCTTCATTATGGTAAGGAACGGCGTCCAGGCCGCACTTGCTGAGCAGCAGGCATTTTCCGTCTTTCTCTTCCAGGACGATCCATTCGATGGGCTCCTGACCGTTGTCAGGATTGTTGTCCTGGTCATAAGCGCCAAAGGTTACAGTTTTACGGGCTGTATTGTCAACGTTCGCAGCTTCCGCACTGCCGCCTCCGATATTAAAGATATGTACGGCGAGTACGACCAGGAACAGAATATAACCGATTCTTTTCAAGATGATGTTATCGTAAGTTTCCATTGATTCATCCCTCCTCGCCAACAAGAATAGCAAACGAATCTTACTTTCAGGTGACTTTCAGCTTACAGTTTTGTAAGGTGGATCAGAATATGGACTTTTGTTAACGAATCGTATAGAATATGCAGCTAAGAAAACGTGATGGACCCTGTCCACAGAGGTGAAAGCATGGCTTCGGTAACCGGCGACTTTTCCAAGGGGAAGGTTTCCATGGTCATCCTGAAACTCGGCCTGCCCATGATGCTGGCTGAGCTTGTTCACGTGCTTTACAACATTGTGGACAGAATGTATATCGGCCATATGCCGGAAGGCGGAACACTGGCGCTGACCGGCCTGGGTATCTGTTTTCCGCTGATTACGCTGATCGGAGCCTTTGCCAATCTCTTTTCCACCGGCGGAGCCACCCTGGCAACCATTGCGCGGGGCGCAAAGGAAGACCGGAAAGCGGAAAGAATCATGGGCACCTCCTTTACGATGCTTCTGCTGATCGGACTGCTCCTGACCGGATTGCTGTACCTGACGGCGCCTGTGACGCTGCGGTGGCTGGGCGGGGATGACGAGACCATTCCCGCCGCGATGGGATATTTCCGGATCTATGTGCTGGGTACGGTACCTGTTTTGATCAGCCTGGGAATGAATCCCTTCATCAGTGCCCAGGGTTTTCCGAAGATTGGTATGGGAACGATTCTCATCGGTGCTGTCCTGAATATTGCGCTGGATCCGCTGATGATCTATACGATGAACATGGGCATCCGCGGGGCGGCGCTGGCAACGGTTGTTTCCCAGACAGCCAGTGCAATATGGGTGCTGGGCTTCCTCAGGAGCAGGCGGGCAGTGCTTCGCCTGACAGGACTGCATCTGGACTGGAATGAACTGAAAAGAATTGTGAGCCTGGGTGTGACCGGATTTACCTTCCGGGTAACGAACAGCATTACGCAGGCGATTGTGAATATCATGCTCAAAACCTGGGGCGGACCGCTCAGTACGATCTATGTGGGTGCCATGAGCCTGATCAACTCCCTGCGGGAGATCATGAGTCTGCCCAACAGCGGGATTGTTATGGGTGGTCAGAGCGTCATGAGCTACAATTACGGCGCGAAACTGTATCCGCGTGTATCAAAGAGCATTCGCTTTATCTTCCTGAGCGGACTGTTCGTGAATATTGTCATGTGGCTGCTCGTGATGATTATTCCCGAGCCATTGATCCGCATTTTTACATCCGATGAGCAGCTGATCCGGACAGCCGTAGTCTGTGCCAGGATCTACTTCGGGGCTTTCCCGTTCATGGCTATGCAGCAGGCGGGACAGTCAACTTTTGTTTCGCTGAACTATCCCCGGTATGCGCTTTTCTTCTCCCTGCTGAGAAAGATTGTACTGGTGGCGCCGCTGACGCTGCTGCTGCCGAACATCGGCCTGGGGGTACACGGCGTCTTCTGGGCGGAGTTCGCCAGCCAGGTGATCGGCGCGACCGCCTGCTTTACGACAATGTATATGGTTATCTGGAGACATATGAGGAAAGAATAAAGACGACCTGTACTGCCAACGTGTTGAAAGATAATGAATTCTCAGCAACTGTTTAAGAATTGCTGAAAAGCCCGCGGCTGTATGGCCGCGGGCTAATTTAACGGATAAAGGGGTTCAGCGGGGATTACCAGGGGCGCTCCATTCCGTTATAGTTCCAATACATGTAGCTGTCAGGCCTGGTGCGCAGGGATTCGGCCAGATCAGCGATTCCCCGTGCGGAAACAGCCGGATCGACTGGGGCCTCCGGACCGCCCATGGGGGTATGCATCCAGCCAGGGTTAAACAGCAATACCCTGATTCCTTCCGGTTTCAGGTAACGCTGCAGAATAACAGACTGGATATTTAAAGCAGCTTTGGACATACAGTAATCATAACGATTGATGTAATCGGCGTGGGAGGTCATGCTGCCAGCCTCGGAAGAGATATTGACCAGGAGTTTATCCTGCCCCTTCCGCAAAAGGCCGATACATGCTTTTGTTACGCGCAACGGGCCGAGAACGTTGACATTGAACAGTTTCATTGAACCGTCAATATCAAAGTCCTCAAGCAGGTATTCACTTTCGGGCCGGATGATTCCGGCACAGTTCACAAGAATATCCAGTGCTTCAGTTTTTGCACCGACGTACTCAGCCATGTGCTGAACTGAAGCTGAGTCAGATACATCCGCGCGGAAAAAATCGAACTGCCCGTTTGCTTCCTCAAGCAGGCTGTCTGTTTCGGGATGCTGTACTACATCCACACCGAAAACCATGCAGCCCCTGGAAAGGTATTCACGAGCCAGACAGATGCCGAGACCGCCGGCAGCGCCGGTAATTAGGACGGTTTTCATCTTTTTTCCTCCTCTGTAATTCAGACACAGGATCTATGCTCATAATATACCGAATGAAGAAACAGTGATCAAGAATTAAATATATGATCAGGTGTTGTAAAGCACCGGCAGTTGTGGTTTTGAAATGCAGGACTTATAATGCTGGTGTCTGCGGAATACGTTGGAGGTTACGAAAAATGAGATTGCTTTTTGAAATGGACAAACATGACTATGATGAATGCACTCATTCTTTTTCCCGGCCGTCCGCACGGAGCATCATCATCCGGGACGGAAAAGTGGCCATGATCCACAGCATGAAATATGACTACTACAAATTCCCGGGCGGGGGAATTGAGCCCGGAGAAGATCCAGCGGAAGCGATGATCCGGGAAACCCGGGAGGAAACGGGACTGGTTGTGATTCCGGAAACGATCAAAGAATACGGATTGGTTCACAGGATCCAGAAGAGTGACAGCGATCCGACGGAAGTGTTTATCCAGGATAACTACTATTATCTCTGTGACGCGGAGGAGACAGTTGTGTCCCAGCATCTGGACGGGTATGAATCCAAAGAAGATTATCAGCTGGAATTTGTGGATCCCTACGCGGCCATTGAAAAGAACAGCAGGGATATCCACGGTCCCTATAACCCGATGATGTTCCAGCGAGAAGCCAAGGTGCTGAACATGCTTATTGCTGAGGGTCACCTTGGTTCGCGTCAGGACGATCAATGACAATGACGTCCATTTCCCGGGCCAGGGCTGGAAGGACTTTTTCCTCCAACCCTCCTGCTGAACCGGAATCCTTGGTTACCATCACATGGATATTAAAATGATCATACAGGGCGCCGTTCAGTTCCGGCGAGAAAGGTCCCTGCATGGCAATGATATGGGATGGATGAATGCCGGCAAGCTCACAGAACTCCAGCGCTGCCCGGGTAGGAAGCACCCGCACCCAGAGCCTTTCGACCGGAACGGCGGAGGCATAAGTACTCAACGTCTGGCTTCCGGTGGTCAGCAGGATGTTCCCGCCGGTTTCCGTCAGAAGATGCGCGGCATGCTCCGCGCTTTTCGCATGGCGGACAAGCGTGCTCCAGGAACCGGAAACGGAAGGGCGGGAAATCCGTTCATACGGGATATCAAGTTCCGTGCAGCAGGCTCGGATATTATCGGTGGCTTTGACTGCATAGGGGTGGGTTGCGTCAATGACGCGGCCGGGACGGAGCGTGCGTATAAACTCCAGCATCTCATTCCGGTCCAGCCGTCCTATATGACAGTTTGTACCGGGCGGCAGCAGGGATGCACCATATTCAGTCGCGACGCATACAAGGGCGTCTTTTTCTTTTTCCGCGGCCAGACGGCCTTCAGAGGTGCCTCCGAAGATCAGGGTAACTGCCATGAATATCACCTCCGGGATGATTGGTCAGACGTTTTCGGAACCGGAAAAGAAGCGACGGATTAATTCCGGCCTGTCTCCGAAATGCACATGGGCGAATGCGGCCAGTGTTTTTTCACGTTCATAACCGCAAATCCATTCGTTTTCAGGATTGGAAGCCTTCCGGATACGGTAGGCGAAAGACGCGTTTTCCAGGGGTTCGGCAAGGGCATGGTGGAATTCATGGGCGGGGAATACGAGACCGCTCTTTTCTTCCACGGTGACGTATCCAAAGCGCTGAAGGCGCTTTGTCATGCGGCAGCGCAAAGGCAGGAAACCGACCATGGGTACACCGTCGATTTCTTCGCCAAGGTACATCAGGCCGCCGCATTCCGCATAGCAGGGCAGTCCACCGGAAAGTGCATAGCGGATGCTCCGGAGCATCCCATGGTTTGCGGAAAGCCCGGAAGCAAAAACTTCCGGATAGCCGCCGCCGATATAGAGACCGTCCAGTCCGGAAGGCAGCTGCTGATCCCGGAGAGGGGAGAAAAACACCAGTTCCATACCGGCACGGGAAAGGGCGTCCAGGTTATCCTGATAATAAAAATGAAAGGCTTCGTCAAGCGCGACACCAAGACGGTAACCGGGGAAGGAAACCGCAGAGCCTGTTTCCGCTAATGCCGGAAGCGCGGGCGCCTGTCCGGCGAGGGAAAGCAGGAGGCTGGTATCCAGCGTTTGTTCCGCCAGGACAGCGGCTTCATCAATCCGCCTGAGCAGATCCGGGGTTTCCTCCGCAGGGATGAGGCCAAGGTGCCGGGAAGGCAGCTCCAGCTTCTGATCCCGGGTCAGGTATCCTGTGCAGGGGAGACCCGTGTAGTGTTCCACGGCGGTACGGATCAGATCATAATGGTGCTGACCGGAAACCCGGTTAACCAGAACACCTGCAATGCCGTTTTCTTCCTGTAAAGACTGGAAACCTTTGACGGTGGCGGCGACGCTGGCGGCCCCGCCTGAGGCGTCCACGGTCAGAATGGCCGGCGTTTTTGTTTTTTGGGCCAGTTCCCAGGTGGAACAGCGGAGAGTAACGGGATCCAGACCGTCATAGTACCCCATGACCCCTTCGATGATACTGATATCCGCGTCGTTGCGGAGAACCCGTTTCAGGGTTTTATCCGCCATGAGCCAGGAATCCAGATTATGGGAAGGCCGCCCGCAGACAACACGATGAAATCCGGGATCGATATAATCCGGACCGGTTTTGTAAGGCGCGACGGTTAAGCCCTGTCTGCGAAGAACGGACATAAGCAGCAGGGACGCGGTGGTTTTGCCGCAGCTGCTGCCTGTGCCGGCAATGAGTAATCTCATGAGCGCACCCCCGGAATGCCGTACAGCAATGCATTGACGATTGCCGCGGCAACATTGCTGCCGCCCCGGCGGCCCATTGCAACGATACAGGGTATACCGCTTGCCCAAAGCTTTTCCTTGACCTCAACCACGTTGACAAAGCCCACGGGAACGCCAATGACAGCGATATCCGCAGGCGGTGTGTCCAGATTCAGGAGCGGGAGCAGGAACGTGGGAGCATTGCCGCAGACAAATAGTTTGGGTCCCGGAAGCCGGAGGGCTTTTTCCATGCTGACCACGGCCCGGGTCAGGCCGCGGGATTTTGCCTCCCGCATGACTTCCTGATCCGACATATAGCACAGGGCCGAGACACCGAGTTTTGCCAGGGAGGGCTTGCTGATGCCTGTCAGGGCCATGTTTGTATCGGTGATGATGGTGGCGCCGGCGATAAGCATGTTCCGGATCAGCTCCACCACGCCCGGGGTAAAACGCATGTTTTCAGCAAAGCTGAAGTCCGCAGTGGTATGGATGACCCGTTTGACGATGGGTTTGATCTCTTCGGGCAGGGGAACAGTCAGCTCTGACTCAATGATCTCCATGCTGCGTTTTTCAATTCCGGCGGGATCCATGAACGTCACACCGTAATCTGTTTCATTCATCTGTATAGCCTCCGATCCTGTGTCCCTGTCCGTCCAGCATCATGGTATCCACCCGGAGAGCATTGCCGGTGCGGGCAGAGGCGTAACGGGACGCGCTGCGGCACAGGTTATTCCATACACTTTCATATCCGGCTTCACGGATGACGGGAATCAGCCCGTCCAGGGTGACGCTGTTCATTACGGTACGAAGCAGATCTATCGGCGCATCAAGGAGCGCGAGATGCGCGCAGAGTGTTTCCCGCCGTCCGTCTCCGTAACGGCTGTGAGTCTGCATGCTTCCGCCTGAAACCTTTACCAGTTTTCCGGGCTGCCCGGCCAGCAGGACACGGCGGAAACCCAGCTCTGCAGCACAATCCAGCGCGTCGCCGACAAAGTTGCTGATCTGGACACAGGTGCTTTCCGGCTGCAGCGCCTGCATGGCTTTCTCACCCTGGCTGCCGAATACAAGCGTGATCTCATCAAGGCCGGAGGTCCTGCGGAACTGCAGCTCTAGCCGGATGGTTTCCACCAGGGATTCCTCGCTCATGGGACGGACGATACCGGTGGTACCCAGGATGGACAGGCCGCCTTCAATACCCAGGCGGGGATTGAAGGTCTTCCGGGCCATTTCCTCTCCGCCGGTAATGCCTACGGTCACTTCTGCCGCCAGATCCGGCCAGACAGAGCGTACGGCATTCCGGATCATTTCCCGGGGAACCGGGTTGATGGCAGCTTCACCGATGGGCAGCTTCAAGCCCGGAAGAGTGATGACGCCGACCCCTTCGCCGGCACGGAAGTTGATTTCTCCCGGCGTATTCCCGACAGCAACCTCAGCCCAGACCTCGCATCCGCCGGTGATATCAGGATCGTCTCCCGCATCCTTGATCACAGCACAGCGGTACGGAGAGAGGGGACGGATTTCCGCCCTGTACTTCCGTCCTTCCGGTACGATGATCGAAACACAGGCGGGGCACTCGCCTTCCTTCTGCCAGAGGCAGGAGGCCAGTGCGCAGGCGGCGGCACAGCTTCCGGTGGTAAACCCTTCTCGTAACTGCTTCATCAGATTTCCCTCGTTCCGGCCAGGGCCAGGGTGATTCCTTCCGCGGCTGTTTTGCCGACCAGCAGGCTGCCGCCGGCCAGCACAGCGGCGCGTTCACACACATTATCCACTCCGGTGGTTTTTTCCACAAAGTCCGAATGAGCAAAGATACCCGGAACCGCGCGAAGCTCATCCGCGGAATAAACCTGAAGGGGAAGACTGTACCTGCTGCAGAAACGCACCAATGCCGGTTCATGCTGCTTGAGATCAATGGTGGCGACAGCCCGGAGGGCGAGCAGGGATACGCTGTTTTCCTTCAGGAAGCTCAGAACTTTCTCCTCAAAGGCATCCGGATCGATATCCCTCCGGCAGCCGGCACCGAGCACGAGCGTCCGGGGACGGAGCCAGAGCGTGACAGGGAAGGGCGGATCGATCTGCCTTTCGGTAATCGCCACGCCGACAGCGTGGCCAGCCAGCATAGCGGAGGAAACGGATTTGATCGCTTCCGGATTCTCAATGGCACAGTCATGCTCCACAGCCCAGGTATCCGCCGCAGTTATGCCCCGCAGGTCTGTGGCTGTGGTGATGACAGGCACGGCTCCCGTTTTCAGGGCGATTTCCCCGGCGAGCATATTGGCACCGCCGATATGTCCCGAAAGGAGGGAAATCACATGTTTTCCGGCTTCATCCATGACAAGGACAGCCGGATCGGTGGTCTTGTCCCGGAGCAGCGGCGCGACCGCGCGTACGGCGATTCCACACGCGCCGATAAACAGCAGCGCATCAGAATCGTCAAAATACTTCCGGGCCCACTCCATGACCGGGATTCCCCGATCCACGGGGAATCCGAGCTGCTGCTGCCAGGACTGGCCCCGGTCTGTAAAGGCAATTGCGTGAATGATCATGGTCTGGATGCATCCTCCGTATTTGGAGATTCACTTTTGCGGTACTCATGTGAAAAGGAAGGATCATACAGCTTCGAGCGTTCCACGGTGCCTTCCAGGAACCGGCCGACCAGTACGAGTGCTGTTTTCCGTATATGGGCAGCTTTGTCCGGCAAGTCAGACAGGGTGCCGTGGACTATCTCCTGATCCGGCCAGGAGGCCTTGTAAACAACGGCAGCAGGGGTGTCAGGCGCATATCCGCCGGTAATCAGTTCCGCACAGAGCTCCCTCAGCATACCAACGCTGAGGAAAAAGGCCATGGTTGCCTGATGGGCTGCAAGCGCAGGAACATTTTCCTGCTCCGGAACCGCGGTCCTGCCCGCCCGCCGGCTGACGATGACTGTCTGGCTGACGCCCGGAAGGGTCAGTTCACTTTTCAGCGCGGCTGCGGCCGCGTTCAGGGAGCTGACACCGGGGACGACTTCATAGGACAGACCTTCCTGGTCCAGCAGATCCATCTGTTCGCGGACAGCACCATAAAAGGAAGGATCACCGGTGTGAAGCCGGACGACGGTATCATCATCCCGATGGGCTTTGATCGCGGAAATCACCTGCTCCAGCGTCATGGTAGCGCTGTTCAGCTTCTCACAGTTCCCGGGGCAGTAATCAAGGAGCTCCGGATTTACGAGGGAACCGGCATAAATGACCAGACTTGCCTTCTGCAAAAGCCGCATACCCCGCAGGGTGATCAGGTCCGCCGCACCGGGACCCGCGCCGATAAAATAAATCATATTTCTCCTTTTATTCCCCGCAAAGATCTGCGGAGAAAACAAAAACAGGATTTTGTGCGCGAAGCATATGGTAATCGCCCAACAACTCCGCGCGGGAAACAGCAATCTGAACCGCAGAGAAGTTCTTCTTTTCCCGGAGAAGATCAAAGAACTCCCGGACGCTCTCCAGCGTCACGGCTGTTCCGCACAGCCGTACCGGAGTATCCAGCTTCTCAAGCAGGGAAAGAATTTCAGCTGCATGTCCGCCGGTGCCGCCCAGGAAAACATGGGTGGGCGCCGGCAGGTTCTTCAGCGCTTCCGGAGCACTGCCCGCGACAATCTCCGCATTTTGGAGATGGAAATGCCGGATGTTTTCTTCTGTCAGTTTCAAGGCATCCGGATCACGTTCCACAGCGAAAACCCGACCGAAAGGACACTGAAGCGCACACTCCACGGTGACGCTTCCTGTTCCGGAACCGATATCCCAGACAACCGCATCCGGAGTAAGATCCAGTTCCGCGGCAATCTGGGCGCGGATTTCTTTTTTAGTCATGGGCGTTTTTCCGCGTATAAACGCGTCATCCGGCAGCGCAAAAGCGCGGGGAGCCCATCCTGCATCGTTGTTTTCGATCAGGGCAACGGAAAGAGAATCGTATTCCCGGTCTTCCCAGGGACCGATGCATTCATCCGGATAGGAGATCCTTTCCCCAACTGTTATATCGGCATTTTCCAGGCCGCCGTCACACAGTGACTGCCTGATCCAGCAAGGGTTATGCTCCGCATCCAGAAGCAGCAGCGTCATCCGGCTGGTACGGACAGTATGACACAGTGCGGATGGGGTCAGCTGCTTTCCGTGAGCGGAGAGGATCCGGGCCTGCTGCCAGGGAATACCGAGTTTTGCACAGAAGGCCTGGAGGCTGCTGACGCCCGGGAGGACACGCAGCGCTTCCCGGCCAAAGCGCTCCGTCAGGATGGGAAGCATGCTGTACAGACCGGCGTCTCCCGACAGCAGAACAGCTATGCGAAGTCCTTCCTCACGAAGGGCTTCCATGTCTTCCAGCGCTTTGGAAAAAGGAGTCAGGGGACGGCATACCGCCGGGTTACGAACCAGGTTTTGGGTCCGTTCCGCACAAAAGACGGCGTCAGCCTCATCCAGCGTCCTGCGGGCCTGTACAGTCAGGAAATCCTCACTTCCCGGGCCTGCGCTTACCACATCAATCCAGTTCATCAGCATCCCTCACGATCTTCAATCCCTGTGATTTGGCAAAAGAGATCAGTTCCGTATTCATCCGGTTCAGCGAACCTTCCGGCGTACCTGCATCCAACAGGACGCCGCAGTTCACCAAAAGCTGTCGGGCGGTTTCGAAATGTTCTGAAGTCATTTCTCCGAAACCGGGAACGATGACAGTATCCCGGGCCAGCGCGCAAGCAACATCTGTCTCCCGGTCATGCCCGAAGAGGATACCTGCGGCAAAGGGAATACCTTTCTTCTGGAGTTTCCGGTAATGCGGAATACCAAAGCCCCCGCCGCCCATGACAAAGACGCGGGGATTGCCTTCCGGCTTCTTCAGTTCCAGACTGCCGCGGCCGGTCAGATAGCTGCCCCGGTCCAGGTTATACAGATCAGCTATGACTTCATCCCGGAATAATTCTTCTGGTTTGCCGTATTTCCAGACGGTGTCGCCCTTGACACCCATCACATAATCGGAGATTTTTTCCGCCAGATCGATTTCATGCATGGACAGGAGCACCGTGACATTCTTCTCACGGGAAACTTCCAGCAGAATATCCAGCAGGTCAATTTTATGGCGGATATCCAGGAAAGAGGTAGGCTCGTCCAGCACCAGGATTTCCGGTTCCTGACAGAGGGCCCGAGCCATCAGCACCCGCTGGCGCTGACCATCACTGATCCGGGAGAAATCCCGATCGGCAATGGCGTCCACCTGCAGCTTTGCCAGCATCTGATGCACGATTTCCCGGTCTGCTTCGGACAGGCGGCCGAATTGTCCGGTGTAGGGGTAGCGACCCATGGCGGCTACTTCAAAGCAGGTCATCATTTCCGGACGAACGCGGTCTGTCAGAAGAACCGAGAGCTTTTCAGCCAGGCGGTTGTGGGAATAGCGGGACATCGGCTGTCCGTCGATTATGACGGTACCCGCGATTGCGGCAAGCTGTGCGGCAACAGTTTTCAGAATGGTTGATTTTCCGGCACCGTTGGGTCCGATCAGCGTGAGAACAGAACCTGCCGGAAGATCAAAAGAGATATCCCGGATCAGCGGCTGTCCCTGGTAACCAACCGTCAGCGCCCTGGCACTGAATGCATAATGATCAGCCATTTTCTTTCCCCCTTTGCCGGTTCAGCATCAGCGCGATAACAACCGGTGCTCCGAACACAGCTGTGACTGTGCTGATCTGCAGTTCAGAAGGTGAAAACGCTGTACGGGCAATCAGATCGCATCCCATGCAGAATACGCTTCCGAAGAGGAAGGATCCGGGAATGATGACCGCAGGTTTGGAGGTGCCGAAGAGCAGGCGCGTGATATGGGGAACAGCCACGCCGACAAAGGAGATGGGGCCTGCCAGGGCGGTGACCACTGCGGAAAGCAGACTGGAAAGAGCAATCAGGGCAATCCTGAAGGCACGGATATTGACTCCCATGCTGCGCGCGTAGTTTTCTCCCAGCTGGTAGGCTGTCATCGGTTTGGAAAGGAAAACAGCACCTGCAACGCACAGGAAAATGACAACAGACGAAAACCCCAGGTTCCGCCAGGAAACGGCGGAGAAGCTGCCCTGGCTCCAGGAATGGAGATTGGCGATGCCGGCTTCATCCGCGAAGGTGACCAGGAAATTGGTTACCGCGGTGCAGATGCTGCCGATCATGATACCGGTGATCAGCAGGGCTGCCATGGAACGGACGCGGCCGGCAAAAAGGAGCACGAAGCCGGTGACGATCAGGGATCCCAGGAAAGAAGCCGCCATGATGGTCCAGTAAGGAGCGTCCGTCGAAGCCCGGATGACGAATACCATGACTGCTCCGACCAGCATTTTTGCGCCGTTTGAGATACCCAGCACATAGGGACCTGCAATGGGATTGCGGAAGAAGCTCTGGAGCAGGAAACCGGATACGCTGAGGGCACCGCCCAGCAGCGCAGCTGCCAGCAGGCGGGGCAGACGAATCTTCCAGATTACGTCAGCTGCCTTGCTGCCTTCGCCGCTGCCCGCAAAAAGAATTCGGAGGACTTCTTTCGGGGCGATTGCGATACTGCCGGTGCAGGCATTCAGCGCACCCATGATGACAAAGGTCACCACGAGCAGCGCAAAAATGATCCCGAAACGCAGCGTCTGTTTTTTCCGCATCATTTATTCCTTTCCGTATATCCCCTGGGAGTTACCATCCTGCCGTCGATGACACGGGTCTGGCTGTTGCCGATAAAAACTGTGGTAAACATATCCGCCTGATAATCCTGAAGCTCTTTCAGGGTCATGAGGCAAAAGGATTCTTCCGGACGGGCAATATTCCGGGCCGCACCACAGACTGTTTCCGGCGAAGCGTGGCGGAGAATGATTTTACAGGCCCTGCTCAGGTGATCCTTGCGTTTCATGCTTGCCGGATTATACAGGGCAATGCACAGATCTCCCGCAGCGGCATGATCCAGCCGCTTTTCAATTGTTTCCCAAGGCGTCAGCAGGTCGGAAAGGCTGATGACCGCGAAATCATGCCCCAGGGGTGCGCCGAGGAGCGCGGCGCCGCTCAGCGCGGCGGTGACACCCGGAACGACGTTGATTTCAAGTCCGGATCCTTCCGCCAGTTCGCACAGAAGTCCGGCCATGCCATATACACCCGCATCGCCGCTGCAGACCATGGCGGCACGCTTTCCGCCCAGTGCTTCAGCAATCAGCAGGCGGCACCGCTCTGTTTCACCACGCATGGGTGTGGAGATGAACTCTTTGTCAGGAAAAAGCGGGCGGATCAGGTCAATATATCCCTGATAACCCGCAATTACTTCCGCATGGCGGAGTGTTTCTGCCGCACGCAGCGTCATTTCATCCGCCGCACCCGGCCCGATTCCAACCACATACAATTCGCCCATTGACTACTCCTTATTGAACCGGCGTCAGGAAGACCATCTCTCCGCTTTCTCCGGTAAGCATCCTGTGCACATCGGTGATAAATGCTCCTACATGGTCTGTTGCCTGATACAGTTCTTTGCCGGCACACCAGACGTTTCCCTCTTTGACGGCTTTGAAACCAGCCAGGAGATCATTGAGAGCAATCAACTCATCGACAGAGCGGACGGGTTCGCTGATATCCGCGTTATAGATCAGGAAATCCGCGTCTCCGGCCATTGCGTAGAAATCCTCCATGCTGACGGAGACAGACGCATGACCCTGTTCAACCGCCTTCATATCTGCCATGGCATAGTTTCCACCTGCAAGAGCGATCATGCGGGGAATATAGTCCGCAGGGGAGCGGACGACGGCTTCACCATGGACGTTGATATAAAAGAAAGCGACGCTCAGGCCGGTATCCTGATACTCCTGAAGCGCTTCCACCTGTTCGGCAAAATATGCTTCCGCCTCTTTTTCCCTGCCCGTCAGTACACCGTACAGCTTAATCCATTCCGTTCTTCCCAGCGGATGGGATTCGTAGCTGGAACGATCCACAAAAACCGGAATGCCAAGCATTTCCAGCAGCTCCATGACCTTCGGCGCATGGCTGATCATGGTGGATTCAATGGCCAGGCCGCAGTCTTCCTTGACCAGCATTTCATAATCCGGCGTGTCATATTTTCCGGCAAAGAGGATCTTTCCGGCCGCCATGGCTTCAGCCGCATGCGGAACAAACCAGCTTTCCTGCCGGAGACTGGAGAACCGGATGAGATCCAGCGCATCCAGCGCGTCAAACAGGGACATGGCCGAGGTGGCGGCAAGGTAGATGTTTTCCGGCTTTTGATCCAGCACGGTAACGGACGGATCCAGCCCTTCCGGAACAGTCATTTCCCGGGGAACCACAAGGTATTTCCCGCCATCCCGGACATCGATCAGGGAATAACCGCCACGGAACCGGCTGACAGTAAAGCCTTCCGCATACTGCAGAGGCAGGTCAGATTCCCATTCGAGCCCGGGAACAACCTGATCCGCCAGGGCATTGACACGGATGTAAAGGGTATAGCTGATCTCGTGCGGCGTGCTCATGGCCGTTGTGCACGCCAGGATGTCAAAGGACCGGTTGACAGGTGCGGGAATCACGGCGGTGGAAGTGCTGTCATCACAGACAGTGGGATAGGTTTCATCGCCCACTTTGACATACTCATAGTGGGGACTGCTGAATACCACTGTCGCAAGAATTTCTTCCCCAGATACCCGGATGTCCGGACAGGTGATAGTAACCCTGCCGGTTCCGCCGGTGAAGGTGAAATCATCCGGGGTATACAGTTCCCCCGCAGAGGCTGCCGAAACGCAGATAAGCAGGATCAGCAACGGGATCAGTATTTTTTTCAGCATATCTTTTCTGTCTTATTCCTTGTCGTCTTCTTCGATGGGGAGAGGATCACTGACGATAACCTTGTGATCATACCATTTTCCCTTGGTGCCGATCAGGGCGAGGTCAAATTCTTCCTCCAGCACGGGAACCGGTACATCAAAGCCGAAGACTTCCTCCGTGATGCCGTCCGGATAGGTGACCTGATCCAGTGTGGGCTCCAGCAGGACAGCGCCTTCTTCACGCGCATCCTTGGCCAGGCCCGGGAACAGATTCAGGATTTTTTTGGAGATCAGGGTAATGTGAAGCGTCATTGTGCCGTTCTCGACGGTCAGCGTACCCCGGCCGTTACAGGTTTCATTGACCCGGAACATGCTGGAATCGGTGGAGAAAAGAACAGAATAGACGCCGTCAGGCAATGCGGCTTCGGCCTGTTGTGCTTCGGCAAAACAGCTGGACACAGAAAAAATGATCAGCAGGACAGAGAGTACCAGGGACAGGGCAGGATGCTTCATCGCTTTCCGCCTCCTTTACAGGTGCAGGATGATTGAAAAAAGGTTCAGTCTCCCGGGCGGTTGCCGGGAGACTGAACCGGCATGGATTTTACTTGTTGATTACAGCGGCGGTATGGGCAACATACAGATCCTGGATGGCAGGAATCCGGCCCAGGCCTGCGATCTGGCAGTCGATGGCTTCAAAGGCATCGGCGGCAGTGAACAGGCTCAGCCAGCTGTCCTCGTCCTCACCGGCCATGTCGTTGTTGGCGTGATCGCCGGCAACAACCATGAGGGGCCGCAGGATAACCTTGGTATAACCGGCTTCCTTCAGCGCTTCAATCACGGCTTCGCAGGCGGTTTCTTCCGGCTCGCCTTCAACAGTACCGATAAAGACGTTGGCATAGCCCAGCTGATCCATCTGGGTCTGCATCTGGCTGTAGCTGATCTTTGCGGTGTGGGAAGTGCCGTGGCCCATGAAGACGAAAGCAACGCCTTCAGCAGCGGCGGCATCCGCACTGTCAAAGCCGGCATCTGCCACGGCAGCGGCGGTGACAGCCTTGGCAACCGCTTCCTTGTCAGCGTTGATCACGGAAGCGTCGGCGCCAACTTCGCCCAGCAGCGGTTCGGCTACAGCGATGGATTCGAATTTATCCTGATACTGTTCCACAGTTTCCATCAGTTCGTCGTATTCAGCGCCGTGCATCAGGTGGGTGGGCTGGATGACCAGGGTTTTAACACCGTTGGCAACAGCACGATCCAGAGCCTGCAGGACGTTATCGATTTTCTCGCCATCCCTGGCCTGGACGTGGTTGATAATAATCTGGGCAGTGAAAGCGCGGCGCACGGACCAGTCGGGATTCGCTTCCTGAAGCGCTTTTTCGATGGCGCCGATATCCTTGGCGCGGCTGTCGTTGAAGGAGGTTCCGAAGCTGACAACGAGCAGCTCCTTCTCACCGATTTCATCAGTGTTCAGCGGGTTGTCCAGGGAGGCGTCGCCTGTATCACGGCCGAAATAATCGGGATCGGCTTCTTCACCTTCCACCAGTTCTTTCTGAGCATCGGTCAGTGCGTCCCAGGCTTCCCTGGCGGCCTGGATCTGGGCATCGGTTTCCTCGGTCCATTCCTGTACGTAAATGGCATCGATCAGGGCAGCAGCGTTGTCAGCAGCGGCCTTGTCGGCATCTTCCGCGAAGGCGGCGGCTGCCGTGCAGAGCATCATCAGTGCGGTCAGGATTGCGAGCATCTTCTTCATAGTATGACCCTCCAGTATTATTGTTTTCTGAAAATGATATGCATCATCTGAAAACGCGCCTCCTTCCGATCAGAAGAGAGACGCGCATATACAAACAAAACCAGTCCGGAGAGAACTCCTCCCGGTTCAATGCGACCATCATTCTCCCTTGCCCAAGAATTCTGCGTCATTGACAGATACGGCAGGTCTCCTGGCTGTGGATGCGGCCTGATCGACCAGACGGATACGCCTTCTCGGGAGCCGGCCCAATGGCATTTGTACCCATCGCTCATCCAATACAGTAATGGCTGTTGCTCCGGCTTTTCACCGGATTCCCTTTTCACCAGAACCCTTCATGGAAATGAAGCTTCTGACACCGTGTCTGCATATTCATTTTTCAGTTTATTATAACACAATACAGATAAGGAAACATATACATTATTGCACGTTTTGCAACAAGTTTTGTACCGGATGAAAGTTTATGCCATTGCCGGAAAGACACGGATGCTTATTTTTCCGGGCAGGAGTATTCTACTGTTTATTTCATGAGAGAAAATGCTGAATTCAACATCGTCCTGTGGTACTATATCAGCGGACGAATTAACGGCCGTTCACAGATGAGAATGCGTAACAGAACAGGAATGGAAATGAAGATCTATTTTGCACCCATGGAGGGAATGACAGACGGGATCCTGCGCTCCGTTCATCAGAAGATGTTCGGGGGCGTGGATGTATACTGCCTGCCCTTTCACAAACTGACACAAACCATGTCGCTGCTGACACGGGAGAAAAGGGACATTGATCCGGAGGAAAACAAAGGATTGAATGTGCTGCCCCAGGCACTGACGAGGGATCCGGAACAGCTGCTGGCCTGGCTGGAATACGTCAAAGGACTTGGATATTCCTGCGCGGACCTGAACCTGGGATGCCCGTCCGCAACGGTGACAAAACGGGGAAGGGGAAGCGGGATGCTGCGGGATCCGGCTTCCCTGGAATCATTCCTGGACAGTGTGTTTTCTAAAACGCTTCCGACAGGATTGTCCGTCAAGACCCGGATCGGATATGAACAGCCGGAGGAATGGGGGCGGATCCTGGATATCCTGGCGAAGTATCCGTTTGACCATGTGACGATCCATGTGCGGACGATGAAGGAACTGTATACGGAGGCACTTCATCCTGAAGCATTCGAGGAAGCAGTGCGGAAAGGAGTTTCCCATCCTGTCTATAACGGAAGCCTGCGGACGACGGAGGACGTGTCAGCTTTGCAGGCACGCTGTCCGGAAACGGAGGCTGTGATGATCGGCCGCGGTTTGCTGGCTAATCCGGCCCTGGCCCGGCAGCTGCGGGGCGGGGCGGAAGCAAGCAAAGATGAACTGGCCGCCTGGTATGCCGCTCTTTATGAAGGCTGGGAACAAAGATTCGATCCGGTGACAGCATTGGGGAGAATCAAAAAGTTGATGGAGTGGCCGAGCGAGGGCGATATCCGGCGCAAACGCCTGTTAAAACGGGCCAGGGACATCGACGGATGCATCCGGGCGATGCTGGATGAAGAGTGATTTACAGGAGAGAAGAAAACGATGATTGTACTGGTGGTTGACGTTCAGAAGGGCATAACCGATGAGAGGCTGTATGCCTTTAACACCTTTATTGACAGGACAACACGGCTGATTAAAGCCGCCAGGGAAAACGGGACTGAGGTGGTTTATTTCCAGCATGACGACGGCCCCGGAACCGGTTTCTCCATCGGAGACGAAGCCTTTGAAATCGCCGGGCAGGTCACCCCGGAAAAGGGAGAGAAGGTCTTTATCAAGACAATCAACAGCTGCTTCGGGAACAAGGAATTCGCAGAATATATGGAGCAGCAGAAAGACAATCGCCTGATGATCATCGGCCTGCAGACGAACTTCTGCATTGACGCTACGGTGAAATCCGCTTTTGAAAGAGGATACCGGGTGATCATTCCCGAAGGAACCAACTCCACCTTTGGAAATGACTACATGAGCGGAGAAAACACCTGCCGGTACTACAACGAGTTTATGTGGCCGGGACGGTTTGCGGAATGTGTATCCTTTGATGAAGCGATCGGAATGATCAAAAAGTGAACAAAACCTCGGATCCTGATGGATCCGGGGTTTTCATTGTAAAACAGGTTATCCTTTGACAGCACCGGCCATCATGCCTTTGACCAGCTTGTCCTGGAAGATGATGAACATCACAACGGTAGGCAGGGCCGACAGTGTCAGCACTGTCAGGATCAGCGGCGTATCCTGGGAATGTTCTCCCTTGAAAGCACCAAGCGCCAGGGGAAGGGTTTTCACACGGATATCATTCAGGAAGGTGTTCGCAAAAGCAAATTCATTCCACATGCCGACCGCATTATAGATTGCCAGGGTGGACAATCCGGCTTTTGAAAGGGGCAGGATTATCCGGAAGAACATATTGTATTTGTTGCATCCGTCAATTCTGGCTGCTTCCTCCATTTCGAACGGGACTTGACAGCTAATTCAAATTAGCCTATAATCTGGCTAATTCGAATTAGCCTAAACTGAAGGAGGATTTATGGATACCAAAAGCAGGATCCTGGATGAGGCGCTGACACTTTTTTCTGAGAAGGGTTATGCCAATGTGTTTGTCAGCGAAATTGCAGAGCGGGTCGGAATCAAAGCCCCGTCGCTGTACAAACATTATGAGAGCAAACAGGCCATATTTGACGCGCTCATCAGGGAAATGAACAGCAAGTTCCTGAAACAAGCCGGTGCCCTTCATATCCAGGGCGATGACGCTGCACAGGACGCGGCGATCTATAAAGGCCTTTCCGAAGAGCAACTGATTCAGCTCGGAAAGGATCTGTTTCATTATTTTCTTTACGACGACTATGCCAGGAAATTCCGGAAGATGCTTACGATGGCAGCATATCACGATAAAGAGCTTTCGGAAGCCTATATGAAGCATTATGTGGATGATCCCCTGTCATACCAGGGCATGCTCCTGGGGCTGATGGTCCAGGAGGGCGTCCTTCACACGGAAGATGTGGAAATCATGACGCTGCATTTTTACGCACCTATTTATATGCTGCTTACAGCCTGTGACCGTGATCCTGACCGGGCAGAAAGCGCAGTCGGAATCCTTGAAAAGCATATCCGCCAGTTCAACAGGCTGTATGGAAGAAAAACAGATTAACCGAAAAACAGGGGAGAAAAGCATTATGAAAATTGTCCTGATCCACGGCCAGAACCATAAAGGCAGCACTTACCATATTGGCAGGATGATCGCGGAAAAAATCAGCGGCGGGGAGAATCCGGCGGAGTTTTTTCTTCCCCGGGATCTGAATCATTTCTGTACCGGTTGTTACGCATGCGTGGAAGAAGTGGAAAAATGCCCGTTTTACGAGGAAAAGAACAGGATTATGGCGGAGGTTGAAACCGCTGATGTACTGATATTTACAACGCCTACCTACGCCCTGAGGGAATCCGCCCCCATGAAGAGTTTCATTGACCTGACATTCAATTACTGGATGTCGCACAGACCGAGAAAATGTATGTTCAGCAAAAAGGCCGTCGTTGTTTCGACGGCTGCGGGAACCGGCGCGAAGAAAGCTGTGAAGTATGTAGCAAACGTTTTGTTCTACTGGGGTGTTCCACATGTATGGACATACGGAATCAGCGTCCAGGCGATGAACTGGAACGGGGTCAAAGAAAAGAAAAAGAGAAAAATCGAAAAACAGACAGCCAGAATTGCGGACAACGTGGTGAAGAAGACGGCTAAAGCAGGCTTAAAAACAAAAGCCGTATTCATGCTGATGCGAATGCTGCAGAAGGCGGATCTTGCCTCGGGCGAGCCAGACAAAGCGTATTGGGAGAAGAACGGCTGGCTGAGCAAAGATCGGCCCTGGAGATAAAAACTGTATATCGGAGACTTTACCGAATAAACCAGATTATATGAATTATGGATATCCGGCAGCTGTGCCGGATTGACGGGAGGCAAGTATGAACAGAACAGTATCCATGGCCGGTGCGGCAATTACAACAGTCACTGTTTTTCTTTTTGCGGTATGCATTCTCTGCGATTTTATCTTCGGCTCCTATATTGTCTGCATGTTCCTGCCCATTGGCTATATGATGATGGCGGCAGGGCTGCATCATGAATGCGGGGAGAAGACAAAGGTTTCTGCCAATATCGGTATGATCCTTGCAGGGGTCTATGCCGTGCTGATCCTGCTGGTCTACTTTGCACAGACCACTACGGTCCGGACAGAGATCCTGACTGACCAGGCATCCCGGATTTTGAATTACCAGCGGGGCGGCCTGCTGTTTAACTATGACCTGCTGGGTTACGGCATGATGGCGCTTTCCACTTTCTTTATCGGCCTGGCTATGAAGGCGGAAAATAAACCGGACCGGTGGCTGAAACGGCTGCTTATGACCCACGGAATCTTTTTCCCAGGCTGCTTTTTCATGCCCATGACCGGGATGTTTACTTCCATGGCGGAAGGCAGGAGCGGAAACGGCGGTTATATCGCGCTGCTGTTCTGGTGTCTTTACTTCATTCCGATCGGAGTTCTTGCTTGGAGGCATTTCAGCAGCCGTGAGACATGACGGAAAAGCGATGCACTGAAGCATGAAACGATCCCGGGAACAAAGCGTTCCCGGGATTTTGAATGATTTTCGGACGTTATTTCTATGCGATGTTTTTCGTGAGGGAGCGACAGATTTGGAGAAGGGGGCGGCCAGGGGATTATGGCTGTCAGCGGTTCAGCAGGGAACGGTAATCGGAGGGGGTAATGCCCTCATATTTCCGGAAGGCCCGGTTGATGGTCAGGGGAGAGGCATAACCGACGAGATCGCAGATTTCTTTCAGGGTCGCATCCGGCCGCTCCGACATGATCTCTTTGGCAAGACGGAGCCGCTCCCGGTGAATATAATCCAGCAGGTTTTCACCAGAGGCTTTCTTAAACCGCTTGGAGAAGTAGGAAGGACTCATGTCAAAATGATCGGCAATGACGGAGATGGAAAGGGAAGGATCGGTGATGTTGGCGTTGACATAATCCACAAACTGCAGGTCCTTTGTGCCGGAGGACAGGTCCTTTTCCCCTGAAGCGCCGGAGGCGAGGGAGGAAAGGGCAGACCGGATCCGGGCCAGCATGCTGTCCAGGTTGGGCACCGTCCTGAGCGAATGGATATCAAAAGCATGACGCACACTGTCCTCCACGCCGGAGGGCAGGTCGCCCAGGGAGGAGGCCATCAGGTTTACAACGCCCAACAGGCGGATCCTGCCTTCCTCGGGGGAGCATTTACGGAGCGAAAGGGCATCCACGACCTCCGGCCAGGTGGATGCGGCGGAGAGATAATCACCGGTGGACAGGTTGCGGCAAAGCTTTTTCTCTTTTTCCAGCAGTTCCGGGAAGGACAGGGTGTCACTGGCTGCGGCGGGAATCTGGTCATAACGGCAGACGGAGACGTCCGTACCGATCAGTTCCATATAATCCGCTGCCTCCCGGCATTCGCGGAAGCAGGTGGTGATGGAAACGACGCCGCTGTGCAGGCTGCTGACGGCTGCGGTCAGGATAACGCCGAAGGTGTCGCGGAAAAAGTCCCGGACCTGCATAACGTTGGTGAGCGTGTCCTTCCAGATCTGCTCCTCGGGCAGGGAATCCGGCAGGGAAACGATGCAGGCAACATTTTCCTCAACCTCCACCGCGTAGCGGGTGCTGCCGTTATCCGCCAGACGGTCAATGGCAGTGCGGATGATCTCATCCAGGCGGCTGAGGGCTTCCGCGTTCTGCATCAGCAGGGGAGACTGATCCTCCCGCCGGACATCCTCCACGGCGTAGAGCACGACCAGGAAGCGTTTGCCCACAAAACGGATGCCGTTGTTCTCTGTATGGCGGAGGATGATCTCCTCCTTCCGAACGTTGCCGAAAAGAATGCCCTGCAGCAGCTGGGTGCGGACCCGTTCCTGCAGGCGCTCGTTCTCCAGGTTGGAGGTGGCGTGGTTCTGCAGGATGACTGAAATGGCCTCGGACATCATCTCATATTCATTCCGGTTCGCCGCGTGCACGGCTTCGGCACCGGAACGGCTGAGGCTGGAAAGCAGTGAGGCGTTGAGCTTTTCAATCGGGGAATACTGCCTCCGGGTGAAATAGCGGATCAGGAACCAGCCGAAAATCGCGAAAAGCAGCGCACAGACCAGGTATCCGAAGAAGAGGGACAGGGTCTGGCGCAGGAAGCGGTCTTTCGGTGTTTCGGTTTTCAGCTGGAAATTAATTTTGGTGCTGTTGCCGATGGGCAGGAGCATCTCCTGCATGGTGCCGCTTTCGGGGGGAACGGAGGAGGCGGAAAGCATGGCGCCGTTTTCACCGACCAGGGTATGATACAGGCCGCCGTTTTCGGAAAATTCATCCATCAGGCGGACAGCGGTTTCACTCCGGAACTCGGTGACTACAATGACGTCCGAGATGCCGCCATGGGAGGACAGGCGATTGGCAATCAGGATATGGGGCTTGTTGTCCAGGTCCCCCGTAATGAGCGTTACGATTTCCTTGGGAACGGAGGCCAGGAAGGATTTCCAGGCCGGGAGGGACATACCCAGCCGATCCTTGAGCATATAAGCCGCATTATAGTTATAATAGACACTGCGGGGATCCATCATGGTGCCGCTGCGGAGGAAACAGAGATAGATGGACTGGATATATTCGGAAGTGACGGTGGCTTTGGGAAGCTGCTTCTGCAGATCCCGCAGGAGCAGGATATCAGAGGTGGAGAAGGAATCCGGATTGACCAGGGAAAGCTGCCTGGTGTTTTCGGAAATCAGCAGGCGGGTATTGGTGGACTGGATTTCCTCCACATAAGCAGAAAACACCCGGGAAAGTTCAGTGGAAGTGGATTCCACATGACGGGCGTTTTCCTTCTGCAGCTGCAGCACTGCGGTGGTTGTCATCAGGACGGTCAGGATGAGGGGCAGGAGCAATACGATCAGATAAGAGTATAATATTGTTTTGGCAACGGGACCTTTTTTCCAAAAGAAAAGCTTCCCACGGTTCTCCTGATCTTTCATATTGACTTCTCCTGCCTTCAAAGTAGGATCAGTTTAGCGGTTTCAGGGACCTTTGTCAATTGACCCAGGACTGATTCTGATAGACAGGAAAAAGATGATAGATGGACGGAAAGGGCAAAAAACGACCTTTTTGTGCAGATTTTGACAGGCGGGAAAAATCTGATGGTTGCGGGGCGGAAAGGATCGTATATAAAATGCAGCCAGACAAAGCGAACGGGCCGGCCGAGTGCGGACGTCCGCAAAAACCACATAATTCAGAAAGGTGAGGTGCACAAACAATGGCCAAAAAACTCATTGCCCTGGTTCTCGGAATCATGATGCTGATGACCGTCGCGGTCAGCGGCGTCGCGGAGGAAAAAAGTGACCTGCATATCGCGGACGACGTGACGCTGCGGTTCTTCTTTGACCTGGACCTGGCGGCAAACGTTCCCGGAATGCAGAACTATAACGACAGCGACGCGTATAAGTGGCTGGAGGAACAGACGGGCATCCATATTGAATGGATCCATCCCGCCAGCGGCACAAGCCGTGAAGCTTTCAACCTGCTCTTCGCGTCCGATGACATGCCGGACCTGATCTACAACTCCATCCCCAACGGTTTCGTTTATCCCTCCGGCCATGACATGGCCATTGCGGACGGCGTGTACGCAAACCTGAAGGATTATGAAGATCTGATGCCCAACTACATGGCCATCGTCAATTCCAACGAAATCCTGAAGCGGGAATCCGTGACAGACGAAGGAAACCGCTGGTGCTTCTTCTATATTTATAAGGACGGTCGCGGCCCGAACTTCGGACCGACCATCCGTAAGGACTTCCTGGACAAGGTCGGTATGGACCTGCCCGAAACCTATGATGACTGGCATGAAGTGCTGACCGCCTTCAAAGAGCAGCTGGGCATTGAAATACCGCTGTATGTGAATAAGGACACCTTCATGTGGTACAGCGAATTTGCCGCGGGTTACGGCGTCACCAAGGACTGGTCCCTGAACACCGAGGGCAAGGTCATTTACGGACCCTGCGAGGACGGCTACGGCGAATACCTGGACATGATGCAGCAGTGGTACAAGGAAGGCCTGATCGACCAGAGCTTCTCCGTGCATGACGGCCGCTGGCCTGAAAACGACCTGCTGCTGAACGACAAGGTCGGCGCCTTCCCGGTTTACACCTCCTGGACCGGCCATGACTACTACGCCAAGCAGGGCGCCACGAATCCTGACTTCAACCTGGTCGGTACCAAGATCCCGGTGAAGGAGGGCGGAGAAGCCCATTACCGGATGCCCGACATGCTGACGAACACCTACTGCATCGCGGTCAACGCGCAGAGCAAGCACCTGGAAGAAGCCATCAAATGGATGGATGCCCAGTACAGCGAGGAAGTTGCTTTCGTGATGAACTACGGTGTGACGGAAGGCAAGGAAGACGGTTCCTACTACTTCGATGACAACGGTCCCCACTGGGGCGGACTGATCACCAACAACCCCGACGGACTGACCCAGGGCCAGGCCCGCCAGCGCTACACCACCAACAACGCGCCTTATGAGGATTACAACCGCGTGATGGGCACGTGGACAGACATCCAGCGTGAGACCCAGGCCCGCCTGATGGAAAGCGACTACTCCGCCTATATCTCCGACTCCATTACCATGACGGAAGCCGAACAGGAAGAGTTCAGCGATATCATGGGCGATATCACCACCTACGCGACGGAGTTCACGGTCAACTACGTCATGGGCAACGCCAGCCAGACCTTTGACGAATTCCGTGCCCAGCTGAAGTCGATGAACATCGACCGGGCGATTGAGCTCAAGCAGGCTGCTGTGGATCGTTTCAACGCGAGATAATTTTCGCAGCGTGTTTCTCCGGGGCCGCGGTCTGCGCACCGCAGCCCCGGTTTTTCCAAAGACCCGGGGATGATTTTTGCAAGGAACGGGGAGAATGCCTGTGGAAATAACCGCCAGGAAAAAGCCTTTCAGACAGCGGCTCCGGCGGGATATGCGGGAGAACTGGGTGGTTTACCTGCTGCTGCTGCCGGTGATCATCTGGTACATTATCTTCTGCTATCTGCCGATGTTCGGTATTGTGATGGCTTTCGAAAACTTCAAATTCGCGAAGGGCCTTTTCGGCAGCGCATGGGTTGGATTCAAGAATTTCCAGAAATTCTTTTCCAGCTATTATTTCTGGCGCCTGCTGCGGAACACCCTGACGCTGAGTATCAAGGACCTGATTATTGCTTTTCCGGCGCCGATTATCTTTGCATTGATGCTCAATGAGCTGCGCAGCCGGAAATTCAAGAAGTCGATCCAGACGATTTCCTACCTGCCGTATTTCATCTCGATGGTGGTGGTCTGCGGTATGGTGAAGACCTTTACGGAATCAACGGGGGTATTCAGCCAGATCAGCCAGGCACTGGGCGGGCCCAAGGAACTGATTTCCAACCCGGGATCCTTCCACGGGATCATGATTACCAGCGGCATCTGGCAGGGCCTGGGATACGGCAGCGTGGTTTATATTTCCGCCCTGACGGCGGTTGACCATGAGCTGTATGACTCGGCGAAGCTGGACGGCGCAAACCGCTGGCAGCAGACGCTGCACGTTACCATCCCGGGTATTATGCCCACCATTATTATCATGCTGATCATGCGGGTCGGACACCTGATGAGCGTCAACTACCAGAAGATTATCCTGCTCTACAGCCCGGCCACCTATGAGACAGCTGACACCATTTCCACCTTTGTCTACCGCAAAGGCCTGCTGGACGGGGACTACGCCTATGCCGCGGCGGTTGACCTGTTCAACTCGGTGATCAACACGATCCTGCTGGTGACGGTCAACTGGATCAGCCGCCGCAAATCGGAAACCAGCCTGTTCTGAGGAGGTGGGAAGAAAATGATCAAACGGACAAGGGGCGAAAAAATCTTCGCCGTATTCAATGTGATCCTTCTCAGCCTGATTGGGCTGGCCTGCCTGATTCCGGTCTGGCACTGCCTCTGCGCGTCCATCAGTGACCCGATTACGGTTTCAAAAACCCGGGGCCTGATCCTGTGGCCAAAGGGCGGGGTGACCACGATCGGCTATGTGAAATCCCTGCAGAACGAGAGCCTGCTGCGGGGCTATGTCAACACGATCCTGTACGTGATCCTGGGCACGGGCTTCGGGGTCCTGATGTCCATCTTTGCCGGATACGGCCTGAGCCGGAACCTGCTGTTCGGCGGGGCGATCGCGCTGTTCCTGACCTTCACGATGATGTTCAACGGCGGAATCATCCCGACCTATATGGTGGTCCGGTCCCTGGGCATGCTGGACACCCGCGCGGCCATTGTCCTTCCGACAGCGCTGTCGGTGTTCAATATTATGATTACGCGAACCTCGTTCAAGAGTATACCGGAAGGTCTGATGGACGCGGCGAGAATTGACGGGGCCGGCCATATCCGGATCCTGGTTTCCGTGGTGATTCCGGTTTCCAAGGCGATTATCGCGGTGATTACGCTCTTCAGCGCGGTCCAGATCTGGAACAGCTGGTTCCATACAGCCATCTACGTCCGGAAACGCGAGCTGTATCCGCTGCAGATTGTGCTGCGTGAGATTGTGCTGCAGAATACGTCCCAGGCATCGGATGCCGGGGAAGCCACCAGCGAGTTGAACCAGCTCCACGCAATTATCCGCTACTGTGTGATTATGCTGTCCATTATCCCGATGCTGTTCCTGTATCCGTTCATCCAAAAGTACTTTGTGACCGGGGTTATGATCGGATCCATCAAGGGATGAGCTGAACAGGAGAAAAGAATGAGTGAAAGAATAACAACAGTCAACCTGCATACCCATACCCGCAGATGCAAACATGCCAGGGGAATTCCGGCCGACTACGCAAAGGCCGCGGAGGAGAAGGGAATCCGGGTCCTTGGCATGACGGACCATACGCCGTTTCCGGATGACCGGGTGATCATGATCCGGATGGGCATCGCGGAGCTGAATGATTATATCCGCGAAGTCCGGGAAGCCCAGGCGGCGTATCCGAAACTGAAGATCCTGCTGGGACTGGAATGCGAATATTTTCCGGAGTTTGACGATTTTTACCGGATGCTCCGGGAAGAAAAGAAAATGGACTACCTGATCGGCAGCGTGCATTTTTACATGTACAAGGGGAAACCCAAGGGCTTCTGGAACGGCTTCGTCATGGACCGGGAGGCGCTGCAGAGCTACGCGGACGCCTATACCCAGATGCTGGAGAGCGGCCATTTCTTCTTCGGCGCACATCCGGATCTTTTCGGGGCGGCCATCGATACCTGGAACGAGGACTGCGAGGAAACGGCGGAAAGGATCTGCGAGACGGCGGCACGGCTGAAAATGCCGCTGGAGATTAACGTCAGCGGATGGCTGAAGCAGGAGCAGGACGCGAACAAGCACGGTTATATTTCCGCGGAGAAAGCCATTGCGGATGGAATTTCCTGCCCGCGGCCGTATCCGCTGGATGAATTCTGGCGGGTGGCAGCCAGGCATGGAGTCCAGGCAGTGATTAACTCCGATGCCCATGATCCGGAGGTCCTGACAAAGTATATGGAGCTCGGGTACGACATGGCCGAGCGGAACGGGGTTGAGATCATCTACCCCTTCGGAAAATGAGAGCCAGGGTTTACAACCTCCTTTTTTTACAGGGAGCCTGCCGGAAGGCAGGCTCTTTTGTATTATGTAATACAGATACTCAGATATAAGAAAAAAAGCCCGGAAGACGGGCTTTATTGCTGTATAACTGAATTATGATTGCGAGGATTTCGCTGTGGTGATGGAGGAAACAAGCATACGGCGGAGTTCCATGCACTGGTTATATAAATCCTTGAATGAGAACTCATCAATACTGTCTGTTTCCTTCAGGAGATTCAACCAGTAATCGCACTCGTTATACTCTTTCAGGGCAATCTCCAACTTCGCAATGAAGTCACGTTTACCTTGAGCAAACTGAGCTTCATGAATGTTGGCTCCAACGGATGTACCGCAACGGAGCAGCTGGTTTGTAAGTGCGGATTCAATGTGATTTTCGTGCATGGCGCGAGTGGCCAGGATGACGGATTTTGCGAAGGAGGCTGATTTGTCACGGAGCGGGCTGGGCTTCATGGGTGGTACCTCCAGTTGGATCAGTGAGGAGTGAAGAGTGCAGAGTGAAGAGTGAACAGTGAAGAGTTGAGCATTGAATGGGAATTTATTCCCACTCAATGCTCGCCGGAGGCTTCGTCGTCACATCCATTACTACTCTGCTTGCATGCGGAACCTCATTGACAATGCGGGCGGAAACCCGGGCAATGAGGTCATAGGGGAGACGAGCCCAGTCGGCGGTCATGAAGTCGTCGGTGGTGACGGCACGGAGGGCGATGGTGTAATCATAGGTGCGCTCGTCACCCATAACGCCGACACTCTGGATGCCGGTCAGCACGGTGAAATACTGATTGACATGGCGGTCCAGGCCGGCGGCGGCGATCTCCTCACGGAAGATGGCGTCGCTTTCCCGAACAATTTCCGCCTTTTCCGGAGTGACTTCCCCGATAATACGGATGGCCAGGCCGGGGCCGGGGAAGGGCTGGCGCCAGACCAGTTCCTTCGGCAGGCCGAGGGTTTCGCCCAGGGCGCGGACCTCATCCTTGAAGAGCATGCGCAGAGGCTCAATGAGTTCTGTGAATCCGAGCTCTTTCGGAAGACCACCCACATTGTGGTGGCTCTTGATGACGGCGGCATTGGTACCCTGGCCGCTTTCAATAACATCGGGATAGATGGTACCCTGGGCAAAATAGTCCAGCTTGCCGAGGGCAGTGGCTTCTTTCTTGAAGACTTCAATGAAGTCCCGGCCGATGATGTGACGCTTTTCTTCCGGCTCCGTGACACCCTTCAGGTCCCCGAAGAAGCGGTCGGCGGCATCGGAACGGATGAACCGAACGGGGAACAGATGGCTGAAAACATGGCATACCTGGTCACTTTCACCCTTGCGGAGGAGGCCGTGGTCCACAAAAACGCAGGTGAGGCGTTTGCCGATGGCTTTATAGATCAGGGCGGCAACAACAGAAGAGTCCACACCGCCGGACAGGGCCAGCAGTACGGTTCCGTCTTCGCCGACGGTTTCACGGATCTGCTTAATGGCGGTCTCGGCGTAGGCACTCATGGTCCAGTCGCCGGAGCAGCCGCAGAAGCGGAAGAGGAAGTTACGGATCAGCATGGTTCCTTCCTCGGTATGGGTCACTTCCGGATGGAACTGCACGCAGCAGATCTTCTTATCCTCGTTGACCATGGCGGCAACGGGGCAGTTGTCCGTTTCTGCGATCACCCGGAAACCGGGCGGGCAGGCGCTGACCTGCCAGGTATGGCTCATCCAGCAGTTGGACGCGGACTGCATACCTCCGAAGAGACCAGTCTGTTCCTTCATGCGGACGGTGACACGGCCGTATTCCCGCTCTTTGGCTTTTTCAACCGCTCCGCCCAGAAGCAGGGCAGTCAGCTGCATACCGTAGCAGATACCCAGTACCGGGATGCCCGCCTCATAAAGGGCGGGATCAATCCGGGGAGCATCAGCATCATGGACGCTGGAAGGACCGCCAGAAAGAATAATACCGATGGGCTTGCGGGCCAGGATATCCGCCAGGGGCATGTTCCACGGAACGACTTCGGAATAGACGTGGCATTCGCGGACACGGCGGGCGATCAGCTGGGTATACTGGCCGCCAAAGTCCAGGATAATGATGGTTTCTTTTTGCTGCATAGGTTCCCTCCGAAGAGATTGGATCGAATCGTGATTCACAATGATGAATCCGAGTTATTATGAACGCAAATCCCGATTTGCGCAATAATAATTATACCATAAACCAACGAAACCGGAATAACAAAGAGGCGTTTCCGCCTCTTTGTGAAGTGTGAAGTGCGATCGCCGTTACCAAAGTACCGATGGTACTTTGACGGCTGCTCAACTGAAGAGTGAAGAGTGAAAAGTGAAAAGTGAAGAGTTGCACAGGCATTGGCCAATTATTGGCCGCTTTGGCCATAATTGGCCAATACCCGTGCAGAAGGATCATTGACATTGCAGCCGGGCCAGGTTTTGTTGGGCATCCAGAAGTCAGGAATCATATGAGCCTGGCCGGGATAATACTGCTCGAACAGTTCCCGGTAAAGGAGGCTTTCCTTTGTGAAGGGACGGCAGTAGTCGTATTTCGCTGCTTTTTCCTCAAATTCCTGATCCGTATAGGTCTTCTCGGCATAGGCTTTCAGATCGTCCACCATGCTGTGGCCTACTGCGTCGGAGAAGGCAGCCTTCTGGCGCCAGAGGATTTCATCCGGCAGGATATGATCATCCGCGAAGGCTTTGCGGATCAGGTATTTGCCCATGTTGTGATTGTTCATCTTCAGTTCCGGATCAATGCTCATGGCATAGCGCACGAACTTCAGGTCGCCGAAGGGAACCCGGGCTTCCAGGGAGTTGTAGGAAATACAGCGGTCGGCGCGGAGCACATCGTAAACATGCAGTTCCCGGATACGCTTTTCCGCTTCCTCCTGGAAGGCGGCGGCGGAAGGAGCGAAGTCCGTGTACTTATAACCGAACAGTTCATCGGAAATTTCACCGGTCAGCAGCACCCGGACGTCTGTGTTCTCATGGATCCATTTACAGACCAGGTACATGCCGATGGAAGCGCGGATGGTGGTGATATCCCAGGTGCCGAGCAGCTCCACAACCGTGGGCAGCGCTTCCAGCACATCCTTCTCATTAATGATCACTTCCGTATGGTCGCTGCCGATATAATCCGCAACCATGCGGGCATACTTCAGGTCGATGGCATCAATGTCCATACCGATGGCGAAAGTGCGGATAGGTTTGTCCAGCATCTTTTGTGCGATGGCGCAGACGAGAGAAGAGTCGAGGCCGCCGGAGAGCAGGAAACCGACCGGGGCATCCGCGTCCAGACGCTTTTCCACGCCGTCCATCAGCAGGCGGCGCAGCTTGGGACAGACTTCCGCTTCTGTTTTCATGGTGAAATATCCGACGTAGGCGGGGTCCGCATACTGGACGAACTCACCGTCGATGTAGTAGTGGCCGGGCGGGAAGGGAAGAATCTTATCGCACATGCCGATCAGGTTTTTCGGCTCGCTGGCGAAGGCCATACCGCCGCCGCGAACCTCTCCGTAATAGAGAGGACGGATACCGATGGGATCCCTTGCAGCAATCAGTTTCTGCTGTTTGCCGTCCCAGAGGATCAGGGCGAACTCCGCATCCAGGGTTTTGAACATTTCCACGCCATATTCCCGGTAGAGGGGAAGCAGGATTTCACAGTCACATTCGCTTTTCAGGTCATAGGTTTCCATGAGACGGGCCCGCAGGGGACGGAAGCCGTACAGCTCGCCGTTGCAGACCACATAGTCGTCGTCCAGCCGGAAGGGCTGCATACCTTCCTCGTGCAGGCCCATGATGGCCAGACGGTGAAAACCAAGGATGCCGCCGGGGATATCCACCAGGCGGCTCATATCCGGACCACGGGAGATGGTCCGGTCAAAACAGGTTTTGATCAGGTCCCGGGGAAAACGGGCACCGGTCATGCCGAAAATAGAACACATAGCGTATTCCTCCAAAATGAAGAATGAAAAATGAAAAATGAAGAATTAATGGTCAGTCAGCAGCTTCAACAGACGATCGGCGGCTTCAACTGTATCAGCGGGATCGCCGAAGGTGGAGAAGCGGAAGAAGCCTTCACCGCAGGCACCGAAGCCTTCGCCGGGGGTGCCGACAACCTGGATCTCATTGAGCAGCTTGTCGAAGAATTCCCAGCTGCCCATGCCGTTCGGGCACTGCATCCAGATGTAGGGCGCATTTTTGCCGCCCCAGTAACGGATCCCGGCTTTGTCCAGTGCGGCCATAAGCACCTTGGCGTTCTGCTTATAGATCCGGATGTTGTCATGGATCTGCTTTTGTCCTTCATCCGTGAAGACGGCGGCACCGCCGTGCTGCAGGATATAGGAAACGCCGTTGGTCTTGGTGGTGCGGTTCCGAACCCACATGGCATTGAGATTCATGCCGCAGCGTTCCAGCGCCTTCGGAATGACCGTGTAGCCGAGGCGGGTGCCGGTGAAACCGGCGGTCTTGGACAGGGAGCATATCTCGATGGCGCAGGTTTCCGCACCGGGAATCTCAAAAATGCTGTGGGGAAGATCTTCTTCTATAAAGGCTTCATAGGCGGCATCGAAGAGGATCACCGCACCGCGTTCATTGGCCCAGTTGACCCACTGGGTCAGCTGTTCCCGGTTGTAAGCGGCACCGGTGGGATTGTTCGGGGAGCACAGATAGATCAGATCCGCATCCAGCCCCGGCTTCGGCAGGGGCAGGAAATGATTATCCGGGCCGGAGGGAAGATGAATAATCTCCCGGCCGGCCATGGTGTTGGCGTCCACATAGGCGGGATAGGCCGGCTCCATGATCAAAGCCTTGTTTGACCGGTCAAAGAGGTCCAGCAGGTCGCCCAGTTCATCACTGGCGCCGCTGGAAACGAAAACTTCCACAGGAGAAAGGAAAACATCCCGCTTTTCATAGTGCTTTGCGATGGTCTCCCGGAGGGAGGGCGCGCCGCACTCCGGCATATAGCCATGGAAGCGATCCTTTACACTCTGATCATCCACACCCTCATGCAGTGCCTTAATGACCGCGGGAACCAGCGGCAGGGAAACATCCCCGATGCCCATCCGGTAAAGATGGGTTCCCGGATGCTCTGCCAGATAGGCCTTGGTCTTCTGGGCAATATGATAGAAAAGATAGGATTCTTTCAGATTCGCGTAGCTGAGGTTTGGTGTCAGCATGGGATCAACTCCTTTTGATTAAGGTAGGAGGTATGAGGTAGGAAGTAGGAGGTATAAACGAAAAACAAGGCAAGGAAATCCTTCGCAGGACGCCTTTGCCTTGTTGGGAGGTATGGTATCATTCCGTGAAAGCCTTGTCAAGGAAGAAACAGGGAAAGGAAACAGCGAATACAAAGGGAATACAATCCGGGGGATTGACAGCTTTCCGGACCGGTGATAGGATACGCGCATCAGGGCAAGGGTGTCGTGCTGACGATGCACCTTGCTCTCTTTCTTTTATTATGACGCTGAGGGGGTCAGTATTATGAGTAAGTACACGAAGGAAGACATTATCCGCCTGGTACGGGAAGGCGACGTGGAGTTCATCCGCATGCAGTTCACCGATATTTTCGGTCAGCTGAAGAACGTGGCTATTACAGCCAGCCAGATCGAAAAAGCCGTTAACAATGAAATTATGATCGACGGCAGCAGCATTGAGGGCTTTGTCCGCATCAATGAGAGCGACCAGTATCTGCGCCCCGACCTGGACACCTTCACTATTCTGCCCTGGCGTCCCCAGCACGGTAAAGTCGCCAGACTGATCTGTGATGTTTACAATCCCGACGGAACACCCTTTGCCGGTGATCCCCGCGGCGTGCTGAAGAAAGTGCTGAAGCGGGCGGCCGATATGGGTTACTCCTTCAATGTAGGACCGGAGTGCGAGTTCTTCCTCTTCCAGACTGATGAAGAAGGAAAGCCCACCACCACCACTTCTGACGAAGCCGGCTACTTCGACCTGGGACCGCTGGATCACGGTGAGAGCACCCGCCGCGAGATCTGCCTGGCACTGGAGCAGATGGGCTTCGAAATCGAAGCCAGCCATCATGAAGTGGCTGCCGGCCAGCACGAGATCGACTTCCGTTACGCTGACGCGCTGACGGCTGCAGACAATATCATGACCTTCAAACTGGCTGTGAAAACGCTGGCCCAGAAGAACGGCCTGCATGCAACCTTCATGCCCAAGCCTGTGTTCGGTATCAACGGCAGCGGCATGCACACCAATATGAGCCTTTTCAAGGATGGCAAGAACGTATTTGCCGATCCTTCCGATAAGCGCGGCCTGAGCAAGGAAGCTTATTCCTTCATCGCCGGTATCCTGGCCCACATCCGCGGCATGGCGGCGATCACCAACCCGCTGGTTAACAGCTACAAGCGCCTGGTACCCGGCTACGAAGCTCCCTGCTACCTGGCCTGGAGCGCCAGCAACCGCAGCGCCCTGATCCGTATTCCCGCTGCCCGCGGCAACGGAACCCGCGTTGAACTGCGCTGCCCCGATCCGAGCGCGAACCCCTACCTGAACATGGCTGTCTGCCTGGCTGCCGGCCTGGACGGTATTGAAAAGGGTATGACCCCGCCGGATGAAATCACTGAAAACATCTTCGCTATGGATGCTGCCACCCGCGAAGCAAAGGGCATCAAGTCCCTGCCCGGCACACTGAAGGAAGCCGTGGACTGCCTGAAGGAAGACGCGGTGATCTGCACTGCCCTGGGCGAGCACGTGCTTGATCAGTATGTGGAAGGCAAGGAAAAAGAGTGGGATGCCTACCGTACACATGTGAGCAAGTGGGAAATCGACCGCTATCTGGTGATGTTTTAATTAATTCAGAATTATGAATTCAGAATTCAGAATTATATAGGATTTCCATACTGTTGCGGATTCTGTGTGATATGCAAACGTATAAGCAGAAACGCACCGGCGTGGTTCCCTATAAGAAATAATTGTGAATGATGAATGATGAATTGTGAATTAGATTAATGGAGGTGGAACCGTGGCCAGGATCGTTGTTGTCAGCCAGTCGGAAGACAGCCGTTCAAAGCTCGTCAAGCTCCTTGCCTCCTCCGGATTGCAGGTGTTCCGAAGTTGCTCATCAGGAAGTGAGCTGCGCCGGGCACTGAGCGAAAGCGAAGATTGTGTTGTGGTTATGATCGGTTTCACTCCGGACTGTAAACCGGATGAACTGATGTGGGACTATAAGGACAGTATCCAGATCCTGCTGATTGCCAAACAGGCTGTACTGGAGAACATCGAATCACCGGAGATTTTCCGGCTGGCGATGCCGGCTTCCGGACAGGCTGTGATCGGTGCGGTGGAGATGCTGTCCCAGCTGCACCGGATGCGGCTGCCCCGACGGACCGGGGAAAGCAAGGATTTGGTGGACCGGGCCAAGGCCATCCTGATGAAACAGAAAGGATTGACTGAACCGGAAGCGCACCGCGCCATGCAGCAGTACGCCATGAACCACGGCATGAAGATGGCCGAATTTGCTCAGCAAATTCTCGACAAGTCTGAGTGAAGAGTGAAGAGTGCAGAGTTGAGAGTGTAGAGTTCTCAACTCCCATCCTTCCGGAGGGAGTTAAGATGACTGACCGACAGTATCCTCTTTATCATAAAGAATTGGAACATGACAGCTGCGGCGTCGGCGCCGTGGTGGACCTGAACGCGAAGGCAACCCACCGGACGGTGGATCAGGCACTGTGTATTGTGGAACGCCTGGCGCACCGTGCGGGCAGCGATGCGGAAGGAACTACCGGAGACGGCGTGGGCATTATGACCCAGCTGCCCCATGCCCTGTTTGCCGCCTGGGCCAGGGAAGAAGGAATCGCCCTGGGCAACCCCGGAGATTACGGCGTGGGTATGTTCTTCTTGCCGGAGGATGAAGTCGGAGCTCAGAATACAGCAAGAATCTTTGAACAGCTGGCGGAATCCGAAGGGATTCAGGTGCTCGGGTGGCGGGAGGTACCCTGCCACCCGGCCCAGCTGGGCGCGGGAGCACGGCGGACGATGCCGTGCATCCGACAGTGCTTTTTAAAAAGGCCGAAGGAGACCGGTGCCGGTCAGGACTTTGACCGGCGGCTTTTTATATTACGGCGTGTTTTTGAACACCAGGACACGGACGCATATGTATGCTCCCTGTCCAGCCGTACGATCGTCTACAAGGGCATGATGCTGGTGAACCAGCTGCGTTCTTTCTATGACGATCTGCAGGACGTGCGCTATGCCAGCAGTATGGCGATGGTGCACTCCCGTTTTTCTACCAATACTTTCCCGTCCTGGAGCAAGGCACATCCCCAGCGGATGCTGCTGCATAACGGGGAAATCAATACCATCCGCGGCAACCATGACCGGATGAAGGCGCGTGAAGAAACCATGCGTTCCGACGTGATGGGCGCGGAAATGAAGCGCGTACTGCCGGTGGTTGATCCGGACGGAAGCGACAGCCAGATGCTGGATAATACCCTGGAGTTCCTGGCGATGAACGGATTCCCGCTGCCGCTGGCCGGAATGATTCTGCTGCCGGAACCCTGGCAGGGGCTGAAGAAAGAAACAGCCTGGCGGGATCTGTACCGCTACTATGCCACAATGATGGAGCCCTGGGACGGCCCCGCGGCAATCCTGTATTCCGACGGCGACACAGTGTGCGCGTCCCTGGACCGGAACGGCCTGCGTCCGCTGCGCTGCGCACTGACGGATGACCGGCGGTTGATCCTGACCTCCGAGGCAGGCGTGCTGTTTGAAGAAAATGCCCATATTCTGCGGCGCTGGAAGCTGAAAGCCGGAGACGTGCTGGAAGCAGATCTGAAGACAGGCCGGCTGACGGAAAGCGAGGCCCTGAAGACCCGCTTTGCCCAGGAGCATCCCTATACGGAGTGGATGCAGAAACTGGTCCGGCTGGAGGACCTGCCGACAACTGAAGTTAAAGAGGATATTCTGCTGGAAGCGGAGCGGGAAAAGCTCTGCAAGGCATTCCATTATACATGGGAAGACGTGCAGGACATCGTGCTGCCGATGGCGGCGAAGGGCACGGAACCCATCGTTTCCATGGGCGCGGACGTGCCGGTGGCGGCACTGTCGAAAACCCATCCTTCCCTGTATGACTACTTCCGCCAGCGTTTCGCACAGGTGACCAACCCGCCGATTGACGCGCTGCGGGAAGAAGTGAAGACCGACTGCTCCATCTACGTCGGCGACGACGGCAACCTGCTCTCCCGGGAGGCGGGAAACAGCGCTGTGCTGGAGCTGCCCTCCCCGGTACTGACCGAGGAGGAACTGCAGCGGATTCGGGAGATGGATCATCCGGATTTCTCTGTACGCACAGTCTCCTTGCTCTATGACAAGAAAGGCAGCCTGCGGGACGCCCTGGAGCATTTCTTTGCCGTCTGCGACCAGGCATGCCGTGACCATATCAATATCCTGATCCTGTCTGACCGGGGCGTCGGACCGGACGCCATCGCGATTCCTTCGCTGCTGGCGGTATCCGCCCTGGAACAGCACCTGATCAAAAAGAAAAAGCGCACAGCAGTTTCCGTGATCCTCGAGAGCGGAGAACCCCGGGACGTGCACCAGATGGCCATGCTGATCGGCTTCGGTGCCCGGGCGGTGAACCCGTACCTGGCTCATGCCTGTGTACGCGCCCTCTGCGCGGATGGACAGATTGACAAGACCCCGGAAGAAGCAATCCGGGATTACAACAAGGCGCTGACTGCCGGTGTGCTGAAGATCGCTTCCAAGATGGGTGTATCCGTACTTCAGGCATACCAGAGCGCCCAGCTGTTTGAGGCTGTGGGTCTGGATCAGGGCCTGGTTAAGACCTATTTCACCAATACACCCTGCTCCCTGGGCGGAACAGACCTGAACCGGATTGAAGCAGACAGCCGGTATCATCATGAAGCCGCGTTTGCCGCAGCTGGCTCAGAAGGACTGGTCAGCGAAGGCAAGCACAAGTACAGAAGAGGCGAGGCAGCAGAAGAACATCTGTATGCCCCGGAAACCATCCATCTGCTGCAACAGGCGGTATGGACAGACGACCGGGCTGCCTTTGACAAATATGCGGCACGGATTGAAAACGAGGGACCGCGGACAATCCGCTCCATGCTTTCCTTCAATTACGATTCCTGCCGTCCTGTTTCGCTGGAGGAAGTGGAAGCCGCATCCGAAATTGTGAAACGCTTCCGGACCGGCGCTATGAGCTACGGTTCCATTTCCCAGGAAGCCCATGAGTGCATGGCCAAGGCAATGAACCACCTGGGCGGCCGCTCAAACAGCGGAGAAGGCGGCGAACTGCCGGAGCGCTTCGGCACAGAACTGAACTCCGCTATCAAACAGGTAGCATCCGGCCGCTTTGGCGTGACGCGGGAATACCTGCTGTCAGCAAAAGAAATACAGATCAAGATGGCGCAGGGCGCCAAGCCCGGCGAGGGCGGACACCTGCCCGGCGCGAAAGTGACCGACAGCGTGGCGAAGACCCGCTGCTCCACCCCGGGAATCTCCCTGATTTCCCCGCCGCCGCATCATGATATTTATTCCATCGAGGATCTGGCTGAACTGATTTATGACCTGCAGTGTGCCAACGAGGATGCGAAGATCACCGTGAAGCTGGTGTCTTCCGCCGGTGTGGGTACCATTGCCAGCGGCGTGGCCAAGGCCGGCGCCGGCGGTATCCTGATCTCCGGCGGTGAAGGCGGTACCGGTGCCGCACCTATGAGCAGCGTGCATCATGCGGGCCTGCCCTGGGAGATCGGCCTGGCGGAAGCTCATCAGGTGCTTTGCCGCAACAGGCTGCGCCAGACGGTTACGCTGGAAACAGACGGTAAGCTGATGACCGGACATGACGTGATGGTGGCATTGCTGCTGGGTGCAGAACAGTTCGGCTTCGCGACGGCGCCCCTGGTTACCATGGGCTGCCGGATGATGCGGGTCTGCCAGCTGGGTACCTGCCCCTTCGGTATCGCGACCCAGAATCCTGAACTGCGCAAGCGCTTCAAGGGCAAGCCGGAATACGTGGAACGCTTCATGCTCTTTATTGCGGAGCAGATGCGGGAGATCATGGCAAAGCTCGGTGCGCGCACTGTGGATGAACTGGTGGGCCGCAGCGACCTGCTGGTGATGAAAGACGACGCAGCCATGGATCTGAGTGACCTGACCGGATTCGCCCGGAACACGCACTTCCAGCCGGCGGCGAAGTTTGATTTCCACCTGGCTGAACGTGCGGACGTGCGGCTGTACCAGGATCATGTGCATCTGATGACAACAGACCGGGCTTTCGGCACAATGCTGAAAGGCAACCGGCATATCCAGGCCCAGGGCTGCGGCGGTCAGTCCTTCGGAGCCTTCCTGCCCCATGGACAGGAGATCACCCTTTACGGTGTGGCAAACGACTACCTGGGCAAAGGCCTTTCCGGCGGAACGCTGGCGGTATGCCCGCCCGCGGACAGCATCTGGAAGAAGGAAGACACCCTGATCGGCAACGTGGCTCTGTACGGTGCGACCAGCGGCTATGCCTTTGTGGCCGGTATGGCGGGTGAGCGTTTTGCAGTGCGCAATTCCGGCGCATGGGCCGTGGTTGAAGGCGTGGGAGACCATGGATGCGAATATATGACCGGCGGCCGGGTGGCAGTGCTGGGTCCTGTGGGCGACAACTTCGCGGCAGGCATGAGCGGCGGCGTGGCCTGGGTGCTGGACGAGGACGGCCAGCTTCAGAACCGGTTGAACACCGGACATGTGAAGCTTTATGAAGTCTCCGCACAGCAGGCGGATGAACTGAACCGGCTGCTGGAAATGCATGTGAAGGCGACAGGCTCTGAGAAAGCCAGAGAGATTCTGGAACACTTCAGCGATTATCTGCCGAAGTTCAAGGCAGTAATCTCCGACGAATACCTCGCCTGGATGAATAATTAAGAATTAAGAATTATTAGTTGTTACTGAGAAATTGGGGTGGAAGCATGGGGAGCACAACAGGCTTTCTGGATGTTATCAGAATAGAGAACCCTTTTCGGGCTGAAGAAGCGAGACTGGGCGACTTTGAAGACCTGCATATGCCGAATCCGCCGAAGGTCCGGCATGAACAGGCGTCCCGGTGCATGAACTGCGGCGTGCCCTTCTGCCAGTCAGACTTCGGCTGCCCGCTGCATAACCTGATTCCTGAGTGGAACGACCTGCTTTACCGGGGTCAGGAGCAGGAGGCGCTGCGCCGCCTGCTGCGGACGGCACCCTTCCCGGAATTTACAGGACATGTGTGTCCGGCACTGTGCGAAAAGGCATGCAACCTGGAGAATGATGCGACAACCAATAAAGACAATGAGCTGTATCTGATCGAGACCGGGTTTGCCAAGGGATGGATTCAGCCGAGGATCCCGGCGGCGCGCACAGGAAAACGTGTGGCCGTGGTCGGCAGCGGCCCTTCCGGGCTGGCGGCGGCAGATCTGCTGAACCAGCTGGGTCATGAAGTGACTGTGATTGAAAAAGCAGACCGCCCCGGCGGACTGCTGATGTACGGCATTCCGAACATGAAGCTGCCAAAGGGCATTGTGGAACGCCGGATCCGCCTGATGGAGGCGGAGGGTATCCGGTTTGAACTGAATACCGAAGCGAAGGCTGAAGAACTCCAGGATTATGACGCGGTGCTGCTGTGCGGTGGCGCGCGGAAGCCCCGCTCCCTGAACGTGGAGCATATGGATGCCCAGGGCGTGATGTTTGCAGTGGACTTCCTGACAGCGGCAACGAAGGCGGTGCTGAAAGGCGCTGTATCCGAAGCAAGCGCAGAAGGAAAGCACGTGATTGTGGTCGGCGGCGGCGATACGGGCAATGACTGTGTGGGTACTGCCCTGCGGCAGGGATGCGTCAGCGTGACGCAGCTGGAAATGATGCCTGCTCCGCCTGTGGACCGGACCGCAAACAATCCATGGCCGGAATGGCCGAGGACCCTGCGGACGGACTATGGCCAGATGGAAGCTATTTACCGCCAGGGAAGCGATCCCCGGATCTATGAGACCACAGTGAAACAGATCCTGACGGATGAGACAGGCCGGATTAACGGACTCGAAACCGTGAAGCTGCAGCGGACACCTGAAGGAAGGTTTGAGCAGGTTCCCGGCAGCGAACAGACGCTGCCCTGTGAACTGCTGCTGATTGCGGCCGGTTTCGTAGGCTGCGAGGAAAAGACGCTGTCCAGCTTTGACCTGAAGGCGGATGGCCGGGGACGGCTGCTGCCGGAAGACGGAAGCCATCACCTGGGTGGAAAGATCTACAGCGCCGGGGATATGCGCAACGGACAGTCCCTGGTGGTGCGGGCACTGGCTGACGGGAGAGCGGCGGCAAAAGAAATTGATCAGGAGATCAATTTCAAATGAAAAATGAAGAATTGAGAATCTTTGTTTTTCTCCTGTATATCGTCTGTGATGTTCTTGACACATGAGGGTGACAGGGTTACAATTCCTGTAATTTCATAAGAAACCGTTGAAGCGGAGATCAAAGCGGCAATGCCCTTACAGAGAGTCCGGGATGGTGAAAGCCGGGCAGGAAACAAACCGCCAAATGGACCGCGGAGGGCGCAGTCAAAAGCCGGGAGGCTGAGTATTCTGCGACGTGAGGCATACGTCAGTTGCCGGGAATATGATCGTATTCCGCAGAGTGCACGGGAAACCGTGAAACAGGGTGGCACCGCGAAGTATATTCGTCCCTGACAGAGCATATCTGTCAGGGGCTTTTTCGTTCAATGAATTATGTATTAACTGGAGGAGAACGGCATGAAGATCGTACCCGGTCCGGAGGAAGTGGCCCGCTACAGGGAGACGGGAGAGTATAAAGTGGTTCCGGTCAGCTGTGAGCTGTTTGCGGATATCTGTACACCGATCCAGGCGGTGCGGAAACTGAAGAATGTTTCCTCCCACTGCTTCCTGCTGGAGTCCGCTGAACCGCAGGAAACCTGGGGACGCTACACCTTCCTGGGTTATGACCCGAAGATGAGCATCACCTGTGCGGACGGAGAAATGCGGGTGAACGAGCTGAAAATGCAGACGAAGGATCCTTCCGCAGTATTACGGCAGATCCTGGCGGAGTATAAAAGCCCCCGGATTCCCGGACTGCCGCCTTTTACCGGCGGCCTGACCGGCTACTTCTCCTATGATTACCTGAACTATTCAGAACCGACGGTTCGCCGGGAGACAGAGGACACAGAGCATTTCCAGGACGTGGACCTGATGCTCTTCGACAAGGTGATTGCCTTTGACAACCTGCGGCAGAAGATCATCCTGATCGCGAACGTCCGGCTGGACGAGGGAGAAGCCGGATATCACCGGGCGGAGATGGAACTGGCGGAGCTGAAAAAGCTGATCACCGAAGGCGCTGAGGCTAAGGATGAGCCCGGACGACTGACAGGAGAGGTAACGCCGCTGTTCAACAAGGCAGAATACTGTGCCATGGTGGAAAAAGCCCGGCACTACATCAAGGAAGGGGACATTTTCCAGATTGTGCTTTCCAACCGGTTGAGTGCTCCCTATGAAGGCAGCCTGCTGAACATGTACCGGACGCTGCGGACGGTGAACCCTTCTCCCTATATGTTTTACTTCTCCGGCACGGATGTGGAGGTTGCGGGGGCGAGCCCGGAGACGCTGGTGAAGCTGGAAAACGGCGTCCTGCACACTTTCCCGCTGGCGGGTACCAGGCCGAGAGGAACAACCCGGGAAGAGGACCGGAAACTGGAAGAAGAGCTGCTGCAGGACGAGAAGGAACTGGCAGAACACAACATGCTGGTGGATCTGGGACGGAATGACCTGGGAAAGATCTCAAAATTCGGCAGCGTGCAGGTGAAAAAGTTCCACGAGGTCCTGCGGTTCTCCCACGTGATGCATATCGGCTCCACAGTGCGCGGGGAAATCCGGGAAGACAAGGACGCGCTGGATGCTATTGAGGCAGTCCTGCCGGCGGGCACCCTGTCCGGAGCACCGAAGATCCGGGCCTGCCAGCTGATCGGAGAGCTGGAGAACAACAAGCGGGGCATCTACGGCGGAGCGATCGGCTATATCGACTTTGCCGGAAACATGGATACCTGCATTGCAATCCGGATCGCATACAAGAAAAACGGCAAGGTGTTTGTCCGCTCCGGAGCCGGAATTGTATATGATTCCGTACCGGAAAAGGAACATGAAGAATGCCTGAACAAAGCCCGGGCAGTGCTGAACTCCCTGGAAAAGGCCGGAAAGGAGATAGACGGATGACGCTGCTGATCGACAACTATGACAGCTTTTCCTATAACCTGTATCAGCTGATCGGAGAGCTGAATCCGGATATCAAAGTAATCCGGAACGACGAGATGACCATTGAGGAGATCCGGGAACTGAAGCCGGACAGGATCATCCTTTCCCCCGGTCCGGGACGGCCGGAGGATGCGGGAATCATCATCGAAGCAGCCAAAGAGCTGGGGAAAGATATCCCGCTGCTGGGTGTGTGCCTGGGACACCAGGCGATCTGCGCAGCCTTTGGCGCGACGGTCACCTACGCCAAGGCCCTGATGCACGGAAAGCAGTCTGTGGTACGGCAGGAGGGAAGCAGCCCGCTGTTCGAAGGATTGCCGGAGACTTTTCCCGTGGCCCGGTATCACTCGCTGGCCGCGGCACCGGAGACCATGCCGGAGTGCCTGGAAGTGACTGCCCGGACAGAGGACGGCGAGGTCATGGCAGTGCAGCATAAGGAATATCCGGTGTACGGGGTGCAGTTCCATCCGGAAAGCATACTGACGCCAGATGGAAAGAAAATTCTGAGGAATTTTCTTTCCAAATGAATAATGAAAACTTTTGCGATCGCTGTTACCAAAGTTCCGATCGGTGAAACCTCCGGAACTTTGACAGCTGTAGCATGGCAGTCGTTACCCAAATCAAAGATTTGGACAACTGCTCAATACTTAAAACTTAAAAATTATATAGTGTTTATTCGCAGAGGAGGAGAAAAAATGATTAAGGAAGCTATTGTGAAGATCGTAAGCAAGGAAGACCTGACCTATGAAGAAGCTTATACCGTGATGAATGAAATCATGAGCGGGGAGACCACGCCGACCCAGAACGCGGCTTTTCTGGCATCCCTGTCCACCAAGAGCGCCCGGGCGGAGACCACGGCTGAAATCGCGGGCTGCGCGGCGGCTATGCGGGAAAAGGCAACGCCTGTGAATGCGGGTCCCGATCTGTTTGAGATCGTCGGCACCGGCGGAGACAATGCCCACAGCTTCAACATTTCCACCACTTCAGCGCTGGTGGCTGCGGCGGGCGGCATGCGGGTGGCAAAACACGGCAACCGGGCAGCCTCCAGCAAGAGCGGTACGGCAGACTGCCTGGAAGCGCTGGGCGTGAACATTGACCAGGATCCGGATAAGTGCCGTCAGCTGCTGGACGAAGTGGGCATGTGCTTCTTCTTTGCCCAGAAGTATCATACTTCCATGAAGTATGTGGGTGCCATCCGGAGGGAACTGGGCTTCCGCACGGTGTTCAACATCCTGGGACCGCTGACCAACCCCGGTCATCCCTCCATGCAGCTGCTGGGCGTGTATGACGAGTATCTGGTACAGCCCCTGGCACAGGTGCTGATGAACCTGGGGGTGAAGCGGGGCATGGTGGTTTACGGACAGGACAAGCTGGACGAGATCTCCCTGAGTGCGCCGACCACGGTATGCGAATTCAAGGACGGCTGGATGAAGAACTATGTGATCACTCCCGAACAGTTCGGCCTGCAGCGCTGCACGAAGCAGGACCTGGTGGGCGGGACTCCTGCGGAGAACGCGGAGATCACCAAAGCGATTCTTTCCGGCGAAAAGGGACCGAAGCGGGATGCGGTGCTGATGAACGCAGGCGCAGCCCTGTACATCGGCGGGAAGGCTGAAAGCCTGGCAGAGGGTGTCAAACTGGCGGAGGAGATTATTGACAGCGGAAAGGCTATGACGACACTGGAAAAGCTGATCAGCGTTTCCAACGAATAAATCAGGATCAGTGCCCTTCGGGCATAGTAAGGGATTCCTCCACTCCGCTGCGCTCCGGTCGGAATGACACTGTCGCTGCGACGGGGAGATTCTTCCCTTCGTTCAGGATAACATTTGGAGGTTACGGATGACTATACTGGATAAGCTTGCCGATCTTTCACGGGAGCGGGCAAAGAGAGAACAGGAGAAAATAACGGAAGCGGAACTGCGGGAGCAGGCAAAAGCGCTGGGCAAAGGAAACGGGGAGGCGTTTCTTTCCGCCCTGAAAAAGCCGGGAATCTCCTTTATCTGTGAGATCAAGAAGGCGTCTCCCTCCAAGGGACTGATTTCTCCGGATTTTCCTTACCTGAAGATCGCGGAAGCCTATGAGCGGGGCGGAGCAGACTGTATCTCCTGCCTGACCGAGCCGGAGTACTTCCTGGGATCGGACGGGATCTTTCGGGAAGTGCGGGCAAAGGTGAGCCTGCCGATGCTGCGCAAGGACTTCACAGTCAGTGCCTACCAGCTGGATCAGGCTCGGGTGATGGGTGCGAACGCGGCCCTGCTCATCGTTTCCCTGCTGGACGAAAAGACGCTGGAAGCTTATCTGGAACGATGCGGGGAACTGGGAATCGCAGCGCTGGTGGAGACCCACGACGAAGAAGAGATCCGCAGGGCAGTATCCGCCGGGGCGAAGATCATCGGCGTGAACAACCGGAACCTGAAAGACTTTTCCGTGGACTTTGAGAATGCGGCAAGGCTGCGGGACCGGATCCCGGCTGATTGTGTTTATGTAGCGGAAAGCGGCGTCAAAACACCGGAAGACGTACAGCGGCTGAAGCAGATCGGCGCGGATGCCGCACTGATTGGTGAAACGCTGATGAGGGCGGAGGATACCGCAGCAAAGCTGCAGGAATTAATTCACAATTCATAATTCATAATTCAGAATTAATGCTTGAGTACACCTCCAGAATGCAGCGGTAAGAAAGGATACAGCATGGTTCAAACGAAGACAAAAATTAAAATGTGCGGGCTGCGAAGGCCGGAGGACATTGAGGCGGTTAATGAGCTCAAGCCGGAATACATCGGGTTTGTGTTCTTTCCCGGAAGCAAGCGGTACGTGACGCCGGAGACGGCGAAGGCGCTGCGGGCCGGACTGAACCCGGGGATCAAGGCGGTGGGCGTCTTTGTGGACGGGGATCCGGAAACGGTCGCCCGGCTGCTGGAGGAGGGTGTGATCGACATTGCCCAGCTACACGGGCACGAGGATGAAACCTACCTGGCAGAACTGCGGAAGAAAACGGACAAGCCGCTGATCCGGGCCTTCCGGATCCGGAGCGCGGAAGACGCACAGCAAGCGCAGGCATCCACCGCGGAGCAGATCCTGCTGGATGCGGGAGCCGGGGACGGAAAGACCTTCGACTGGAGCTGGCTGAAAGAAGTGACAAGACCCTATTTTCTCGCCGGCGGGCTGAACCCGGAAAATGCCGGCGAGGCGGTGAAGAAGCTGAAGCCTTACGCGGTGGACGTTTCATCCGGAATAGAGACTGAGGGATACAAGGATATCAACAAGATGCGCGCATTTGTGCGGGCAGTCAGGGAGGAGCAGGTATGAGCAATCAGAACGGACGCTTCGGTATCCACGGCGGACAGTATATTCCTGAAACGCTGATGAATGCCGTGATCGAGCTGGAGGAGGCCTACAATCACTATAAGGCGGACCCGGAGTTTAACCGGGAACTGACCGCCCTGCTGAACGATTACGCCGGACGGCCTTCCCGGCTGTATTATGCCGAAAAAATGACGAAGGACCTGGGCGGCGCGAAGATCTACCTGAAACGGGAAGACCTGAACCATACCGGCGCCCACAAGATCAACAACGTGCTGGGACAGGCACTGCTGGCAAAGAAAATGGGCAAAACCCGCCTGATTGCCGAGACCGGTGCCGGACAGCACGGCGTGGCCACCGCCACAGCCGCGGCCCTTATGGGTATGGAATGTGTGGTGTTCATGGGCGAGGAAGATACGATCCGCCAGGCGCTGAACGTATACCGGATGCGGCTGCTGGGCGCGGAGGTAATCCCGGTGAAGACCGGCACTGCCACCCTGAAGGACGCTGTAAGCGAGGCCATGCGGGAATGGACCCGCCGGATTGACGACACCCATTACTGCCTGGGCTCTGTGATGGGGCCGCATCCCTTCCCGACGATTGTACGGGACTTCCAGGCGGTGATCTCCAAGGAAATCAAGGAACAGATCCTGGAGAAGGAAGGCCGGCTGCCGGATGCGGTGATTGCCTGCGTCGGCGGAGGCAGCAATGCCATCGGAAGCTTCTATCACTTTATTGAGGACAAGGACGTCCGGCTGATCGGCTGCGAAGCAGCAGGCCGGGGAATTGATACCTTTGAGACGGCGGCAACCATGAATACCGGCCGCCTGGGCATCTTCCACGGAATGAAAAGCTATTTCTGTCAGGATGAGTACGGCCAGATTGCGCCTGTGTACTCCATCTCCGCCGGGCTGGACTATCCGGGTGTGGGTCCGGAACACGCCTGGCTGCATGATACCGGACGGGCTGAATATGTGCCGGTGACCGATGAAGAGGCTGTGTGCGCCTTTGAGTACCTGGCAAAGACGGAGGGCATTATTCCGGCGATTGAGTCCGCGCATGCGGTGGCGTATGCCCAGAAGATCGCGCCGGATATGAAACCGGACCAGATCATCGTGATTACCGTTTCCGGCCGGGGCGACAAGGACTGCGCCGCCATCGCCCGCTACAGAGGGGAGGATCTCCATGAGTAAGATCGCAAAGGCTTTTGACCATGGCAAGGCGTTTATCGCCTTTATCACCTGCGGTGATCCGGATCTGGAAACCACGGGTAAAGCGGTACGGGCTGCCGTGGAGAACGGCGCAGACCTGATTGAATTGGGCATTCCCTTTTCCGACCCCATGGCAGAAGGACCGGTGATTCAGGAAGCCAACCTGCGAGCCCTGCAGGCGGGAACCACCACAGATAAGATTTTTGATTTTGTGAAAGACCTGCGCAAAGACGTGACCGTTCCCATGGTCTTTATGACCTATGCCAACGTAATCTTTTCCTACGGGGCGGAGAAGTTTATCTCTACCTGTGAGCAGATCGGCATTGACGGACTGATCCTGCCGGACCTGCCTTTTGAGGAGAAGGAAGAGTTTTTGCCTTTGTGCCGGCAGTATCATGTGGACCTGGTTTCCCTGATTGCGCCGACATCCGAAAACCGGGTGGCGATGATTGCCCGGGAGGCGGAAGGATTCATCTACCTGGTGTCCAGCCTGGGCGTGACAGGCACCCGCAGTGAAATTACCACAGATCTGCAGCCCATTATCCGGACGATCCGGGAAAACGCGAAGGTGCCGGTGGCCATCGGCTTCGGTATTTCCAAGCCAGAGCAGGCGAAGGCTATGGCGGCCATTTCCGATGGCGCTATTGTGGGATCCGCGATTGAGAAAATCCTGGCGCAGTATGGGAAAGAGGCACCGGAACACATTGGAGAATATGTGAAGAGTATGAAGGAAGCAATAAACTGAAAACTTAAAAAATGAATAATGATAGTTTGTTATAACCAGATAGGTGCATTATTCATCAGGAGGAAATGCAATGATTCGGCAGTTGTCTATTTTCGCGGAAAACAAAAAGGGTGCCATGAACCGGATTACTCAGATCCTGGCGGACGCCGGGGTCAATATGAATACCCTGATCACCAATGACAGCGCGGAATTCGGGATTATCCGCATGCTGGTATCCGATACGGAACAGGCCGCGCAGGAACTGCAGGCCGCCGGGTACATGTGCCATGCGGACTACGTGGCCGCGGTGGAGATCGGAGACGAGTGCGGCAGCCTGAACGACCTGCTCACGGTGATCAATGACGGCAACATCAACCTGGATTACCTCTATGTGACATACAATACCCTGAGCCGCCTGCCGGTTGCGATCCTGCGGGCGACCGACCTGATGGAAGTGGAAGGTTTCCTGCAGGCCAGGGGTTACAAGACGCTGGAACGGATTGACTGAACAAAGCAAACGAAGCCCTGACGGGGACAACCGTCAGGGCTTTGCTTTGCAGTACAAACAAGTTGAAAAATGCCCGTGTTTTTGGCATGATATAAAAGATATCAAATCAATAAAACCGGAATACGCGGAGGCAGAAGATGGAATACAGGATTGACGACAAGCAGCTTGATGCAGGAAAATTTATCGAATTTGTCAACAAAGTCTGGCCCGGAAAGTATGATGAAGGCAGGACGGCGGAGGCGTTATCCAGGACACTGAACATCACTGCCTATGACGGCGAAACACTGGTGGGCTGCCTGCGCATTCTGACAGATGGTTATTTTTTCGGTACGATTACTGAAATGCTGGTGCTGCCGGAATATCAAAAACAGGGAATCGGAAGCAGGTTGCTTCAGCTGGCTAAGGAAAATACCTCGACGATGCTGTATTTCGGAGCGCAGCCGACAGCGGAGAAATTCTATGAGAAGAATGGATGCCCGAAGGGCTTTCAATCCTACATGATCGAAAAGAAACGGCAGTAATTCAGTGCGCAGAGTTTTTCAGACAAGAGGAATGAATATGGATAAACTTTTATTAACACATTACTATTATCCGGGGACGGATCCCTGGAAAAACATCATGAACCAGCCGGAACAGGAAGCTTTCAGGGTGGCTGCCGAACTTGCGGCTGCCCATCCCGAAACGACCAGTTTTTACCGGTTTGCGGATTTTAAGAATTACTATCCCCTGCGAAAAAGAGCAGATGAATATGTGCGGGAAGCGTTTATCCGGCTCGGAGGGAAACCAAAGCTGCAACACCCTTATTCATTCGTGCTTGCGGAAAGTGATTATCTGAAATCCTGGTTTGACAGCAAAGACAAAATAGTGCTTGACCTTTCAGATATTCCTGACGATCAGGTAAGCTTCACGCCCGGTGACAGCTGCGCACTTCTCCAGCAGGGGATTGAGCCGGCTGTGCTGACAAAAGGGATGCTCCTGAACGGAATCAGGGACTGCGGCGGATCGGCGGAGGCTTTCCTTGAAAAGATACTGGAAGGAAGGCCTTATGTTGAGGTCCAGCTTTGGGACCGGTTTTAATCCGTTCTGAAAGATCGTTATACAGGACAAAACGGAGCAAGCCGGAACAGGAAAACAAATGATACAGTCTCTATAATCAAACGTGAAAGGAGGGATAACGATGGATTGGGTGAGAGCGATCAATCATGCCATAGAATACATGGAAGAACACCTGACAGATGACATCACGCTGGCGGATATTGCGAAGAGTGTGAATCTTTCCGCGTTCCATTTTCAGCGGGCGTTTTCATTGCTGACGGAAATGTCGCCCGCGGAATACCTGCGGAAAAGGCGCCTTTCGCAGGCCGGGGCGGAACTGACAGAAGGAAAGAACAAGGTCATCGACGTTGCGCTGAAATACGGCTATGATTCTCCGGAAAGCTTCAGCAAAGCCTTTACGAGATTTCACGGTGTTTCACCGATGCAGGTGAAGAACGGGAGCTCCATCCGTTTCATGAATCGTTATACCGTCCGGATTATGATTGACGGAGGCTGTATCATGGAATACAAAATTGAAAAATGGGACGCGATGGATCTGATCGTGCATGCAGGCAGTTTTCACGCGGAAACCAGCGAGAAGGAAATCCCGGCATTCTGGGATGCGTATTATGCCGATGAGAAATTAAGAAAGACCCCGGGTTATCTCGGCGTATGCGCACAGCAGAAAACAGACAGCGACGAATTCACCTATGGAATCGGATGCAAGGCCTCAGATGTGGCTGTCGTTCCGGATGAATTTGAAATCCTGCATATTCCGGAGCATACCTGGGCGGTTTTCAAGTGCGTGGGTCCCATGCCGAACGCGATCCAGGACATGTGGGGCAAAATCTACCGGGAATGGCTGCCTGTGGCGGATTATGAGCTCATTCCTGACTATGATATTGAGAATTATCTGCCCGGAGACCCGTCATCAAAGAATTATGTGAGTGAAATCTGTTTCCCCGTCAAAAGAAAAGCATGAACGGTGTAAATCGGGAGGCGGAAAAGATGGATCATTCTATTCGGGAGTGGCTGCTGGAAGACGAAACGCCGGAGGTTAAACTCCGGATGCTGAAGGAGTATGAGAAACTGCCGGAAAATGACGAAAGAGTCATTGAGTGTAAAAGACGGCTGCTGCAAAGCAAGGTATACGAACGCGGACTGAAGAAGCTCCGGACAGACAAGCCATGGGCGAAGTATGATGCGATTTTGGCCTTTGCGGAGTGGGGACTGACACGGGAAGATATCGGCAGCGATATTGACGATGAGGTCTTTGCCCTGATTGAGAGCACAGGTTTTAAGATGCTGTGCGGGGAACCGCTTTTGCTCAGGAATCTAGTAAAGCTGGGATACTATCAGGAAGAGTTCGTGAAAAACGAAGTTGACAGTATGCTCAGACTGATCAAGGAAGACGGGGGCTTTGGATGCATCAGCACAAACAAAAAGACCAATGATCCAAGGAAACCTCATAAGAGCTGTGCGAGGCTGACAGTGGAATATCTTCTGCTGGTTGCGGAGCTGCACCTGACGGGCTGCCGGATGGAATGTGAGAGTGCACTGGTGCATTATTTCACAAAACGAAACATCTTTTACAGGACCGATGATATGAAAACGCCCATGGTGGACGTGATGCTGGGAACATTTTATCCGCCGGATCCGATCAAGATCGGTGCGCATCAGATTGTCTATGCTTTGAGAGCCCTGGGGTGCGAACCGGAATCTGAAGCGATGCAGGCCGGATATAAAGTACTGAACCAGCACCGGCTGGAAAACGGAAGGTATGTGCTGACAGCGTCCAAAAGTGTACCGGCATTCAAGGCCGGCAATGTGGGCGAAGAAAACAAGTGGGTAACCCTTTACGCATACATGGCGCGGTGAGACTGAATGGAGAATTTGAAATGAAACGGGAACTGGGGATTGCACGCTGCGGGATGGCCTGCTGCCTGTGCTGTGAAAATATCACGTGTAAAGGATGCAGAAAAGAGGGTTTCCTGGAACTTTCCTGGTGCAAAGACGCACAATGGTGCGAAAACCGTAATTGCGGGATTGCGAAGGGTATTAACGGCTGTTATGAATGCACCCCTGCTGACTGCCGCAAAGGACTCTATGCCGAGAAACTATCCGTTCGCGGGTTTGCGGAATTCGCCCGGAGATATGGCATTGAAGAACTTCTGGACTGCCTGGAACGGAACGAACAAGCCGGGATTGTTTATCACCGGGAAGACTTCACGGGAGACTATGACGGCTTTGACGACCTGGACAAGCTGATTGATTTTATCAGAACAGGGAAAAGATGACTGTTTAGTGACTTGCTTATCTCAAAGAAAAAAAGAGAAAAAAATATCAAAAAACCTATTGACCTGCCACTTGGTGGCAGGTTTATTATCTTCTCACGGAGGTGACAGCAGGATGAAAATGAGTGAGTTTTCCAGAATAACCGGAATTAAGAGGACGGCATTACAGCTATATGAAAAGAAGGGACTGCTGAACCCTGCTTCCAGGACAGAGTCCGGTTACTGGGAATATGACGATGAAAGCCTGGGCCGTGCAAGCTTAATAACCATCCTGAAAGAATCCGGGTATACACTGGAAGAAATAAAGAAGATTCTTGACAGCGGCGATCAGTTTAGTATAACGGAAACCTATAAGGATTGCGAAGAAAGGCTATGCCAGAAAGTCAAAAAACTCAACGGATATATCAGATACATCAAAAAGGCACAGCAGAGTGCTGAAGCAGGACGTCTGTCGGAGCTGGTATTCAAGAAACTGGGAATCGCGGCGGTCCTGGAGAAAGCCGGCGGGATGAAAAATGAGATGGATCAGTACAATACGAAAATGGAAAAGGCGGAGGAAGTGCTGGGACCGATTGATGAACTGGATCCTGCAGTAGAAATAGAGCTTGGAGCGCTTTTCTATATTTCGCTTTTACAGGGAAAGGAACCGCCTGAAGAACCTACTGCCCAGGAAACGCTCCAAAGGATTTTTGCGCATGCGAATGCCCACGCGGATAAAAGCTTCCTGAAGGCGGAAACGGCCTCTGGATTTGCCCAAAACGCAAAGGAAGCGCTGGAAACCATGAATGAACAACACGTTGCTCTTATTGAAAAAACATATGGGAAAGGCTGCGTAGAGTATGTCCTGAAGGCACTGGATGCATTCGGGAAGACAGAAAACAGCAGATGAAACGTGTCGGAGATAATAAATCGCTCTTTTATTTTGTGTTCAGGAGGGAAGCAAGATGGCGAACAATGCGGAAGAAATGATCCGGAAACTACAGATTTGCGCGCCTTACACGGATGAACCCTTTCCGTTCAAATCGAGAGTTCTGGTCGGGCCGACCCGTTCCGGGGAAATCCGCCGGTATTTCAGACGTAAGGCCAGGCTGAACCTGGACAAAATAGCAGACTCCAGGTTATCCACCTGGGAAAAGACGCTGACGATCAGCCAGTTTATCTCTGATCATATTCCGCATGACAATCAAAAGAAGCCAATTAAATGGCTCAATGCGATCCAACTCTGGGAATACGCACAGCGCGTTCCTACGGGTTTCAACTGCCGCTGGCATGCCATTCTGCTGAGTGAACTGCTGCTTTCCATTGACATCAAAAACCGTTTTGTTACCTGCATGCCTGAAGACAAGGATGACCAGGACTGCCATGTAGTTAACCTGGTATGGCTGCCGGAAATGAATAAATGGGCTATGATCGACTGTGACCAGCGGGAATATGTGACGGGTCCGGAAGGTGTTCCGCTGTCCCTGGAAGAAATGCGCACGGAACTTATTGCCGGGGGAGAACTGAACATCTGCCAGTATTCCGGACCGGACTGCCGGGAGTTCCTACAGGGATACTGGGCAAAGAACCTTTACTGGTTCAGCGTTCATATGACCTATGGTTATGACCTGGAAGGGCTTCGCATCATCCCTGATACATATGTTCACCTTGTTCCTCCGGGGTATGAAATACCGGGGAAATACAGACGTTTGGGAGACAGAGTTACAACCAACGCCGCCGCGTTCTGGCAGGGATAAAAGGTCTTGCCAGCAGGGAAGAAAAGGTATAAATTAAAAACGAACCAAACAGGATATCAGGTTCCTCAGGGGACTGTTCGATACAACGGAGGGAAAAACCATGAAACACACCAGGTGGGGGATTTCATTAGCCGCAGATGTTTCTGCTCCGCGCAAGGCCTGAGACAGGACGAGCCTGCACGGAGCGGTCGGAACCATTCGTCCGATCAGGCTTTGCGCCGCATGGATTATAAATACATGTAAGGAGCAAAGCCATGAATAGACATTCTATCAAACAACTTCACAGTTTTCTTTTGCTATGGGGATCACAGACCGTATCCCAGCTCGGGACGGCCATGACGGATTATGCGATTATAATCTGGGTGTACAGCCAGAAAGGAACCGCGTCCAGTGTGACCCTGCTGACAGTATGCAGTTTTCTGCCTACAATCTTTCTGCGCTTCCTGGCGGGAAGCATGGTGGATCGATGGAACAAAAAGCGCATAATGCTGATCGCGGATCTGCTGGCAGCCTGCGGTACACTGGCTGTGTTTGTGCTGCATTCCGCGGAGGCCCTGGAGATCTGGCATCTGTATGTGATCAACTTCCTGCTGAGCCTTATGAATGCTTTCCAGGAGCCGGCTTCCTTTGTTGCAGTCAGCATGCTGGTGCCGAAAGAACACTATGCACGGGCCAGCGGCTTGCAGGGATTCGGCGGAGCTGCGATATCCATCCTGGCGCCTGCACTGGGCGCACTGCTGCTGGCATACGGCGGGCTGGAACTGGTGCTGATCGTCGACCTGGCAACCTTTGCCATTGCTTTCCTGGTATTACTTTTCCTGATCCGGATTCCGGAGGTTGAAAAGACGGAAACGGAAGAAGAACCGTTTTTCCAGACCTGCATGGCCGGGATTCGGTATCTGCGGGAGCACACTGCGATTTTCCGGATTACCCTGTTCCTGGCGGTGATCAACTTTTTGGCGAAGCTGGGTAACGACGGGATGCTCTCGCCCTTTATCCTGGGCCGGACGGGCAATAACCAGCCGGTACTGGGAGCGGTGGAGAGCTTTACAGCTTTGGGTGTGCTGGCCGGAAGCCTGCTTGTGATCCTGATGAAACCGGCGAAGAAGCGGATCCCCTTGATTTTCATTACGACCGGATTGATCTTTTTCGGAAACATTATCCAGAGTATGACTTCCAGGCCCTGGCTCTGGTGCGCAGCTGCCTTTGGAAGCTACCTGTTTGCAGCGGTGATGAATGTGAACATGGATACCATGATGCGGGAAAAGGTTCCGCTGGAAATGCAGGGACGGGTTTTTTCCGCGAAGAGTACGCTTCAGAATTTCACGATTCCGATAGCACTCCTGCTGGGCGGCCTGCTGGCAGATAAGGTGTTTGAACCGTTTATGCTGACGGATTCCCCGACGCAACAGATCCTGTCCGGATTATTCGGCACGGGAAAAGGAGCAGGCATCGGCCTGATGTTCTTTATTGTCGGAATAGCAGGGATACTGATCAGCTTTACGCGGCTGCGCAAGCCGGTTTACAGGGAACTGGACCGGCAGGGAAAAGAAACGATACAAACGAATGATTGATATGGAGGATATAAAAGATGAACCGTAATAAAGCAATCGCTTTTTTCAGCGGATTTCCGGAACGCCGGTTTACAGATGAAATTGCCAGGCGGCTGGAAAAGGAACTGCCTGTGCGCAGATGCATAGTGTTTATCACAGCCTGTCCGGTGGAATATCAGCAGAATGATGAAGACTCAGCCGGAATGCACGGGATGTTTAAGGAATACGGAATCGGCTTTGAACGGTTCTGTGTGGTGGATGCCAGAATGGATCCTGCCGATGCGCAGAAATGGGCCCGGGAGGCAGACTGCTTCTTCCTGATGGGCGGAGGAGTCTGCACCGAGCAGATGCAGCTGATGCGGGATAAAGGGATCTTTGATATTGTCCGGGATGGCCCGGGGATGGTTTTGGGCGTCAGCGCCGGATCCATGAACATGGGAAAAACGACGGTAGACTGGACGGGAGACTGGGAACCCCTTGAACCGTATGAAGGACTGGGCTTTGCCGATATTACCGTGATCAGTCATTTTGATTATGATGATACGGGACGGCTGCGGTTCATGAAGGCGGTTTCCATGGAGCAGCCTGTCTGTGCTATGGAGGATGAAAGCGCCATCTTTATCAGAAACGGCAAGGTGGACATCATTGGTACAATTCATCGGGTTGAGAAAGGCGAAATCAGCGAATTTACAGAAGAAGACGTCAGACTCTGAAAAGAATGCTGATGAACACCATTGTTTAATCCATGCATATCATGATGATCTGCATGAAAAAACAGACTGTATCTTTGTCTGTGTTTTCCCCTGACGGGTAAAACCGTCAGGGGTTTTCTGATGATGGAAAAGTTTCATGAACGATTCGGTGAATTATATGGTATAATACAGACAAATCACCAATAATGGTTTATTTAACATCGCGATACAAGGCATTTTGCCGGAAGAAACCGGCAGGGCACACCCGGAACGGGTTAAACATACGAGTGTTCAGGCGCCTGCGCTTACGCAGGGGTTTGGGATTATATCATGCCAGAAAGGGTTTGACGAATGACAGACATGAAAACGGATGAGCTGATTCTTCAGTTTTTCAAGGAGGATATCGGCGGCATCCTTATAACCGGTGAGAATGGAGAAATCCTCTACGAGGATGAAAAGACGACGTTTATCCGGACGGAGAAGACCAACTGGGAGGGAGCCTGCCCCGCACCGCGGGACGGACAGAAGGGCGAACGATGGGACCTGGTGCGCTCTGAAAACGGAAAAACCTATATGGTGACTACCTCAACCTTTACGGACGGAGACGGGCTGAAGCAAATCCACCATCTGGCGGACACCAGTGAATATACAGAACTGTACCGGAATATGAGCGACTATTCCCGGATGCTCCGGAACGAAAAGGAATATGACGGGCTGACCAGGCTGTATAACCGGGGCAAGTTTATGGAGATGAAGCGGACTTTGTTCCGGAACCAGGACGCAATTGCCATATTCAATATGGACGTGAACAACCTGAAACAGGTGAATGACACACTCGGCCATGAGGCGGGAGACCGGCTGATACGGAAAGCAGCGGAGAGCCTGAAACGGATTGAAGCCCGGAATGTGATTCCCTTCCGTACAGGCGGGGATGAGTTTGTTTTAGCCGCGATTCATGTGGACAAGGCAGGTGCGGAAAAGATCCGGCAGGCCTGGGAGAAGGCACTGGCGGAGCTGAATGAGGCGGAGGATGGTGTTCCCTGCACGGTAGCGTGCGGATTTGCTTTCGGGGAAAAAGGATACGATCTGGAAGAGATCCTTGCCCGGGCGGATCAGGCTATGTATGAGGATAAGAAGAGAAAGAAAGGAATAAGCTGAGGAACTGAAGCCAGAGGAGGGAATACAGAATGATCCGGACGGCTCCCGGTATTGCCAGGGCGGATATGATCAGATGCGTATTGTGTAAAAACGCGCCCTGCGATGACGCATGCGGAAAACTGAAACCGGCGGAACTGCTGCGGAATATCTGGTTCGGAAATGAACAGACCGCGGCGCAGCACCTGCCGGAAGAAAACCCGTGCCTGACCTGCAAAGCTCCCTGTGAGCAGTCGTGCGTGCGGCCGGGAGAGGTGCCGATCCGGGATCTGATGAACCGGCTGCATTATCAGGTGAAGCCGGAATGTGAGACGCCTCTTCCTGAAAACGAGAGCCGGCTGAAGTGTGACCTGTGCGGGATTCCGTTGGAGAATCCTTTCCTGCTGTCTTCCTCCGTGGTGGCCAGCACATACGACATGTGTGCCCGGGCATTTGAGGCAGGATGGGCCGGAATCTGCTTCAAGACGATCTGCTCCCTGGATATCCATGAGGCGTCCCCGCGGTTTTCCGCAATCACAGGGAATGACGGAAGCATTATCGGTTTCAAAAATATCGAGCAGCTTTCTGACCACAGCGTGGCGGAAAACATGGAGATATTCCGCCGGCTGAAGGCGAAGTATCCAACCAAGTTCATCCTGGCATCCATTATGGGAAAAGATGAAGCGGAATGGGGCGAGCTTGCCCGGCTGTGCGAAGAGAACGGCGCGGATGCGGTGGAACTGAATTTCTCCTGCCCCAACATGGCGGAGGGCGGCCTGGGCAGCGATATCGGCCAGGTACCGGAACTGGTGGAGCGGTTCACACGGGCTGCGAAACAAGCCTGCCATATTCCCGTGCTCGCAAAGCTGACCCCGAATGTGGCGAACATGAGCCCGGCGGCGGAGGCTGCAAAGCGGGGCGGAGCGGACGGAATAGCGGCTATTAACACAATCAAATCGATAACCGGGGTGAACATGCACACTTATGTAGCCGCACCCTCCGTCCACGGACAGAGCGCAGTGGGCGGATACAGCGGCAATGCCGTGAAACCCATTGCCCTGCGGTTTATTGCGGAGCTGGGGCAGCATCCGGATCTGAAGGGAATACACCTGTCCGCCATGGGCGGCGTGGAAACCTGGCAGGACGCACTGGAGTTTATCCTGCTGGGCGGCGGTTCCATCCAGGTGACTACTGCCGTGATGCAGTATGGATACCGGATTGTGGAAGACCTGAAGTCAGGACTGAATCTGTATCTGGCAGAGAAGGGCTTCAGCAGCGTGAAGGAAGTCATCGGACTGGCGCTGGATACGCTAAGCCATACAACTGATACCCTGGAGAGGGATACGGTGCTGTTTCCCCGGTTTGTCCGCGAAAACTGCATCGGCTGCGGCCGGTGTCAGATTTCCTGTGATGACGGCGGACATCAGGCAATCCGGATGGATGAAGAGCGCCGCCCTGTGCTGAACGGGAAGAACTGTGTTGGCTGCCATCTGTGCGTACTGGTCTGCCCGCAGAAGGCCATTCTGCCGGGTGGTAAACGGATTACCCGAAACAAGTAAAAACAGAATATAAACAAAATACTGCCATGAGTTGTTCTGTTGCGTATATACATGCGGCCGGCAGAAAACAGCTGGGGGGTTGAAGAACCGGTCCGCAAAGAGGAGGCTGAAGGAATGAAGAAAATACTGATTCCATTGCTGGTGCTGCTGCTCATCTGTACCGGATTGTCCGCAGGGGCAGAGGGAAACGAAGAGCTTCGGCTGGAAGTGAACACTGCGAAACTTCCGGTCTATGAAAGCAGCGATCCGTTCCTCAACGGACTGGTCGGCGAAAACACGGAGGAGCTGCCCGTGCTGGTGATCCCGGTAAAGAAAACCTTCCGGATTCCGGTGTCCGTTATGCCGAAGAGTGTGAAAAACAAAAAGGTCACGCTGACAGCGGAGAATCCGGAGATCCTGAAAGTGAACAGCAACGGCGTTACCGGCCAGAAGAAGGGAGAAACCCTGCTGACCATCGCCAGTGCAGAGGATCCGGCTGTGATGATCCGGTACCGGGTGGCAGTGATCCAGCCGGTGACCCGCATCTCCGTAATTGCTTCCGAAAAGAGCGTGGCAGCGGGCGGAACGGTGACACTGACGGCCGCGTTTGCGCCGGAAGACGCTTCCATCCAGCGGGTGAGGTGGATATCCTCCAATGAAAAGGCGGCCACGGTGGACGAAAACGGAACCGTGACCGGTGTGGCCAGAGGAAGCGCCCGCATCTCCGCGATTGCGGAGGATGGGAGCAACATCCGTGCCAACATCAGCATCCAGGTGATCCAGAACCCGGAAACAGTCCAGCTGGACAAGGCAGAAGTAACCGTGGATGTCGGGAAAACCGGAACCCTGAAGGCAACTGTGCTGCCAAAGAACGCCAATGACAAGAACGTGGTATGGACCTCCTCTGACGAGAGTATTGCCACGGTGAACGCCAGCGGGCGGATAACCGGCCTGAAGCTGGGAGAGTGTGAAATCATCTGCACCAGCCGGGCAAACGGGGAAGCAGTGGCGAAGGCCACCGTGCATGTGCAGCAACCGGTGAAGAAAGTAACGTTCGGCGAGGCACCGACGGTCTATGTGAATGAGACCGGCAAACTGACCTGGAACACTGAACCGGCGGACGCCACCAATCCCGCGCTGACCTTCCGCTCCGTCAATGAGAAAGTGCTGACTGTCAGCGAAGACGGAACGGTGACAGGCGTGAAAGCCGGCGAGGCCACGGTGATTGCCATGACTACGGACGGCTCCAACCGGCAGGCAAGGATCAAGGTGAGGGTATACCAGCATGTGACCGGTGTGCACATGAAACGAAAGACCGCTTACATTGACCTGGGAGCCACTTCCTCTGCAGGCGCTATCCTGGAACCCGCGAATGCCACGAACCACAACATGACCTGGGAGACCGCGGACGCCTCCATCGCGAAAGCGGAACCGGTGGCGAAACAGAAGAACCGGGTAAACATTACCGGCGTCAGCGCGGGAGAGACCACGGTGACAGGCACGACAGAGGACGGCGGCTTCAAGGCCTCCATCCTGGTGAAAGTGGGCGACTGGGAAAAGGCGCTGAAGATTACCGAGGCAAAGGTGCAGGGCGCGGATGCGCTTGTGACGCTGAAGAATACCAGCGAGCTGACGATCACTTCTGTGACAGTGGAGGTTTCTGTGCTCGACAATGAAGGAAAGCCGGTGCCCTGCAACAAGAAGGATAACAGCAATACCTTCCAGATGGTGTACAAAAAGACGCTGGAGCCCGGTGCATCCACGAAGGAAAAGGAATGGAAGATTGTGAACTACAAGCTGCCCGAATCCACGACGGTACATGAGTACGTGGTGAAAGTGACAGAGTTTGAGATAGATCACGACTGGATCAAACTGATCCGGAAGAGAAACCAGCCGACAAAGAAGTGCCCGGTGCACCTGTGAGCATAGAAGGAGGTCAGAATCATGAATAAACGGATTATGACGCTGATGGCAGCCCTGGTTATGGTGCTGCTGATGGTTTTCACCACGGCCCTGGCAGTAGATGATACTCCCTCTGATTCCGCGGGATACTACTACGTCTACACTGAGAATGGAAAGGGCCTGAACGTCCGGGCCACACCCGGCGGTGAAGTGGTCGGGAGCCTGAAATACGGTACAAAGATCTACTGCTATTACCGGGACGGCGGAAACGGCTGGGCAATGATAGACTACACCTACAATATGCCCGGCGTTGGCAAAGGCACTTATGCCTGCTTTATCTCCAGCCGCTACCTGCGCAGCAGCAAGCCGCCGGCCAAACCCGACGGAGCAACACCGACTCCCGCAGCCCAGACGGATCCGGAAGCAGAGCTCAACGCTGAATTCCGGAGCGCCAGGAAGGTGGATCCTTTCGTGGTGACGGTACGCCCCTCCCGGGCCAGCGGCTGGGTGAATCTCCGCTGGGCACCGAGCAAACAGACAGAGGTTATGGCCACCTACAAGGCGAACGAGAAGCTGCTGGTGATTCAGGAACTGAAGAACTGGTACCAGGTGGAGGACCAGGATACAGGAAATGTAGGCTTCATCAGCAAGCAGTTTGTGGTGAAGTGAGCCGGACAGGCGGAGAAGGAGGAAACAAGTGATGAAAAAGATATTGGCAGTGATACTCAGCCTGGTCATGCTGGTGGGAATGGCTTCAGTCCTGGCAGAAGCCGGAGGAAAACCAACCATCGGTACGGTCAGCATCAACGGCGCTTTTACCCTACAGTGCGGACTGCCGGAAGGATATCATCCGATTCCGCTTTCTGTGACGCAGGACCAGGTGACAGCTGTGATTCGTTCAGATGATCCGACTGCGCCGGTAATGCAGCTGTCTGTGGCGTATGACGAAAAATACTACGACGTGGACCGGATGAACGACCTGACGCCGGAGGAACTGAGCCAGCTGGAGGATACCTACATTGAGGAAGATCCGGAGGTGGAAATCACCTATGGCGAGACAGGTTACGGCACCCAGCTGCTGATTGCACGGCACGAGACGGAGGAGATGGATTATATCGCGTTCTTCTCCATCTACAAGGGCTACTGCGTGGAGTTTGTGCTGGTGCCCGCGGAGGAAGCGGAGGATAAGAACCTGACAGAGGATCAGCTGCAGCTGTGTGTTGATTTCCTGACGGACCTGGATTTCATTCCTGCCAATATGCCGGCAGATTCCAAAATGCTGGTGGCGGAAGGAAAGTATGTGACCAACTTCAGCGACTATGATCCGGAAACCAATACGGTGCGGATGGAAGTCAAGCACACGGTGGTGCTGGACAAGGAAGTTGCCGAAGGCCTGCGGGCGGGAGACACACTGATCATCGGCCAGTACAGTGAAAAGATTGAAACACTGGAACACGATGAAGACGGAACAATCCGGATCAACGAAGATATCACGCTGGAAAACTACGGCGGAGAATATCATGTATACATGCTTGATTATGAATACCTGGAAACCTACGTGATCCTGGAGGAGGAGATTCCGGAGGACCTGACCTTTGAGGACGGGATTGTACCGGAGACCGGTGATCCGCTGGACGAGCCGACGAAGCATACGGCACAGGAGTTCATCGACATGCTGACAGCCGGGACTTTCCCGGACTTTGCGTCAGACAACGTGTACGCATTCTTTGACGCGGACGGGAACCTGATTGCCGTGGAGCGCTATTACGCGCCCTGGCAGTAAGAAAAACAATCATTGCGGGCGCGGATACGTTGCGGATGAGGCGTACAATATAGTATAATCACAGTATACTCAGAGATCTGCATATACCGACCGATAAAGGAGGCAATGATATGACCATTACCAAGAACCTGAACGGAACAGCCCTGGAGATCGCCCTGGCGGGCCGGCTGGACACGATGACCGCCCCGGAACTGGAGGCGGAACTGAATAAAGATCTGGGCGGTGCCGACAGCCTGACGCTGGATTTCGGCAAGCTGGACTACATTTCTTCTGCCGGACTGCGGGTGCTTCTGACCGCGCATAAGGCCATGGCCGCAAAGGGCGGCATGAAGATCTGCAACGTCAACGAGGTTGTTCAGGAAGTTTTTGAAGTGACGGGCTTTGCCGACATCCTGACGATTGAGTGACAGAAGGCGGATCTTCCGGGCTGATCCGGAAAACCGCCGGGACAGAATGCTGTTTGCGGGAGAGAACAAAGGATGAAAACAGATAAAATTACGGTTTCCAGCCAGGGAGCCCGGATGGGCGCTGCACTGGAACAGGCGGAAAAGGTAGCGGCTTACAAGGGCCTGAAAATGAAAGATGCCCTGCACCTGCGGCTGCTGACCGAAGAGATGATGGGCCTGATGCGCTCCATTACGGGAGAGCGGGAAGGTATCTTCTGGATTGAGGACGAAGATGGTGAATACCGGCTGCACCTGCAGGTGAGGACGCTGCTGAACAGCGAGGAACGTGAACAGCTGCTGGCAGTTTCCAGCTCGGGGAAAAACGAGTCCGCCAAAGGTATCATGGGCAGGATCCGGGATTTCTTTGACTGGGGTTCCGACGAGGATCTGGCCACCTATACCAGCCCGCTGCTGCTGCCGGATGCTTTTGAATATACCAGTTCTCCTGCACTGGATTGGGAATGGTCCATGGCACGGTATGAAAACGCGCTGTCCTCCCGGCTGGAACTGGACGCCAAGGACGTCCGGGAGGCCTGGGATGAACTGGAAAAATCCGTGGTATCCCACGTGGCGGATGATATCAAGGTATCGATCCGCAGCGGAACCGTGGAAATGATTATCATCAAGAAGTTGGCCTGAAACCGGAGAAAAAACAAGGCAGACCGGTGACAGAACCGGTGGCAGGAACAGAACTGCCGCCGGTTTTCTATTGACCGGAAAGAGGTTTTGAGGTATTTTGACATGTACACATTCCGGGACTGATTGTCCGGGGGAGGATGAGAACAGGTATGTCTTTCGGGAAGGAACTGAATGTTCTGCTCTATGTCCTGTTTGGTTCGTTTGATACGCTGTCAACAATTTTGTCGGTCCTTTATATGATTGGACTGTGGAGGTTGTTTGTGAAATGCGGCCTGAAGGGCTGGTGGGCGCTGGTGCCGATTGTAAAATATTACAAACTGGCACTGTGCGCAGACCGCGAGCAGGAAGGCCGGACAGTAACCTTACTTCATACTGTCGTTACGCTTGTATATATTGTAAATACATACATGGAGCCGGGAAGCGTTCCGTACTTTTTCTGCGCGCTTCTGGATGTTGCGTGCATGCCGGCTGTCCTGATCTATTCCGCCCGGATGTATTCAGGCTTGTGCCGGGTTTTTGAACGGAGAAGATGGTGGGTGCTGCTGTGGCTTGTGGCGGAGTATTTTCCGGTTGCTCCGCTGCTGTGGGGCTTCAGAAAGAAATACCAGCCGGTCTGGCTGGCGGAGGAAATCCGGGATGACGCCGACTACTATTTTTCAGGCAGGAAGGCTGCGATACTGGATCAAGGCCTGACTGTGAACCTTGAGGAACGGACAGCCAGGGAATTCTTTAAGAAAAAATACCTGCTCAGGAACATCCACCTGAGTATTCAGCCCGGACATATGGTGCTGCTGCTGGGCGGTTCCGGTGCGGGGAAGACCACCTTCCTGAATGCGGTGAACGGATATGAGCCCGCGAAGGCAGAGGTGACCATCAACGGCCGGAACATGTATAAAAACTATAAGGAAATGCAGTATGACATCGGCTTTGTACCGCAGGCAGACCTGATCCGCGGTTGTGATACGGTTTACCGTACCCTGATGGATACCGCCATGCTGCGGCTGCCTAACAGTTTCTCCAGGCCGGAACGGCAGGGCCGGGTGGAGGAAGTAATGGATATTTTCGGCCTGACCCCGGTAAAGGGCAACCTGGTGTCCAAGCTTTCCGGCGGACAGCGGAAGCGGCTGTCCATTGCCATGGAGTTTATCTCCAACCCGACGCTGTTCATCCTGGACGAGCCGGACAGTGGCCTGGACGGCGTGATGGCCCGGGAACTGTTTACCCAGCTGCGGAAGATTGCCGACCAGGGCAAGATCATTATTGTTATTACCCATACACCGGACAGGGTTATCGACCTGTTTGACGACGTGATTGTCCTGGCCAAGGACGCAAAGCGTACCGGACGGCTGGCCTGGTTCGGCCCCATCGATGAGGCACGGGCTTTCTTTGGTAAGGAAAAGATGGAGGAGATCGTAAAGTCTGTCAACCGTGAGGAAGAGGGCGGCGAAGGCCGGGCGGATGAGTTCATCCTCAAGTACACGGAGGTGCAGCATGTCTGAGACAATCGTTAAAAAGGAAAGAACGTTCCGGCACCGCGACCGGCTGAGCCAGGTACCGATCTACCTGGGCAAACAATTCAGGTTCTTTATCAATGAAAGCGACTGGAAAGTAATCCCCATGGCCATGGTGATTGCCATGCTGGTGGCGGTGGTGATCCGGAACCGGATCTTTGCCAACATGGAGGGCTGCATCATCGGCTCCTTCGCGCTGACCTGCGTAGCACTGTGGAACGGATGCTTCAATTCTATCCAGGCAATCTGCCGGGAAAGGGCGATTGTCAAGCGGGAACATCGCTCCGGTATGCATATCACCTCTTATATGACGGCGCATATGATCTATCAGTTCTTCCTGTGCCTGATCCAGACGATTGTCAGCTTGTATGTGATGAAGTCTGCAGGGGTTCCGTTTCCGGAGGAGGGCATTTTCACCGCACATATGGGGATTGTGGAATTTGGCATTACGCTGTTGCTGATTTCCTATGCGGCGGATATGATGAGCCTGTTTATCTCCAGCATCGCCCATACGACCACTGCCGCCATGACGGTAATGCCCTTTGTGCTGATCTTCCAGCTGGTTTTTTCCGGCGGAGTGATCCCGCTGCCAGAACGTGTTCAGCCGTTGTCGACTTTCACGGTATCCAATTACGGAATTAAAGCGATCGCATCTCAGTGCGGCTACAATGAGCTGCCGATGGCAGCCGGATGGACTGCTGTGAACAGCATGAAGAACAGCGAGATCGAAAAAACGATTACCGTAGGAGAAATACTGGACATTCTGAACAGTGATGCGATGGCAAAGCACCGGGAGGATGTCGTGCTTCCATCCATGACCGCCGGAGATCTTGCGGAACTGCTGGAGATTGGCGAAATCCGTAACAAGGATGAACTGATCATTAAGGATCCGATGACATTCGGTGAGTTGCTGGATTTTGCCAATACAAGCGACACAGTACAAAAACGAAAAGATAAGAGCTTCACAATTAAGACCACCGTAGGAGAGCTGATGAGCATCTTCGGCGAAGAGAACGTGAAGAGCTTCCTGCAGGAGCGGACAGCCGAAGCCGCCCAGAAGAAACAGTATGACAAGTCAAGGGTGAATGTCCTGATCAATTGGTTCTTCCTGTGCGTGTTTATCCTGGGCTTTGCCTTGATGTCAACCGTTTCGCTGGAACTGATTGACAAGGACAAGAGGTAATGGAAAAGGATGGAGATCCTGGTAAAACAGGATCTCCATCCTTTTTAATGAATACTGAAAACAATAACAGGTAGGAGGGAGAAAGTAGGAGGTAGGATGGAACGAAAGTGATGAGTGTATAGTGAAAAGTGATGAGTGATGAGCGTAGAGTTGTTGTTGTGCGACAGTGAAGAGTGTAGAGTGTCTGCTGTGCGGATGCACAGCCGAAAAGAACCCCCGCCGGATGGCGGGGGCCTTTTCGGATAAGATTGGGGAAGAATTTATTCATCCGACTGGAGGGCATCATAGCCTTCCTCGCCGGTACGAACCCGGATAACATTCTCAACATCCTGGACGAAGATCTTACCATCGCCGATGTGACCGGTGTACAGGACGCCGCGGGCTGTTTCAACAACTTCGCTGACGGGGATCTTGCTGACGACGATATCAACCTGTACCTTGGGCAGCAGGGTAACTTCCACAGGAGTACCACGATAGTACTCGGGCTTGCCCTTCTGTGCGCCGTAACCCATAACATTGGTAACAGTCATACCGGTGATGCCGATGCCGTTCATGGCCTTCTTCAGGCTTTCCAGGCTGGCAGGGCGGCAGATGATCTGCACGCGGGTGTAAACCGGTTCGCCCACAGGCTTTTCGGCCTTCTTCACAGCGACAGGCACGGCTTCCGCAACAGGAGCGGCTGCGGCAACAGGAGCCGGAGCGGCTGCGGGAGCGTCATAGCCTTCTTCAGGCAGGATGGCAAATCCGGAATAAGCGGTGAGCAGGCCGTGCTCGCTGCGGTCGAGGCCCATGACCTCATCCGCGGCATCTGCCCGCAGGCCGATAGTCTTTTTGATGATCATAAAGACGACGGTGATGACGGTTGCGGTCCAGGCGATGGTGCACAGAACGCCAAGCAGCTGGACACCGAAGAACTTGAAGCCGCCGCCGTAGAAGACACCCTTCATGGTAGTGCCGCCGGTGGCAAACAGGCCGGTCAGGATGGTACCGAGAGCGCCGCATACACCGTGGACAGAGATGGCGCCTACCGGGTCATCGATCTTTACGACCTTGTCGAAGAATTCAACAGCGAGTACGATAACGAAGCCGCAGGCCAGACCGATGAGAGCCGCGCCGAAGGGGTCGACCGCGTCGCATCCTGCAGTGATGCCGACCAGGCCGGCCAGAGCTGCGTTGAAGGTCATGGAGACATCAGGCTTGCCGTAGCGGAGCCAGGTGAAGAGCATGGTGGTCAGAGTAGCCACAGCAGCGGCCAGGTTGGTGTTGAAGAAAACCAGGGAGGCGCTGCCGATCAGTTCGTCGCTGTCCATGCCCACGGTGGAAGCACCGTTGAAACCGAACCAGCAGAACCAGAGGATGAACACGCCCAGGGCTGCGATGGAAAGGTTGTGACCGAGGATGGCGCGGGGCTTTCCATCCTTGCCGTACTTGCCAACGCGGGGTCCAAGGATCTTAGCACCGATCAGGGCGCAAATGCCGCCGACCATGTGAACCGCGGTAGAACCGGCGAAATCATGGAAGCCCATTTCAGCGAGGAAACCGCCGCCCCAGATCCAGTGACCGGAGACCGGGTAGATGAACAGCGAGATCGCTGCGGAGTAGATGCAGTAAGCAGAGAATTTAGTCCGCTCAGCCATGGCACCGGAAACGATGGTGGCGGAGGTGGCACAGAAGACGGTCTGGAAGATGGCGTATGCCCAGAGTGGAACGCCCGCCGGAAGAATATGGCTGTAATCCTTCATGATAAAGGGATCGATCCAGCCGAAGAGTGCGGTGCCGGCGCCGAACATAATGCCGTAGCCGAACAGCCAGTATAACGGGGTACCGATACAGAAGTCCATCAGGTTCTTCATCAAAATGTTACCGGTATTTTTGGCGCGGGTGAAACCCGCTTCACACATGGCGAATCCCGCCTGCATGAAGAAGACCAGAGCTGCTCCTAGGAGCACCCATATTGTGTTGGCTGCCGAGAATGTCATACAGATCACTTCCGTTTCGTGTTTTTCCCAAAATACAAAGTGAGGCGCGAAGGTGTTCAGCACACCTTCGCGCCTCATTGGGATGCACGGATTTTATGCCGAATAAAATCTTTTGTCAAGAGTGTATACAACAAAAAACAGGAGCAATACAGAAATCTTTTTTTGGAAGATTGACTTAGAGTGAACTTGAAGAAGTAAAATACCCATGCGCAGGAGAACGAAAAGAACCGATCTTTTCGTTCTCAATTAATGAATACATAAAACTTGAAAATATATATGTTGAGATTGACGGAGAGGATGAAACGTCCAGTATGAATGAGATATACAATGCTTTTCGGATAAACCAGACGGGATATGCAGAGGGCCTGCCGGTATACGCGGCGGTACTGGCAAAAGATTCCGTGACGCTGAAGGATAACAATGGGAAGACTGTGCCCATGGAAGAGGCCGCTGCACTGAAACCGGATGAGGCATCCGGAGACGAAGTGGCACTGGTGAACCTGGGAAAGCTGAAGGCCGGAACCTACACGCTGGAAAGCGTTGAGGGAAAACGAACCCTGACGGTGAGCGAAAAACCCTGGAAAGCCGTGACAAATGCCCTGATCAAAGGCCTGTATTATCAGCGCTGCGGATGCGAACTGAAGCCGGAGAACGCTGGAATCTACACCCATCCGGCCTGCCATACGGCACCGGCAGCGGATTGGGAAGACCGCAGCGTCCTGCGCAGGGTGACCGGCGGCTGGCATGACGCGGGAGACTATGGGAAGTATGTGGGTCCCGGCGCGGTGACGGTGGGGCACATGCTGTATACCTGGAAACTGTTCCCGGAAGGCTGCAGCGATGAACTGAATATTCCGGAAACCGGAAACGGGATGCCGGATATCCTGAACGAAGCCCGGTATGAACTGGAGTGGATGCTGCAGATGCAGCGGAGCGACGGAGCTTTTCATCACAAGCTGACAAAGGCCCGGTTTGCGCCGTTTATCATGCCGCAGGATGACAAGGAACCGGAATACCTGATGCCCGTGAGCCACTGTGCGACAGCGGCTGCCTGTGCCTGCCTGGCACTGTCATACAGGGTCTACAAGGCGTTTGACGAAGCCTTTGCCAACCGGATGCTGCATTCTGCCCGGCGGGCCTGGGAATGGCTGATGAAGCATACCGATGATTATGTGCCTTTCCGGAATCCGGAGGGGGTCTTCACCGGCTGGTATGGAGAACGGACGGATAAGGACGACCGGTTCTGGGCTGCCTGTGAGATGTATGCCGCAACCGGGGAAAGGGAATTCCGGGCAGAGGCGGAGAGCCTGTATGCCGAGGGTCAGCAGCTGACAGCCTTTGGCTGGGCTGACGTGGGCGGAATGGGCGCACTGTGCTGCTTGTTTGACCTGGGAGAAAAGGCAGGAGAAGTGCTGTATAATCAGCTGAAGGATGATTTCCTCCGGCAGAGCGAGGAGGCACTGAAGCTGTCGCAGGAATCCGGCTACGGTACGGCGCTGGCGGCGGATCAATATGTGTGGGGAAGCATTCTGCCGATCCTGAGCAACGCAATGACCATGATCATGAATGCGCTGATTACGGGGCGGCAGGAAATGCGGAATGCGGCGCTGAAGCAATGGAATTACGCGCTGGGAATGAACGCACTGGATACCTGCTTTGTGACCGGTTTTGGAGAGAGAAAGGTGATGCATCCCCATCACCGGCCTTCCGACGCGGACGGGATTGAGGAACCGGTGCCCGGACTGATTTCCGGCGGACCAAACAACCGGATGACTTTCCCGATGACAAAGGAGAAAATGGGAAACACACCGCCGGCGAAGTACTTTGTGGAGGAGACATTCTCCGCTGACACCAACGAGATTGCAATCTATTGGAACTCACCGGCAATATTTGTGGGAGCGTATTTTTGCCGCTAAAGCGGCAAAACAATGAATACTGAAAACTGAAGACTTAAGACTTAAAAATGATCCGCGCGGCGGGAAAGAAAAAAGGCGCTCGTATTTGAGCGCCTTTTTCTTCAGGACAAATATCAGCCTTCCCAGAAGAGATCGTCCAGGGTTTTGTCCAGGGCTTTGCAGATGGCGATGCAGAGGTTGATGGTGGGATTATAATCGCCCTTCTCAATGGCATTGATGGTCTGGCGGGACACGTTGCACAGCTGTGCAAGCTGGTCCTGGGACAGATCTTTACCCGCACGGGCGGCTTTCAGCTTCAGGTTTTTCATTCCTCATCAGACTCCTTTTTATCGATCCGGCTTTTGATGAGCAGGGTGGCACAAACGACCAGCCCCAGTACACCGACGGCGACGGGCAGGACAATGTCATAGACGCTTTCAGCGGAGCTGCCAAAGGAATGACGGATTCCGTTGAAAACATTCGCAAGGGCTACCACGAGAAACAGGACGCTGAAGGGAACCTGCTTCTTCAGGCGGGTAAAGTAGGCATCATGCAGGATGGCATAAACCGCGAAGATGGTCAGGGAGATGACCATGGACAGGATCACGGCGATTGAAAGGTCAAACCAGGCAAGGTTCATGGTGTTGAGCAGGAGCACAACGAAGAGGCAAAGCAGCAGGGAAGCAAAGGCAATCGTGACGGCCCGGCCGCGGTAAAAAAGCTGACGTTCATCAAAGTTTTTGACGGACTTGCGGTCAGCGAAACACACGAGGGCAACACCGCCAAGGATGATAAGGCACAGAATCAGTTTGGTGAAATCCATCTTTATTTCCTCCTTTTATCCGCGTTATTCTTCTACTTCTTTTTTGTCCTTCCTGATCTTCAGGATCAGGGTGATCAGCATGACCAGGAAACAGAGTCCTACCACTACGGCTGAACCAAAGGTGAAATCCACTTTGCCGTCCACCATAACTTCACCGATGATGATATGACGGATCACATTGACGAGTTCCACAAGTACGATGATGGAATAGAGGACAATCTGGCTTTTTCCGTCTCCGCGGATCGACAGGAAGGCGTCATGGTTGATACAGTAGACCGCGAAGGCGGTGACACTGAGCACCAGGACAGTGAGCGCCGCGAGACCGGGAGTGATCAACGTGAGCCATTCTGTTTCGAACAGCAGGGCGAGAACGAAAAGCAGGATCAGCGCGGTAAAGAAACCGATCTGGTATCCCCGGGCGCGGATTCTCAGCTGCCGCTCATCATACTGTTCTGCGCAGGGCTTTTTCCGGAATAAGACCCAGGCAGCGATCAGGAGCAGTATCATCATTCCAAGAATGATCCATGCATTGTCAGTCATAATTCATTCCTCCGAATAATCTTTTATTGATCGTCTCCGGGGCCCGGTGGCCGATCCGGCTCCCTGAGTACAGCTGAATTGTATAACATACTTTTTAAGATGTCAAGTATAATTTACAAAAAGAATGAAAAAATTTTCAAAATGCCATAAAACATGCAATAATGAAGGACTGCTGTAAGGCCGGGCACAGGATATGTTATAGTATTCATGAGGCTGTACGGATGGTATAATTTGGGAAATGAAACAATAAGCAACAAAACACCGGAGGCAGAAGAAGTGGATTCCGAGGGAATAAGGGCTTTTCAGGAAATCATCGACCGGTCACGCCGGATTGTGTTTTTCGGCGGGGCTGGGGTATCCACGGCCAGTGGAATTCCGGACTTCCGATCCGTGAATGGACTGTACACGGAGGAAGAGGATGGCCTTTCCCCGGAGATGATCCTGAGCAAATCCTTCTTTTACCTGCAGCCGGAAAAGTTCTTTGACTATTACCGAAAGCATATGCTGTATCCGGAAGCAAAGCCCAATGCCGCACACCGGAAACTGTATGAGCTGGAACTGATGGATAAGCTGCGGGGTATTGTGACGCAGAATGTGGACGGCCTGCACAGGGCGGCCGGGAATATCCGGGTATATGAGATTCACGGCAGCGTACATGAAAATGAATGTATGGACTGCGGGGCATACTATCCCATGGAGACAATCCTGAAAGCGGAGGGCATTCCCCGCTGCAAGGACTGCGGGGGTGTGATCAAGCCCAGTGTGGTGCTGTACGGAGAATCCTTGCCGAAGTATGTATGCATCGGCGCAATCCGGGAGATTACCAACGCGGATACGCTGATTGTGGCGGGAACTTCCCTGGCAGTGGAACCTGCAGCATCCTTCCTCAGCCATTTCCGGGGAAAGAACCTGGTGGTGATCAACCGGGAGCCGATTCCGGCGGAGGAGCAGGCAACGCTTGTGCTGCATGGGGATGTGGCGGAGATCATGGGACAGCTGCGGAGCCCCTGAGGGGAACATCAGCATGGACAGCTTCGTTTTATTCAGTGAAATGATTCGTTAACCTGAATAAAGAATGGAGGAAGAAAATGAATAAGTTGATCCGAACCGGTCTCCTGATCCTGCTGGCGGTTTCCATGCTGTTGACAACAGCCACGGCGGGAGAAGTGATTATTTCTGAAAGGGAAAAAGCCTCACGTCTTGCGGACAAGGCAATGGAAGAGAAATACGGTATCACGCTGCTGACCCAGGAGTATTTCAACCGCAACACGGCAGATGAAGGAAACGGCCGCTTTGTGGTGCAATACTGGGGCATTGAGGACTGGGGTTTTGTGCTGGGGAACTACAAGGTGGTCGTGGACAACGGAAAGGTGACAGAAATTTCCTGGAGCCATGACGGTGAGGATACCAGCGGCGGGATGAATGCGGATGCCTGGGGCAATGAACAGATCCTGGAAATGCTGCTGATGAATCAGGAATCCGGAGAGACATCCCAGTTTGATGAAAAAATACAGGAAATCAATCAGAAACACGGCATCACAGACTTTTCTGAGCTGTTTGAAGTGCCGGAGGATGAACGTATCTGGGATGAGATCGGATATAAAAATGTGCGGGAGCAAGCTGCGCTTTCTGCGGAGGAGATGACCCGGATCGCGATGGAGGGTATCCGGGTATCCTTTGAACTGACGGATGAGCAGGCAGCAAATCTGGTGGATGCCAATACGCCGATTGAAGAAGCAAGGGAAGACGGCGAAGAAGACGAGGATACCGAATATTATATGTTCCATGGTGCTCCCTGCTATATGGCGAATATCATGCTGGCTGAGAACGATCAGGCAAAGATTCCGGGCCAGCTCAGGTATAAGGAAAAGGACGGATACTACTGGGTCTATATCAATGTAGTGACAGGTGTGGTTGAGGAAATCTTCTATATTGCCGGGATCGGCGGAAACGGCTGACAAAAAGAGGGAAAGCATGAAATACGATCTGATCTGCATCGGAATGGCGCTGGTGGATTCCATTATCCGGGGCTTTAATCCGGAACCTGTATCCGCATCCGGCTATGTGGCGGAATCGGGAAGCCTGAATGCCGGCGGCGAGGCGGTGAATGAAGCGATTGCCGCAGCAAAACTGGGACTGAAGACGGGGATTCTTTGCGCCCTGGGCAACGATCCGGCAGGAGAGATCGTACTTGATGAGCTGCGGAAGAACGGCGTGGACACTGAACTGATTGTGCGAACGGATGCCACTCCGGTGACTACAATGTTTGTACGGGCTGACGGCAGCCGAAAATCCATCACCAACCAGGCACATCGGTTCAATTTCCATCCGGAAAAGGAACCGGAGTTGTTTACAGACGCCAGGGCGCTGATCCTGGGCTCACTGTTCCGGGCGCCTTTTGACGATCCGGCAATTATCCACACGGTGGTGAGCAGGGCAAAGGAAGCGGGACAGCTTGTGCTGGCAGATACAAAGCTGCCGAACTTCCGGGTTCTCGGACTGGAGGATATCCGGGACTCCCTGGAGCTGATCGATATCATCACTCCCAATGAAGATGAAGCACGGTACTTTACAGGGAAGAATGAACCGGAAGAAATGGCGGACGTCCTGCTGGGGTATGGCGTAAAGCATGTGATCATCAAACTGGGAAGCAAAGGCTGCCTGCTGAAGAACAGCAAAGGGACGCTGCGACTGCCGGCATGCAATGTGCAGGCAATGGATGCCACCGGCGCGGGAGACAACTTTGCGGCGGGATTTATGTCGGAGATCCTCCGGGGAGCAACTGTTGAGGATGCACTGAAATTTGCCAACGCCTGCGGTGCAATCTGTACCACAGCGACAGGCGCAGGGACAGCGTTGAAGAGCAGAGAACAGGTTCTGCTTTTAATGAAAAATGCAGAATGAACAATTAACAAAGGCCTGGAAGAAAAGTGATTGATGGAGTGTGAAAAAAGAAAAATATGTCCTGTAATTATCCGATCGGGGTGTTTTCAATCGGTGGATTTTCTGCTATCCTGTGTCGGTACCGGGAAACCGGGACAGGTTTTTGAAGGAGGAAAAAGCAAATGGGTACAGTTATGTCACTGGCAGCAGGTCTTGCGATCGGCTATTTTATTTATCAGACGATCGTCAGCAATAAAAACGGAAATCGCGGTAAGATCACAGGCCGTCTTCATAAGAGCACGAAAGACAAGAAAGTCGCCGGCGTCTGCGGCGGTATCGCGGAATACCTGAAGGTGGATTCCACAATTGTCCGTCTGATATTTATGCTGATGTTCTTTGGCTGGGGTACCGGATTGCTGGCTTACATTGTCAGCGCCCTTATCTTCCCCACCGGTGATGACACGGAAGAAGACGAGGAAGAGGAAGAAACCACTGAAACCGAAGAAGAGTACTATCCGCAGAATGAAAACCGCAATACATTCTGATAACGAACGGAATGAAAACAGGGACAACGGCGTGAGCCGCTGTCCCTGTTTTCTTATTCCGGATTATTTCTGCAGCAGGGCTGCTTTCCATTCCTCTTCTTTGAAACCGGTAAGAACAAAACCGTCACCGACAAGAAGCGGACGCTTGACCAGCATTCCGTCCGTGGCCAGAAGAGCCAGCTGCTCGTCTTCTGACATGGAGGGCAGCCTGGCGGAAAGACCCAATTCCCGGTACGGAATACCGCTGGTGTTGAAGAAACGCTTCAGCGGAAGACCGCTCATGGCATAGTATTCGCGGAGAGCCTTTTCATCCGGATGGTCTGTTTTGATATCGGTCAGGGTGTATTTGATTCCGTGGCTGTCCAGCCATTTCAGGGCTTTCTGGCAAGTGGTGCACCGGCTGTAGCAATAGACTTTGAGCATTCCTTTTTTCCTCCTGTGATTATCTTATTTCCCGTATTTCCTCAAGAATTTCGGCATCACAGTTTTCCTCCACAAAAAGGGAAATGGATTCCATCAGGCTGTCCGCAAACGCATTGTGGGGGACAACAGCTGCCTGCCGCAACCTCAGTCGGCGCGACTCCGCACTGTGGAGCTCGCTTGCTTCGGTTGACCTCACCTCCTGCGAAATTTCCGCCACTGGCGGTCGCAGGAGGTTCGCCCAATCACAATGATCTGATGGGTATCCTGCTCGTCAATCTCCGCCGCAGAGACATGAAAGCGGTTCTGCAGTTTCGCGGTCAGGCTGTTGACGATCATCCGTTTTTCCTTCAGGCTATGCACCCATGACGCACGCAGACGAAAGGTCATGGCGGCGATTTTCATTCCTGATACGTCCATCCGTTTTCTCCATGATAAATCATCAGTTTTGTCATGCCGCCGTCGATGCAGATGTTTTCTCCGGTGATGAAACCCGCCTTTTCCGAACAGAGGAACAGGATCATCTCCGCGATATCCTCGGGTTTGCCGACCCGGCCGACAGGCTGCTGCAGGGCGTCGGGACCGGTAAGCTCGCTGCCGGTGGTATCAATCCAGCCGGGAGATATGCTGTTGACCCGGACTTTTCAGGCCAGGCTGACTGCCAGGGCATGAGTCAGGGCGGCGATTCAGCCTTTGGCCGCGGAATAGCTTTCCGTCTGCGGCTGGCTCATCCGGTCACGGGAGGAGGACAGGTTAATGACGGAAGCGCCGGGAGCGAAATGGGGTGCGAGGAGCTTGGTCAGATAGAAGGGAGCGGTGACGCCGACGGCCAACGCATAGGAGAACTCTTCCCAGGAGCATTCACTGATTCCCTTCATCAGGGGAAGCGCGTTATTGACGAGCACATCAACATGCCCGCTTTCCGTGACAACAGATTCGGCAAAACGCTCCAGGGTTTCCCGGTCGGAGATGTCCCCCGTAAACCAGGGACCGGGCTGCTTGTCGATGATATGGACAACAGCGCCTTCCCGGATAAAGGCATCCGCTGTCGCCCGGCCGATGCCGTGGGCTCCGCCGGTGATGACAACCACTTTTCCTTCATATGCGCGCATGGGGGAAAGCCTCCGAGTAGTATTTGGGTTGATGATGGTTGTATTATAGCATTCTAGTATCCTAAATGAATACTTAAAACTGAAAACTTAAAACTTAAAAATGAGTGGCTGCGGCCAAAGAAAAAATGGTTGTTTGATGGTTGAATTCGTGATACAATGCCCCCAATATTTTACGAACAGCAGAGCGGGGAGATGAGAAAAATGGTGAAGAATGTCGCGATTGTGAGCCTGTCCAGCGGGATTATCGGCGAGCAGTTTGTTCAGTTTGAGGTGGAGATCGGCCTGAAAAGGCTGAAGGAATACGGCCTGAATGTGAAACTGATGCCGAATGCATGCAAAGGACTGGAATATGTGAAGGCGCATCCGGAAAAGCGGGCGGAGGATCTGCTGGCGGCTTTCCGGGATCCGGAAATTGACATGATCCTGTGTGCCATCGGCGGGGACGATACCTACAGTATGCTGCCGTATCTGTTTGAAAACAATGAGCTGGCAGAGACGATAAGCAACAAGATATTCCTCGGGTTTTCCGATACGACGATCAACCACCTGATGCTGCACAAGGTGGGACTGCCTACATTTTACGGACAGGCATTTCTCTGCGATCTGTGTGAACTTGCACCGGAAATGCATCCCTATACCCGGAAGTATTTTGAGGAGCTGATCACCACCGGAACGATCCGGGAGATCACCCCCAGCGATGTGTGGTATGAGGAGCGGATTCAATTCACTCCGGACCAGGTGGGTACCCGGACACCCTCTCATCCCAACCAGGGGTTTGAACTGCTGCAAGGGTCGCCGGTGTTCTCCGGCAAAATCCTCGGCGGGTGTATCGATTCAATGTATGACATATTCAACGGCGACCGGTATGCGGATATGCCGGTACTTTGTGAAAAGTATCACCTGTTCCCGGAGGCGGAGGACTGGAAGGGACGGATTATCCTGTTGGAATCCAGCGAAGAGAAGCCGACGCCTGAACAATACAGGAAGTCGCTGGAGTACCTGAAGGAAAGAGGCGTGTTTGACGCGGTGAACGGCGTGCTGGCCGGAAAACCGATGGATGAAACCTACGCGGAGGAATACAAACAGCTGCTGAAGGAAGTCATTGACAAGCCCGAGCTGCCGATTGTTTTCAACATCAACATCGGGCACGCGATGCCCAGGTGCATTATGCCTTTTGGCGTGGAAGCGACAGTGGATACCGGAAAACAGATAATCCGGTTTGCGGAATGACGTGGAACTGCGCAGGAGGTTGATTTGAATGGGTATAAGAACGATCATTGTTCTGCCGTATGACGCGCAGTGGAAACAGGATTTTACGGCAATTAAAACTGAACTACAGGAAGCCCTGGACGGGCTGGCGCTGCGTATTGAGCATGTGGGCAGTACGTCTGTGCCGGGCTTATCTGCTAAGCCGATTATCGACATTGACGTCGTGATCCGGGATGAATCCATACTGGAAGCAGTCATAGCAGCCCTGGGCAGGATCGGCTACAGGCACGAGGGTAATTACGGTATTGCCGGACGTGAAGCCTTTGGATACGAGGGAAAGGAGCATCTGCGGGATCATCACCTGTATGTCTGTCCGCTGGATTCACCTGAACTGAAACGGCATATCGCTTTCCGGGATTACCTGCGTTCCCATCCCGAGGCAGTGCATGAGTACAGCCGGGTAAAGGAAGAGGGAGCGGAACTGTATCCGCATGATATTGACAGATATATTGAACATAAGTCGCCCTTTATTGAGGGAATTTACCGGGAAATCGGGATCTGACAGATTTAAAATTTTTTTCTAAAAAAGGTGCTTGACCTTGCACTGAACTGCAATGATAGCCTGCGGGTGAGGAGGAAGAGATATGATCACGATCCAGGGATTCGCAAAGCTTTGCGGATGCAATACCCAGACGCTGCGCTATTATGACCGTATCGGACTGCTGACCCCGGCCAAGGTGGACCCGTGGACGGGATACCGGTACTACGAGGAAGAGCAGGCTGTACAGTTTGTGAAGATCAAGAACCTGCAGCAGGCTGATTTTTCCATCGAGGAGATCAAGAACCTGCTTGGGAAAAATGATGTTCTCCTGATGGAAGCGTTTGAGGAAAAGATCCGGGAGCAGGAACTGAAACTGGAAAAAATCAAACAAATACAGCAGTCATATCTCGAAGAAGCAATGGATATGCAGAAGATGGTCAATACAGTGCTCGGTTTTGTGGAAAACAAGGTGAGCAATCCGGAACTCTGGAAAGAATTCGGCCTGGAGCAGGAGAAAGAAAACGAGATTATCGCAAAGGTGCATGAGGTGCTGGCAGACTGGCTGGGCCAGTGCAAGGAAGATGGCGTGGACGTGTCCGCCATGGCGGACGACAAGGCCATTGACGGATTGATGAATGTTGTCAAAGAAATGGAAGAAGGCACATTCGATGAAGCCCAGAATATGATCCTGGCACGGGAAGGAACCAATCCGGAGAAGGATATACCGGCTGACGCACAAAAGGTTATGACCCGGGACGGATGGGAGCACATCCATGAATGGATCCAGGAGCTTCCGGACCTGGGAGACGGAAAAGAAAACTTCTTCCTGTTCAGGATCCGCAAGGACAGTGCGGCCAATAATCCCGGGTTTGCAACCATGATGCTGGCGGTGATGGCGGCACGGTATGACGCCATGAAAGGCGGCATGACCTGCAAGACCTGCCTGAGCGATGACGGGATCAACCACTTTGCCCTGTACCGGAGATAACAGGAACAAGTATCAAAAGAGACTGCGGGATTACCGCAGTCTCATATTTTTATATCTGGATAGTTTTATTTCAGGATATCCGGCAGTTCTTCGATGCTGTCAATGATGAAATCGGCTCCGGCCCGGATCAGTGCATCCCTGTCAGAATTGCCGTATGTGACGCCGCAGGTGCAGGTTCCGGCGTTTTTCCCCATCCCGATATCCACGGGCATATCGCCGACAACCAGAGCCTGCTCCGGCTGGAAGGAAAGTTCCTTCAGTGTTTTCAGGACGGGTTCCGGATGCGGCTTCAGGTGAGCCGTGTCTTCTGCGCATAGGATGTAAGAGAACCAGGTATCCAGTTTCCATAACCGCAGCATTTCGTGGAGGGTACAGGAGTTTCTGGCGGTGGCTATGGTACAGAGAATGTTTTTCTCCTTCAGGCGGGCAAGGACTTTGTCCGTGCCGGGAAAGTATACGGGCGGATTTTGTGCCCGGATTTCATCAAACAGTTTCCTGTACGTGGATACACATTGATCGAGCATGCTGTCGGTCAGCTCCGGGTATATAACGTGGAACCCCACCTTGGTGGCAAGTCCGATTGTGGAGGCGTACTCCTGCTCCGAAGCCATGACCAGTCTCAGCTGCCGGGCAGTTTCCTGCTTGGCGGTGATAATGGCTTCCCGGGTATCTGCCAGGGTTCCATCGAAGTCAAAAATGATAACCCGTGTGTCCATACTTCCTCCGATAATGATTAATGCTTTCAGCCGATGAAAAGGATACTATATGAAATGAAAAGTGGCAAGAATAATGAACAATGCCCGCATTTACGGGTGATTGCATTCATGGTATGATGGGAACCGTAAGATGAATCAGGAAATATAAAAAACAAAAGAATTATACGAAAAAGAGATGATCATGATGACCGGACTGACAGAAGAAATCAGGCAGTATGTGATAGATAAATCCGAAGCCTACAAGAGGGATTCGGAGGATCATTATGATTTCTGGAATGAACATATCCGGTATGTATATAAAGAGGCCATGAAGCTGGCGGGACAGTATCATGCGGATGAGACCATTGTTGCCCTGGGAGCCCTGCTGCATGATATTGCGCTGATTGAGAAAGCCGGAGACAGAAAAGACCATCACCTGAACGGGAAGATCCTGAGCGATCAGATCCTGGACCGGTTTTCCTGCCCGGAAGACGTTAAGGATCGGGTGCTGGGATGCGTGCTGCATCACAGAAGTTCAAAAAACGCGGCCAATATCGAAGAGCTATGTGTGTGCGACGCGGATATCCTGGCCCACTTTGACAATATTCCCATGCTGCTTAATTCCGCTTTCAGCAGGAACGGGATTTCGCTGAATGAGATCAGGGAATGGATGGAAAAAACCTTTGAAAAGGACTATGATGACCTGAGTGAGAACACAAAGGTAATATTCCGTGAAAGATATCAGAGGATTAAAGAGATTGTTCTTGGCTGCGATCAGGATGAACAGGAATGAACGCTGGCCGAAAAACGATTTGCCAGAAGACAAATTGGCAGAGATCTTCGATTTTGAAGAAAAAATAAAAAAATCCCCTTACGTCAGGTGTTGCTTGTGACGCTGCGTCACATGCTAATCTGGCCCCGAAAGGAGGAAGCAAGCTGTGTCACAATACACCACCGGAGAACTGGCGAAAGCCTGCGGTGTTACGGTTCGTACTGTTCAGTTCTATGATCAGCGGGGAATCCTGATTCCCAGCGCGTTAACCGAGGGCGGGCGCAGACTGTATTCCGAAGATGACCTGAAAAGGATGAAGATCATCTGTTTCCTGCGGGATACGGGACTGTCCCTGGACACCATCGGAAAGCTGCTGGAAGAGGAAGATCCGGGCAGCGTGATTTCCATTTTCCTGGAGCAGCAGGAACAGGTGCTGCGGGAGGAAATCAGCGAGCGCCAGGAGCAGATGAACCGGCTGGAAGAACTGAAAAGGGAAATCAAAAGCAACGCGACATTCTCCATTGATTCAATCGGTGACATAGCGACCATTATGGAAAACAAGAAGAGACTGAGCGCAGTACACAGGAATATGCTGCTGACCGGACTGCCTGTATCCATCCTGCAATGGGCAGCTATTCTGCTTTGGATTTTCAAGGGCATCTGGTGGCTGTTCCCTGTATGGGTTGTCGCAGCGGTTATATTCGGTGTTACGGTCTCCAGGTACTATTACAGGAATGTGGCATACATCTGCCCGCAATGCCATGAGGTGTTCAAGCCGGCTTTTAAGGAAATGTTCTGGGCAAAGCATACACCGAAGACAAGGAAACTGACCTGTGTGAAGTGCGGACACCACGGCTACTGTGTGGAAACATGGGCCGGGGAGGCCAAATGAAGAAAGGCCTGACGCCGGTCAGGGACAGGCATACGTGCCGCTGATAAGATTGAGGAGAATAAACATATGAATAATATAACTGAATACCTTCCGTTTCTGATCCCTTTAATTGTTGTACAGTTTTTGCTGCTGGGCTACGCGCTGTATCACATCCTGACACATAATCAATATAAACGCGGAACCAGGAAACTGTGGCTGATCATCTGTATTGCGCTGATGGGATTCGTCGGGCCGATTCTCTATTTTGCCTTCGGCCGGGAGGAAGCATAATGGAGATGCTGCAGATCACCGGACTGCATAAACGGTTCGGTGATAAAGAGGTGCTGAAAGGCCTGAACCTGACAGTGCCGGAGCACAGTATATTCGGTTTTATCGGCAGGAACGGCGCCGGTAAAACAACGACAATGAAAACGATCCTGGGACTGCTGAAAGCGGACGCGGGAGAAATCCTGGTGAACGGGGAAAAGGCGGTCTACGGGCAGACAACTACGAACCGGTATATCGGCTATCTGCCGGACGTGCCGGAATTCTATTCCTTTATGAATGCGCGGGAATATCTTGGATTCTGCGGCGAGATCACCGGGATGACGAAAAAAGTGTACAGGGAACGCAGTGAGGAACTGCTGGAACTGGTGGGCCTGAACGGAGAAAAGCACCGCATCAAAGGCTATTCCAGGGGCATGAAACAGCGGCTGGGCATTGCCCAGGCATTATTGAACCGGCCGAAGCTGCTGATCTGCGATGAACCGACTTCCGCCCTTGACCCGGTGGGAAGGAAGGAAATCCTGGATCTGCTCCTGGCGGTCAGGGAACAGACGACAGTGCTGTTTTCCACCCATATCCTTTCGGACGTGGAGCGGATCTGTACCGATATTGCCCTGCTTAATGAGGGCATGGTGGATATCCAGGGGAAACTGTCGGAGATCCGAACCCAATACCGGCGCGATGAATACCTGGTGGAAACAGACAATGAGGAGGGAATGCATGCCCTGCAGAAGGCATTTCCCGATATCCGCCAGACCGGACAAAACCAGCTGGTTTTCAGTGAAAAGGATTATGCTCCTGGAGAAGTATTCCGTTTTGTGGCGGATCGTGCTGTTCCTGTTGTGAAAATTGAACGGGTGGAACCGACGCTGGAATCCCTGTTTGTGGAGGTGGTGGAGAAATGAAATCTTTACTGGCCTTCATCCGCAAAGAAATGCTGGAACAGCGGCGTTCCGGGAAGCTGATTATCCTTGGCATCCTGTTCATTGTGCTGGGCATTATGAGTCCGGCTATCGCAAAGCTGACGCCCTGGCTGATGGAAATGATGGCGGACTCCCTGGCCGGAAGCGGCCTGATTTTCACCTCTGTTTCCGTAACCGCTATGGATTCCTGGGTGCAGTTTTTCAAGAATATGCCGATCGGGTTAATCGCTTTTGTCCTGATTGAAAGCAGCATCTTTACCCGGGAATACCAGACGGGAACCCTGCTGCTGTCCCTGACAAAAGGACTGGAACGCCATAAGGTTGTTGCTGCCAAAGCGGTTGTACTGGTTTTCCTGTGGACAATCTGCTACTGGCTGTGCGCCGGAATCACCTGCGGATATACCGCGTTTTTCTGGGACAACGCCATGGTGCAGCACTTGCTGTTCTCCGTGACCTGCTGGTGGGTGTTCGGGCTGTTTGCTGTTGCACTGATGGTCCTGTTCTCCACGATGGCAGGGTCAAATACAGGCGTACTGGCCGGAACAGGCAGCGTGGTGCTTGTTTCCTACCTGCTCAGCTTCTTTTCCGGGCTGAAAAAGATTATGCCGACGATGCTGATGGACGGGACATCCCTGATATACGGCATGGCGGAGCCAAAGGCTTATACAGTGCCGCTGGTCATCGCAGCAGCGATGATACCGGTGTGCCTTGCGGTCAGCGTTTCCGCATTCAACAGAAAACAATTGTGAGACGAACATAAAAAAACAGATCCGGTTCCGGGGTGAACCGGGTCTTTTTTTGTGCATGAATTGACAGAAGCGGAAAGACAGTATACATTATGGCTGACAAGGCAAAGTAAATACGCAAGGGGGACACCGCATATGTTCAGCAACAACGGTGCAAAAATCAGGAGACTGACTGCCATCATACTGGTGATTATGTCAGTATGCATGGTGATATCGGTTCAGGCCGAGACAGCGGCCGTGGATACGCTTTTCGGCGAAGTGAAGAATGAAACATACGAGAATGGTTTTCTTGGGCTGGGATGCACACTGGAAGGATGGCATTATTATACGGATGAGGAACTGGAAAAAGTCAACCAAAGGACGAAGGAAGCCCTGCTCCATGAGCTGGACGAACTGATTGACCGAAATATCGGCATCATGATGGCTGAAAAACCGGACCATCAGCAGAATGTAAATATCCAGATCCAGAATATAAAGAATTTTACAGCTGTCTACAAATTGATGGGACTTGCATATGTGGCGGAGAATTCACTGGATGGATTCAAGGCCATGCTGGGAGGAGCCGGCTACACAGACGTTCAGGTGGGTGTGGAAGAGGTCACTGTCGGGGGTCAAACCTTCACCGGTGTGAAGGGATCGTATAAAATCGGGAGCATACCGGTGTACTTCAAACAGTTGTGGGAACTCCGGGATGATTATATGGTGACAGTGACAGCCACAACCTTCCAGACAGATACAACAGACGAAGTATTCACGTATTTTTACCTCCTGTAATTCTGAAAAAGCGTAAAAATTCAGAACAGATCCGGTTCGCCAGCGAACGGGATCTGTTTTTGTGCAGGGCCGGAACAGGATTGCATTATTCAAAGCAAATTATCATCTTCCTTTAATGAGATCCCCTTTTACCCTTCTCTCCGGAGAAGTACCATGAAGGTACTCATCAATGCAGAGGAGGGATTTGCTGTAATGAGTTATGAGATTATGGAATATGCGCGACTGACGCTTACACAGAAAAGCCAGGCTGTGGATCTGTTTATGGAAGGCTTCGGTCACATGATGACTTTTTCCAAGGATGAAAAACTGAAAAAGGAACTGATGCTGGAGATCTTCCATCCGAACCTGTTCAGGTGTTATGTGGAAAACGGAAAGGTACTGGGCCTGCTGGGAATTGCCACACACGAAATACGACCAATCGACTTTCGTTTGGATACCTGCGTGCGGCTTTTCGGGAGAATGAAGGGCGCCATTATCAGCAAACAGATGAACGCCATTTTCCAGAAGCCGGTGGTGAGTTTCCAGGACGAGTTGTATATTGACGTGCTTGTGACGGGGAGCGAGGCAAGACGGAAAGGCGTTGCGTCTGCCCTGCTGAATGATGTATTCAAACAAAAGAAATACTCTGTATGTTATCTGCATGTGTTTTCCAACAACCAGCCGGCCATCAGCCTGTATGAGAAGCATGGCTTTACGGTTGACAGAAATGAGAAAACGTCCCTGATGCGCTTCCTGGGATCCGGATATCCCATCCGGATGAAGAAAATCCTTGCGTAAAGGGCAAAATCCCGTTTTTCCACCTTTCTGATCCTGATTATTCGTGATATACTGATGCTAATTTTTTTCAAGTCAATAGATTAGCGAACAGGGGGGAACACCGATGGACTATCAGACAGAACAACTGATTCTACATTTTGTAACAGAAGAAGATTTACCTGAAGTCGTCCGGACCTGGCCGTCTGATCATCGACCTGTTTCTGAAGCGGAGGCACGGGGCGCGATTGACTATATGCGTGATAACTACGCGAAAAACACCAAAGGCTGCATCTATCATCTGTGCCTCGCTGTCTGCGGGAAAGATCATCCCGGAACCATCATGGGATGGTGCGGACTGGATGGACGGGCAAGCCATACAGAACCGGAGATCTTCATCCTGCTGGATGAGGAATATCGCGGCAAAGGATATGGAACACAGTGTGTGAAGGAACTGCTGAGGATCGCGGCGGAAGATTTCTGCCTTCAGAGCGTTCACGGAGGTTGCGATAAAGACAATATCGCGTCAAAACGGGCCATGGAAAAAGGCGGCATGGTACAGTACGGAACGGAAGAGGGTGGGGATCCGCTGTTCCGATTCAGCGTCAAACAATAAACACATAAGGAGCAGAAAAGCATGCAGAAAAAGCTGATTCTCATCAGCGGTTCCCCCTGCGTCGGGAAGACTGCCGTTGGTGAACGTCTGTTTGAAAGCTATAATAACAGCGCCTATCTGGACGGAGACTGGTGCTGGTGCGTTCATCCTTTTTCTGTGACAGACAGGCGGCTGCGCAACGGGGATAAAAGCATGTCCTTTATCCTGTCAAACTACCTGGATTCGGATTTTGAATATGTGTTTTTCACCTCTGTTGTGCTGACGGATCCTGGGATCCGCGAGGGAATCCTGAACGGGATTACCGCCAAAGACTACCAGGTGATCGGTTTCACACTCACCTGTTCGGAAGAAACGCTGAAAGAACGGCACGACAAACGGGGCGATAAAGGGGAAACGAATTACTACTGGCTTCACCTGCCGCCCTGCTCCGAAGATATTGTCATAGATACCGATCACAAGCGGATCGGGGATATCGTTAAAGAAATGATGCAGCATATAAACAGATCCTGATCCGGGAATATACCAGAAACTGAAATGATATAAGGGAACGATCATGACAAAACTGTATGAGAAGAATGAAACGGCTTTTGCCGTTATGTGGATTCTGATCTATATCTTTGGCACCTGCCTGGCGGAAGCACTGAGCGAAATGGCCGGGATTTATAAGCTGTTCCCGGCGATATTCCATGCCGGGCTGGCTGCTTTTATCCTGGTATGGGTGAAAAGGAACGGACTGACAGAGAAATACGGGCTTTTCCTTCCCCGATACCGGCTCTCCCAGGCCTGGTTTTTCCTGCCGCTGGTACTGGTTGCCAGCTATAAGGTTGTTTTCAGCCCGGCACTGCGTTACGCGCCTGTGGAATCCATGCTGTTTGTAGTCAGCATGCTGTGTGTGGGTTTCCTGGAGGAGATGATCTTCCGCGGATTCCTGTTCCGGGCAATGGAAAAGAAGAACCTGGCACGGGCTGTGGTTGTTTCAGCGGTGACCTTCGGAATCGGCCATATCGTGAACCTGATCAACGGCCAGGATCTGCTTGAAACCTGCGGCCAGATCATTTTTGCTGTGGTGATTGGTTTTACGCTGGTAATTCTGTTTCACAGAGGCGGAAGCCTGGTTCCCTGCATCGTGTTTCACAGCGTGTTTAATGCTTTTTCCGTGATTTCAAACGAGGAGGCGCAGATGCAGGTCCTCGGCGGGCCTGTGACTGCGACAGCGATCCTGGTCGGAGCCAGCGCCGTACTGCTGGGCGTGTATACCCTATGGAACCGGAAGCACCTGAAAGGATGAACATAACCATGCGGTTTTCACAATGGGTCTATGAAAGACCGGATTACACAGCGCTGAAAAACCGTCTGAACGGACTGAAAACACGTATCCGGGACGCGGCATCCTATGAAGAACTGCGTGAAGCGTGGCTTGCTGTGAAAGCAGAATGCGAATACATGGAATTCCAGGAAGAGATTGCATATGTCCGGCATTTGTGTGGAATGGATTATGAAAACAGCACAGAAGAAGTAAAAATTCAGAATATGGAAGACCCGGAAGTTTATGCTCTCCGCGATGAATGTAATCTGCTGGCAAAGCATTCATGCTTCGCGTCCGGACTGGAGAACGAGTTTGGAAGCATGATCTTTGCGCAGATAAAAGAGAAAACGACTGTGAATGAGGCAGACAGCCTGAAACTGCAGACGGAGGAGTCCCGGCTGAAAACGGAATACAGACGGCTGATGAGAAACAGTAACAGGGATGACAATGAGTTGTTTGAAGTGTTTAGCCGGTTGATCGAAATCCGTCGCGATCTTGCGGCATCTCTTGGATATAAAGATTATATAGAACTGGGATACCGGCTGAGAAACCGGTATGATTACGGACGGGATGAACTGTCCGTTTTCAGGAAACAGGTACAAAAAACTGTCACGCCGGTCCTGGATGACCTGAAAAGACGCGGGGTTGAGAAGACCCGGTTTCCCGCTGCTGCGCGAGGAAGCGGAGAACTGATTGCCGCGATCAGCAGGATGTTTCACGAACTGTCCGAAGAAACCGGGAACTTCGTTGAAGAAATGATTCAAAAGGAACTATATGATCTGGACAGCCGGGAAAACAAACGGTCGATTCTCTGGACCTGCTGTATGTTTCCAGGCAAGAAGCTGCCTTTTGTTATCGGCAATTATTCCGGAGACGGTATGGAAACGGGATATGCGGTGCATGAGTTCGGACATGGCTTTGCATTTTATACAGCGGCACGGACACAGCCCCTGTACGAGTATCATCGATCCTCCCCCGCAGTGAATGAGATCCATTCCAAGACAATGGAGCTCTTTATGTATCCGTATCTGGAATCGTTTGTGGGCGACAGGAAAAAAGAGTATATCCGAAACCATATGCTTCAGCAGATGGAGAACCTGGTGTATCGCTGCGCAATTGACGAATTTGAGCACAGGATGTATGATCTTCCCCGCAGAACAAGGACGGTATTATGCGAACTATGGGCAGATATTTCGCAGAAATACATGCCCTGGATCAGGATCAGCAAGGATGATCTGCGCGAAGGAAAATGCTGGCCTCATCAGACACACATCGTTGAAGTGCCCTTTTATTACATCGAATACGATATAGCCCAGATCAGTACCTGGGAGTTCCATAGGGGGATGCGGAACGACCGGACCAGGACGCTGGAAAACTATATGAAGCTGTGCAGGGCAGGGGGAAGCAAATCCTTCCGGGAACTGCTGGCAATTGCTGGACTTTCTGATCCTTTTGCAGAGGGAACAGTGGAGAGAATCTGCGGACCGGTTGCGGAGGAACTGCAGAGTATTCTTTGAGACAGGAAAACTGTCCGGGAAGCCGCTGAACCCGGGAAAAACACAATGAGAGAGAATATTAAGGAGATAACAGAATGAGTCCTTTGGAGAAAATGGATGACTTTTTTGCCGTACGTGTTGACGGCTATGATGAACATATGATGAGCAACGTTGAAAAAGCGGCAGATTTCTACGCCTATACCGCTTCACTGCTGCCGAAGACCGCGGGAAGCAATGTGCTTGACCTGGGCTGCGGTACCGGCCTTGAACTGGAAGAATACTTTGGGTTCAATCCCCAGGCGAAAGTCACGGGTATTGATCTGTCTGAAGCGATGCTGAATGCCCTGAAGGCCAAGTTTCCGGAGAAGGACCTGACCCTTGTACAGGCTTCCTATTTTGACGTGCCGCTTGGCGAGAATGTATATGACGCCGCGGTGTCCGTGGAATCTCTGCATCATTTTAAGGATGAAATGAAAGAATCGCTGTACAGGAAGCTTCACACAGCGCTGAAAGCGGGCGGAACGTTTGTGCTGACGGACTGCTTCGCAGAATCGGATGAACTGGAAAAGGAATATTTTGAGACGCTGGCCAGGCTGAAAAAAGAACAGGGACTCTCAGAAGATGAGTTCTATCATTTCGATACGCCCCTTACGGTTGAACATGAGATGGACGTTCTGCGCCGGGCCGGTTTCCGGGATGTACGGATCGATAAAAGGTGGAGTGAGAAAACCTGTACGGTTCTCGCAACCGTGTAAAGAAGAGATCCCGAATGTCTGACAGAGGAATGCGTATGGACCGGAATGAGCTTGTGCTGGTAAGCCCCTCGAAAGATATGGAGCATGAAATACTTCAATACAAAGAGGAGCACTTTGCCTTTGGCGACAGGCAGGTTCATGGCAGCGGCGGCCTGGCGTTTGACGACAGTTTTGATGAATGGCTGAACCGGATCCGGTTCATCAGGGAGAAAAGTCCGGAGAATACTGTGCAGACAAGCACGTTTTTCTCCAGACGCGTTTCCGACGGAAAGCTGATCGGATGCGTCAAGATTCATCATACCCTGACAGAAGAGCTGGAAAGCGGCGGACATATCGCCTATGGTATCAGGCCTTCCGAACGCGGAAAAGGATACGGAACACAGCAGCTGGAGCTTTGCCTGGAATACGCAGGACAGCTGAAGCTGAAACGGGTGATCATCGCCTGTGACAAGGATAATACAGCTTCCGCGAAGACTGCCATGAGCTGCGGAGGGAAACTGGTGAAAGAATTCGAAGAGGACGGCATCCTCAAACAGCATTACCTGATTGAACTGCAAACATGAAGAAAGGGACCGGTTAATCCGGTCCCTGTTTTATTGATTCTGTTTTCGATTCAGCAGGACAACCGCTGCGAGAATCAGGAGGATGCCCAGGCCCGAAAGCAGGGTTAACGGCTCAGCAAAAACCAGAATTCCGATCAGCGTTGCCACCATAGGCTCAATGGTAGCCAGGATTCCCGCGCGGCTGGCCTCCACAGTCCGAAGGCCGAGCGTATAGGACAGGAAAGGAACGACCGCGGTTACCAGCGCGGTGAGGCAGCAGAAGAAGAGCAGGAACGGCAGATCAGCCGCGGCCGAGAACTTTGCCATCATGTCTCCCGGACCGCAAACCAGCCAGGAGCCGGCGGCAGCGAAAAGGAAGGTGTATGTTGTGACGGTATAGGGTGAATACCGGCGGAGGGCAATAGTGCCCAGGATACTGTAAAGGCCGTAACCAATGCCGGAACCCAGACCGATCAGCAGGCCGATCAGCGTAATCCCTTCTCCGGAGATTCCGGAAACCAGGACGCATCCGGCAAAGGCCAGAGCCAGGGCGATGAGCTTGATACGGTTCAGCTTTTCACGGAAGAAAAGCATGGACATCAGCATGATCCAGATCGGCGAGGTATAAAGCAGAATGGCTGCCGTGGAAAGCGGCATGATGGTAATGGCAGTGAAATAACAAACTGTGAAGAACAGTATGCTTCCGAACCCAAGACCAAGGAAAAGGGGAAGATCCCGCAGGGTAATCCTGAAACCGGAGCGGTCCCGGATGAACAGCACTATACTGAAAACAAGCGCGGCCAGCGTGATGCGGATGGCTACGATCTGGACAGAGGTGAATCCATAGGTGCCAAGTTTTCTGACAAAGATTCCCATGCTGCCCCAGAAGATACCGGCCAGAATAATCAGCAAAGGGCCGATGTTCCGTTTGCGCTCCATTTTTAACACCTCAGGTACATATTATCAGAACAGGATCAACGATCAGGATTCATTGACCAGCTTGCCGGTCATATGCTCCGGGACCAGTTCCAGAAAGCTGGCCCGGGGAAGGGCGTTGACAAGTTCATTCTGCAAATAGGCTTCATCATCTGTAAATTTTCTGCACAGGTTAACGGCGATTTTCCGTCTCAGTGCGTCATCCTGTTCATCCACAATGTGCATCCGTCCGAAGATGATCACGCTGCGGATGTTCAGAGCCCAGTCGCCTTCCTTCCGGAAGCCCTCGTCACAGACACAGAAACTGACCTTGTCATGCTTCCGGACCGCATCCAGTTTATGACCGGTTTTCGCACAGTGGAAGTAGAGCCTGCCGTTTTCTTCGCAGTACCAGTGATCCATCGGGATACCATAGGGATAGTCATCATCACCCAGCATGGAAAGGACACCGCGGGGCTGCTCTTTCAGGATCTGAATGCACTCCGCTTCGGGAATCTGCTGTTTGAACCGTCTCATTTCCCTGAACATTGTCTGATCCTCCCTGTGTAAGTTTAGCAGGCGGATTTTATTTTAACGGATAAAGCCTGACCTGATCCAGATACGCTTTGTTCTTTTTCAGATCTGCTGCAGGAAATGGCTTTCCGTGACCGGGATAAATCCTCTTTGCTCCGGACTGCAGGAGTTTTTCCCAGGACTGGCTGAACTGAAGCAGATCCTCTATCCAGATGATAACCCGTTTCCGGCTGGGGAAGCCGTTCATGGCGGCGTCTCCGCAGAAGACAGTATCTTCCATCAGCAGGGAGATATGATCCGCCGTATGCCCGGGCGTTTCCACAACCTGAAAAGGAAGATTCATGGCACGGAATGCTTCCGAATCAGTCGTGACCAGGCGGTCAAGATACTCTCCTTTAATCGAAGGATACCGGTGTTCCCCTTTCCCGAGGAAGGCCAGGACCTGACAGAAACACCAGGCCAGGCGGCCGGAGCAGCCGCCGGTGAAGGAGTTCTGCCCTTTCTTCAGGCCTTCGACTGCCTTGGGATGCAGGATGACCTTTGCCGGAGTGACAGCGAGAACATCATTCAGGAATCCCGCGTGATCATCATGGGCATGGGTTAAAAAGACCGTCTTGATTTCGTCCGGCCGGATCCCGTTTTTCTTCAGCTTTCGCTGAAACCGGCGAAAGCCTTTTTCATAACCTGTATCAATCAGGATATATCCATTTTCTCCGGGGATGAGCCAGTTGTTGACTGCCCAGTTTCCCAGATTAAGAATCCTCATATGTTACTATCCTTTTGAAATCAATCTTTTCCGATCATGATTTACAGCTGTTTCTTCAGGAAATACTTATTCAGTTTCGGATCCTTGCTTTCCCGGATAAACTCAACGGTATATCCCAGCTTTTTATAGAACTCCGGAGCCTGGAAGCCAAAGGTTGTGAGGGTGATGACATCATATCCTTTTCCTTTATAGGCGTTTTCCACAGCCCGGACCAGCCGGCTTCCCAGGCCGGTGCCCCGGTACTGTTCATCCACGATCAGGTCGCCGATATGCACTTCGTTATAGTACGCATGGCCGGTAATGACGCCGGCGATCTTTCCTTCGCTGGTTTCCGCGGCAAAACAAAAGCCGTCATAGTTCAGGACTACGCCATTCTGTTCTCCGTACCGGGTAAATCCTTCATGAATAAAATCCCCGACCCGGGGATCTTCTTCATCGATTCTTCTGATGATTGATTCAGCCATTAACGTTATTCTCCTTCTTTAAATCCGTTTAAACAACCTGGCATTCCAGAAATTCATATCCAGTTCATCAAGATAGAAGTGGAGGATCGCTTTCCAGTTTTTTGTCGCCGTGCTGAGCATCAGGTAGTCCACTTCTCCCCGGACTGTGTTTTCCACATAATCGAACAGCTTTCTCCCGATGCCCTGACTCCGGTATTCGGGGCATACATAGAGCTCCTCAATCTCGAAACAGGGCGTGCCGTCCGGCATGATGGAAGAGGATTCTTTGGATTTTTCTGCATACCCGAACAGATAACCGATCACGGCGTCGCCGTCATATGCAAGGAAAATCCGGTTTCCATCGATGTCGGATTTATCGTTCTTCCGATAACCGTGGCAGCTGTTTTCTTTTTCCCAGTCCTCAGACATGCGGATGAGTTTATCCAGGACTTCTTCGGTAAGGTCTGTTTCCACTATACGGATATCCTGGTTCATTTCCATTGACTTATTTCTCCCTGTTTATTCTTCCGGATAACGGAGGTAATAACAGTCATTGCCCTCCATATAATCTGTCTTTTTAAATCCGTGCTTTTCATAGAACGCGGCGGCCCGATCATTATCTTTATGGCAGCCCATAACAATGGGCCTGACGCCAAAATCCTGATACACCCGGGCAATGGTTCCTTCCAGCGCGAGTCCGCCGATTCCTTTGCTGCGGAAGTTTTTGTCGATGACAAAGCCCATCAGGCGGTAGAACGGTTCCTGCTGTACCTGCGGCGGATCCGTTTCCCAGGGAATTGCTTCACCCAGGAGGATCAGCCCGACACAGGAGCCGTCACACCTGATCAGATATGTATGGCCGATGAGATTATGCTCGAAGCCGTAGTCATTGATTTCCATAATGGTGGAAGCGGTATCGACAAAGCTTTCCGGGATGTCATCCCGGTCAATCGCACAGGCGGCGTTATAATTCTCATGAGTAAGCTGTTCAAACGTAATTTCCATATCTTTTTACCTGCATATCAATAATGAGGAGAATATCCATCGGGGATTATATCATACAGAGCCATGTTCATGGTAAAAACATTTAAGGATATTTTAAGGTTGGCATGCATAATGATGCTGCCGGGGATAATCCCGGCTACTAAAAAAATGATTGACAGACAGGAGATAAGAAGAATGAAAAAACTGTTATCCATTCTGCTGACGATATCACTGATGCTCTCCGCTGCCGGTGTATTTGCGGAGGCTCCCCAGGGTACACCTCCGGGAGAACCGCCGGAAGGTTTCAATGGCGGAACACCGCCGGGAGATCCGCCCGGAGAACCACCTGAAGGCTTTGGCGGCGGTAATCCTCCCGGAGATCCGCCGGGCGGCGGAGGCTTCGGCGGAGGGACACCTCCCGGAGGCGGCACCTCCTCCTTTGAATATGCCGCGGCAACAGAAATAACCGAACCAACAGAATCAGACGGGCAAGTCTATTCATCTGATACGGCGGACGAAAGTGCTCTGATGATTAATGCTGCCGATACTGTAAACCTGACTGATATTACTGTTACAAAGACAGGCGATTCCAATGGCGGAGACAACTGTAACTTCTATGGCCTGAATGCGGCAGTGCTGGTGATGGGCGGATCTACGACTGCCATTACGGGCGGAACGATTGAATCTTCTGCTTCCGGGGCAAACGGCGTCTTCTGCTACGGCGGAAACGGAGGCCGGAACGGAGCGGACGGAGACGGTACCACCCTGTATATTTCCGGTACGACCATTACTACCACCGGGGACGGCTCCGGCGGCATCATGACTACCGGCGGCGGAGTGACCTACGCGGAGAACCTGACTGTAACTACCTCCGGGCGATCCTCCGCAGCTATCCGGACAGACCGGGGCGGCGGAACAGTGACCGTGAATGGCGGCACCTATACGTCCAACGGACTGGGCTCTCCTGCGATCTATTCCACCGCGGCTATCACTGTCCGGGATGCGACGCTGGTCTCCAACCTTTCCGAGGGCGTATGTATTGAAGGAATGAATTCCATTACGCTGGAGAACTGCGACCTGACCGCGAACAATACGCAGCGCAACGGACACGCTACCTTCCTGGACTCGATCATGATTTACCAGTCCATGAGCGGCGACGCGGACAGCGGCACCTCCGCCTTTACCATGACCGGAGGCAGCCTGACCAGCCTCAGTGGTCATATGTTCCACGTGACCAATACCCATGCAGTAATTACCCTGAACAGCGTCACCCTGAACAACGAAGGCAGCGATATCCTGCTTTCCGTCTGCGATGACGGATGGAACGGAGCTTCTAACATTGCAGAACTGAATGCAGATGCGCAGAGCCTGACCGGGACGATCCTGGTCGGTGAAAACTCCACGCTGAAACTATCCCTGGCCAATGGTTCCACCTTTGAGGGCAATATCAGCGGTGAAATCACGAACGCGGAGGGAACACAGGTTTCCACTGAAACCGGAACAGTTTCTGTCTCCCTGGATGAGACCAGTACCTGGATCCTGACCGCAGATACGTATATCACTGAGTTTTCCGGAAATGCGGAGAACGTGATCGGCAACGGTTATACCCTTTACGTAAGTGGTGCAGCGCTTGAAGGGATCAGCTGAAATGACTGCAATAAAAATGCCTCTCCTGCGATGTGTGTGAGCGGGGGAGGCATTTTACTTTGAAACAGGGAGACTATGGATTTGCGAGGGTTTACTTACGCGGCAGACAGAATCAGCTGCCTGACTTTCTGAATAATCGCTGCGGCAAAGAGCTCATGGCCTTCTGCATTCAGGTGTTCATCGTCTACGGATGAAGCCCGGGCATAATCGGAGGCCGCCAGGAAGGCATTTCCCCGCTTTTGCGCGATTGCCTGATAGACGTTCTTCAGTTCTGCACAGGTATCAATCGAAATCTGATCGAAGGCAGGGTCTTTTTCCGGCTTCCAGACATCCGGCCCCAGCAGAATCGGGGAAACTACCAGGATTTTTTCCGGCGGAAGAAAGTCTTCAAAGCATTGGATGCATTGTTCCAGCCCACAGCCAATCTGTTCCGGCGCGGCCCGGAAAACCTTTTTGCAGTCATTTGTTCCAAGCATCAGAATAACGAGGCTGATGCCCTCTATGTCTTTATACCGGAGGATGGAATCAATGCCCCGGCGCAGCGGGCGGCCCGGATCATCAAAGACGGTGGTTCTTCCGCACACACCGTCCTCCAGAATCCGGAAACCCAGCGGAAGAACAGCCTTACGCAGGATACCCGTCCAGCGGACATACTCCGGGTATCTGTCCCAGGTTCCCGGAATCAGACCCCAGGTATTGGAATCTCCAAAGGCGAGTATCTGTTTCATAAAGGCTCCATTCATCGGAATACAGGGGACAGAAACAGTTCTGTCCCCGTTTTTTTGAGTTTAGAGTTGCCGCTTATTCGGCCAGTCCGCCGCCTTCCAGCACCAGGCTGTCTTCATAGTCCAGACCGTAGGTGTCCACCAGGGTCTCTTCGTAATCCTTGTGGAAGAAGTTCTCGGCGGCCAGAGCCTTGATTTCATCATTGATCCAGGTCAGCAGGGTCTCATTTCCCTTGGTGACGGCGGGAGCAATGGTGTCCTGGCTGCCCAGGGAGGGAATACCGACGGTATATCCTTCGTTCTGCAGGGCGAAGGCGATGACTTCAGTGTTGTCATTGGCCCAGGCGACAGCATTGCCGTTTTCCAGAGCGTTCTTGGCATTGGCGTAAGTGTCGTACTTCTGCAGGGTGATTTCGGGATTGTTCTTGATCAGGTAGTCTTCGGCGGTGGTGCCGGAGATGACGATGACCTGGTCATCCGCGGTGATTTCGGACAGGTCCCTGATGACACGGCTGTCGGGAGAGACAACGCCCAGTGCTACGTTCATGTAAGGCAGGGCGAAATCTACTTTTTCAGCGCGCTCAGGGGTTACGGTGAAGTTGGCAAGGACAATGTCCACTTTACCTGTTTCGAGATACTCGACACGGTTGGCAGCCTCGGTGGAAACATAATTGACGGTCACGCCGAGATCCTCACCGATGCGACGGGCGAAATAGACGTCATATCCCTGGTATTCGCCATTTTCATCCACATAACCGAAGGGGTTCTTGTCGGAGAAGACGCCGATGTTGATGGTTCCGGAGGCTTTGATTTCATCCAGGGTACGGAAGACGGTATCAGCGGACGCGACAGCGACAAGGGAAAGGGTCAGAACGAGGGCAATCACGAGGGCGACGATATTACGAACAGTTTTCATGGGAATTCTCCTTTCGGGCTTTTAAGCCTCTGCTTTATTTTTTCTGTTGAATTCAAAGGATTGCAGGAATTTCTTTGCCTGTTCCGTTTTCGGGGAGGTAAAGAACTGCTCCGGGGTGCTTTCTTCCAGGATCCGCCGGTCTTCCAGCAGGATGATCCGGTCGGCGACGGCCCGGGCAAAAGACATTTCATGGGTTACGATCAGCATTGTTTTTCCCTGGTCTGCCAGGCTGACGATAACGTCCAGCACCTCCCGGACCATTTCCGGATCCAGTGCGGCGGTCACTTCATCAAAGAGCAGGATTTCAGGATGCATGATCAGGGCGCGGACAATCGCTACCCGCTGTTTCTGGCCGCCGGAGAGCTGCCGGGGATAACTGCCAGCCTTTTCCTTCAGGCCGACGCGATCCAGCAGCGCCAGCGCCTCTTCCCGGGCTTCCTCCCGGGAGCGTTTCTGCGCCTTCACCGGAGCAAGCAGGATATTATCCAGCACAGTCAGGTGAGGGAACAGCTCATAGTTCTGGAACACCATACCGACTTTCCGGCGCATCTCCGGCAGGTTTTTACTGTCCTGCCGGATCGGTTCGCCCCGGAGCCGGATTTCTCCGCCCTGAATGGATTCCAGGGCGTTAATACATCGCAGGAGCGTGCTTTTTCCGCAGCCGCTGGAGCCGACGATGACGACCACTTCTCCTTCACGGACATCCAGGGAAAGATCTTCCAGGATGGTCTGATCATCAAACCGCTTCGTCAGATGCGAGATGCTCAGTACTGTTTCCGCCACGCGCTCACCTCCAGTGCTTTTCAAGTCTCTTAGCCGCCAGGCTCAGGAGCCGGCAGGCCAGGTAATACATTACGAAGATGGTCAGGTATACGCCGAACGCCGCGTTCGGACTTGCCTTCCGGTTCGCCTCAATAATCTGCTGGGCAACCTTCAGGATTTCCACCACACCGATGAGGGTCACCAGGCTGGTGGTCTTGACCATCCGGGTAATCAGGTTAATGGAAAGAGGAATCAGACGCCGTACTGCCTGGGGCAGGATGATCCAGCGGTAAACCTGCACCGGCTGCAGTCCCAGCGCTTCCGCACTTTCCCGCTGGATGGCGGGAATGCTGCTGACCGCGCCGCGGACCAGGTCGCCCATCTCCGCTGTACCCCAGAGGGAAAAGACGATGACGGCGGCTGTTTCGCCGGATAGATTCCAGCCAAAGGCCCGGGTTGTTCCGAAATACATCAGGAACAGCAGGACCATCTGGGGCATGATGTGGATGATGCCCAGCCAGATCCGCAGGATTACGGAGGAAACGGAGTGCTTCCGACTGGCCAGGATTCCCAGAATGATACCGGCCGCAACGCTGATGCCGGCGGCAATCAGGCTGATGCGGAGGGCCACCCAGAGACCGCCCAGCAGCCGGACGAAGTTTTTTCCTTTCCAGAGGACTTCAAGTCCCAAATCCGGCATGCCGCAGCCTCCTTTCCCAGAAGGTCCCCAGCAGCGAGAGCGGCAGGAGGATCAGCAGATAAGCGCTTACCAGCAGGAAAAGGCTTTCCGTCGTCTGGTAATACAGGCCGATCTGATCCTTGGCGGTGAACATCAGGTCCATGAGACTTACGGCAGAGAAAACGCTGGTCTCTTTCATGAGGAAAACCACGTTTGCCATGAAGGCCGGGACACTGATGGCCATGGCCTGGGGAAGGATCACATGGAGGAAGGTTTGCCAGCGTGTGAGTCCAAGACTCAATGCGCTTTCTTCCTGAATCCGGTCTACGGCTTCAATCCCGCTCCGGAAGGCTTCTGCCATATATCCGCCGCCAAGAAAAGCAAGGCCGATGATTCCGCAGGCTTCCGGGTTGGTTTTGATGCCGATCTTCGGCAGGCCGTAGTAGATAAAGAAGAGCTGTACCAGCAGCGGTGTATTCCGGCTCAGCTCCACATAGGCGGCGGTGATCCGGCGAAGCACCGGTACACGCCAGTGAAGCACGGCGGCGGAAAGAAGACCCACCAGGGCAGCGAGCAGGATGCCCGCTGTGCCTGTCCGCAGGGTGAGCCAGGCGGCTTTTCCATATAGCGGCAGGACTTTTCCGATATACGCCCAATCCACTGTGCTGCTTCTTCCTTTCTTTCCGGTACGGTAACCGGAGCTTTCAATGAAAAGCCCGGCAGCCGTTTACAAGCTCCCGGGCAGATATGACTTCCGCGTGATCCTGAGGCGGATTATTCAGAGCGCAGACACATACATGCCGACGCCCCAGCCATAGTGCATGCCCGGGAGATCAGCATTCGACAACAGGTGCTCAGGATTACAACCTTCTTTTCCGTAAACATGTCCGCGCCTCCTTTCTGTTTCATTCAGCTTTCGTGAAAAGCTTGATGGCATATTATCACCACTTACCTACCATGTCAATAGGCAATATTGCATTCCAATTGTTTTTTGCCCTGTCCGGAGAATTCTTTCCTTTTATACAAAAAATAATAATTTTGTCAGAACATGAACAGCTATAGATTGGGTTTATAACTGTCTATTGATCTCCGGTATTGGACAAAAACCTATTCATACAGTAGATTAATGCCAACGCAAGACGAAAGGAGGTTCCGGTGATGAAATTTCAATGCAGATTGAAGGCCGTGCTGCTGAGCCGGAATCGAATGCGAATGCAGAAGACAATGCATAATTATCCGGGTTAAACCAAACAGAATAACAGGATCAAGTATCCAGAGAATGATAGAAATAAAGGAGATTAAAACAATGTCTGATATTAAGAATTCCGCCAACTGGTCTTTCGAAACAAAGCAGCTTCACATCGGTCAGGAACAGGCTGATCCGGCAACCGACGCGCGTGCGGTTCCGATCTATGCCACTGCCGCCTATGTTTTCCATAATGCCCAGCACGCGGCCGATCGCTTCGGCCTGCGGGACGCCGGCAATATCTACGGCCGGCTGACAAACCCCACCCAGAGTGTGTTTGAGGAGCGCATCGCCGCCCTGGAGAACGGCTCCGCCGCCCTGGCGGTTGCTTCCGGCGCCGCGGCCATTACCTATACCCTCCAGGCACTGGCCAAGGCCGGGGAGCACATTGTGGCCTCCAAGACCATCTATGGCGGAACCTTCAACCTGCTGGAGCACACCCTGCCCCTGACTTCCGGCATTACCACCACGTTTGTGGATCCGGATGAGGAAGGCGCCTTTGAAGCGGCGATTCAGCCGAACACCAAGGCGCTCTACGTGGAGACCCTGGGCAACCCCAACAGCAATATCGCCGATATTGAAAAGCTGGCGAAGATTGCTCATGCCCATGGACTTCCGCTGGTGGTGGACTCCACCTTCGCAACACCCTACCTGGTCCGTCCGCTGGACTGGGGCGCGGATATCGTGGTGCACAGCGCGACGAAGTTCATCGGCGGTCACGGCACAGCCATCGGCGGTGTGATCGTTGAAGGCGGCAAGTTCAACTGGAAGGAAAGCGGCAAGTATCCGTGGATCAGCGACGCCAATCCGAGCTATCACGGCGTCAGCTTCTATGACGTGGTCGGCCCCGCTGCCTTCGTGACCTACATCCGTGCCATCCTGCTCCGGGATACCGGCTCCACGCTGTCTCCCTTCCATGCCTTCCTGTTCCTGCAGGGCCTGGAGACCCTGTCCCTGCGCGTGGAACGTCATGTGGAGAATACCCTGAAGATTGTTGATTACCTCAGCAAGCATCCGCAGGTGGAAGCGGTTCATCATCCGTCCCTGGAAAGCGAACCCAGCCACGCACTGTATAAGAAGTACTTCCCGAACGGCGGCGGCAGCATTTTCACCTTCGAACTGAAGGGCGACAGCGAAACCGCGAAGAAGTTTATCGACAATCTGGCGATCTTCTCCCTGCTGGCCAATGTGGCTGATGTGAAGAGCCTGGTGATCCATCCCTTCACCACCACCCACAGCCAGCTGACAGAAGAGGAACTGCTGGATCAGGGCATCAAGCCGAATACAATCCGTCTCTCTATCGGTACAGAGAACGTGAAGGATCTGATTGCGGCACTGGAAGATGCATTTGAAGCGGTTAAATAAGGTCCGCTTCATGCAAAGGAAAAGTATAAAACGGTCTCTCTGCCACAAGCAGCAGAGACCGTTTTTTTATGGATTGACCCGACCCTTCCGGTAGCGGCCGAAGAAGATGCCGTCATCCACATACTTGTCTGCTTCCGAAACCCACATGGGGAATTTGCCGGTGGCAACTGCCGTCTGGCCGTTCAGCATGCCGGTGTGAAAAGATAAGTGCCTGTACTGCCGCAGCACCAGCTCCATGCGGGTGAAGCGGCAGTTTTCCGGCTTTTCATACAGCATTTCATCCGTCAGGGAATCCAGGTAGCGGTAGGTTTTTTCTTCAATCCGATCCAGGTAGGAGAGCAGCTGTTCATCGGTCAGGATCACACTGGTGGGATTGTCCGGGTTGTCCATTCCTTCCTCATGGAAAGAAGGTTCTTCATAGACATTGGGGTTGAAGAACCACTTGTCCGCAGAATGAAGGGCGTGATAAGCCCAGCGCCAGCAGGGTGCGCCGCAGCAGAGGGCGTCGCGGTCGTAGGCTTTGATGGACGTCCGGATGTTCAGAAAATTCGGCTTTACAGTATCTTTGATAATCATACATAAGGTGTTGTTCATGGCTTTTCCTCCGATCCCAGGATTGATTTTCCTGTCTTCGTCTGGTATCATAGCATCGGATCAAACATTTGAAAAATTGAAATAAACAAATGAAATGATCATAAATTTTGATAGGAGAACATCCATGACCATTACGCAACTGGGAACCTTCCTGAAGATCGCGGAGACGGGGAACTTCACGACAGCGGCGAATCTGCTGGGATACGCCCAGTCGACGGTGACCACGCAGATCAAACAGCTGGAAGCGGAACTGAACTGCCTGCTGTTTGAACGGCTGGGAAAGTCGATTGCGCTGACGCCGGAAGGGGAACGGCTTCAGGAGTATGCAGAAAAAATGCTCCAGATGGAACGGGAGATCCTGCTGGAGGTACCGGCGGTCCGGGAACCTGTCGGCGTGATCAAGCTGGGAGTGTCCGAAAGCCTGTGTTATAACCGGCTTCCGCAATCCCTGATGGCGTACCGGCAGAAATATCCGGGAGTTGATATCCGGATTCTGTTTATTGATCATGAGACGTTTCCGGAGCAGCTGAAAAAAGGAGCCCTGGATCTGGTCTATACGCTGAATCCCCTGATGGAGCAGCCGGAACTGACAATCCTGTTCAAAAAGCGGGAACAACTGGGGTTTTACGCAGCACCGGGATATTTGCAGACCGGAAAGAAGATCACAGAGAAGGATCTGTCCGGGATTCCGTTACTGCTGACCTCCCACCACTGCAGCTTCCGCCGGATGCTGCTGGATGATCTGGCGCAGGCGGCCGTGACACCTCGGATCGCACTGGAAACAAGCAGTAAGGAGATCCTGAAACAGTTTGCGATCAATGAAATGGGAGTGGCTTTTATGCCGGAAATGGCCGCTGAGGAAGAAATAAAGAAAAAACGACTGGTGAAGCTGAACTGGCAGGGAAATGACTTCCCGATTTATGCGCAAATATACATCCATAAGGACAAGCATATCAGCAAGGCGCTTGCTGAACTGGTGAATATGATTTCGGAAGGAGCGTATTGCTGATATACGGAGGATAATATTTTTGAAAAAATATAAGATATACCAGGTCGATTCGTTCACCAGGACCTGTTTTCATGGAAATCCTGCCGGAGTTGTTCCGGACGCTGACGGCCTTTCAGAAGAACAGATGCAGAGAATCGCACGGGAAATGAATAACTCGGAAACGGCGTTTATTTTTCCGTCAAATTCTCCTGATTATGACGTCGAAGTCCGCTTTTTTACGCCGACAACAGAAGTTCCCATCTGCGGGCACGCAACCGTCGCGGCGCATTATGTTTACGCACTGGAAAAGAACTTCGGAAACAGGCGTGTCCGGCAAAAAACAAAAGCCGGCATCCTGCCGGTGGATATCATCCAAAGCGGTGATGATTATTCCGTTGTGATGACCCAGGGAACGCCTGAGGTTTCGGAGGATCTGGGCCCGGAGGTAAGAGCCCGCATTGCGGACGCCCTGGGCATATCCGCCCATGACATCTGCGGTGAGTACCCGGTGGCCATTTCCTCAACGGGACATTCCAAAGTCATGGTTCCCATCTGTTCAAATCAGCTGCTTCACAGCCTGAAACCTGACCTGCAGAAACTGACGGAAATCAGTTCGGTGATCGGATGTAATGGTTATTATGTTTTCACATTGAACCCCGGAGAAGACGTACTTGTTCACGGAAGAATGTTTGCACCGGCGATAGGGATTGCAGAAGATCCCGTAACCGGAAACGCAAACGGGCCTTTGGGAGCGTACCTTGTATATTATAATATCCTGCAAAATCCGCAGGAAAAGTATTTTGACTTCAGTATCATGCAGGGAGAGGCAATCCAAAGGGACGGAACAATGCGGGTTCATGTTGAGAAGGAAAACGGCAAACCAGTTCTGGTTCAGATTACCGGAGACGCAGTTGTTGCTTTTTCAGCAGAGATAAACATTCATTAAGAAATCAGACTCAGGAATATGAAATTCCTGAGTCTGATTTAATGAAAACGGAATAATGATGGTTAATTACAGATGGACGGTGTCGCGGCAAAACCTTTCATACTCTTTGCCATTGATGAATTCATAATAGGGCCGGGAACCAATGAATACTGTCGTTTCATCTGTCACAAGGATAGTGTCTTCTTCAGGAATGGCATATACCGGTTTGACTTTGGACAACTCCAGCAGATAGTTCCGGCTCAGCTCCGTACGGGCGGGTTCCCTGCTGGTATAATGGCATAACAGGGAATAGCCGTTGATCATATTGAATCCGGTATGGTCCGCCAGGCCGACCTCATTGTCGTCATCCGTGTTGCAGGAATCCAGGTCCCTGCCAAAGATAATGGCACCTGCGGATCCGCCATATACGATGCCGTTTTCTTCCGTCAGATACTTCCTGATCTTGTCAAAGGCACCGCTCTTTTTCAGGTCGTTCAGAAGCTTATAGGTGTTTCCGCCGCCGATATATAAACAGGCATAATCCTTGAAGTTTCTGCTCATCAATTCTTCGAGCGTAGTAACCATCTCAATGCCGGCTTTCTCCACATCAGACAGTTCAGCCGTCATGAATTCCAGACATCCACGGTAGGATGGATCTGGCCACGCAAAGGGGAGGTACAGGATTTTTCTGCTGTGATCAATGATGCTGTTCAGCAGCTGTCTTGCCGAGGCGACAGCCTGTCCGTCTCCGCCGCCGTTGAGAATCAGAGTCATATGCTATAATTCCTCCTTTTGGAGGAATTATAGCATAATTCACAATTCATAATTCATAATTCACAATATAAAACACCTGCAAGTAATGGATAAATAATTGCCTGCAGGTGTTTTGAGTTTATAGATGTCGGCGATAGTTATTGATTGTCAGCGTTTTTGCGGTTTTCGTAGTCTTCCAGAGCGGACTTGATGGCTTCCTCGGCCAGGACGGAACAGTGGATCTTGTGGGCGGGAAGGCCGTCCAGCGCTTCCGTGACCGCTTTGTTGGTGAGGGTTCTGACTTCGGACAGGGGCTTACCCTTGATCATCTCCGTAGCCATGGAGCTGGAGGCAATGGCGCTGCCGCAGCCGAAGGTTTCGAACTTGACATCTTCAACGATATCATCCTTGATTTTCAGGTACATCTTCATGATGTCCCCGCATTTTGCGTTACCGACTTCACCGATAGCGTTGGCATCCTCAATGACGCCGACATTCCGGGGATGAAGGAAATGATCCATAACTTTTTCACTGTACAGTGCCATATGCTTATCCTCCTGAATTACAGAATAAAGGGTGTTTTGCCGCTCTGCAGGTCCCGCCAGACAGGTGAGAAACCACGAAGGTAGGAGACGACATCTTTGACGGCGGAAATGATGTATTCCACGTCCTCCGGTGTGTTTTCCCGACCAAGCGTCAGACGCAGGGACCCGTGGGCCACATCATGGACCCGGCCGATGGCGAGAAGCACATGGCTGGGATCCAGGGAACCGGAAGTGCAGGCGCTGCCGGAAGAAGCGCTGATGCCCTTTTCATCCAGCAGGAGCAGGAGGGACTCGCCCTCAATGCCTTCAAAGCAGAAACTGACGTTTCCGGGAAGCCGCTTTTCCGCGTCCCCGTTCAGGGCAGAATGAGGAATCTCTTTCAGGCCGGCAATCAGCCGGTCCCGGAGACCTGTGAGGCGGACAGCTTCCGCATCCCGTTCAGCAACGGTTTCCTTCAGGGCGGCGGCCATGCCGACGATGCCGGGCAGGTTTTCCGTGCCGGCACGCTTACCTTTTTCCTGGGCGCCGCCGTTGATCAGCGGGAGAAGCGGGACGCCCTTGCGGGCGTAAAGGAAGCCGACGCCCTTCGGCCCGTGGAATTTATGAGAGGAGGCGGAAAGATAGTCGATATTTTCCGCCTGCACGTCAATGGAAAGCGGGCCGACGGCCTGAACGGCATCCGTATGGAAGAGCACCTGGTGTGCCCGGCAGACGGCGCAGATTTCCCGGATTGGCTGAATGGTGCCGATCTCGTTGTTGGCGTACATGACGGTAACAAGGCAGGTTTCCGGACGGAGGGCCGCTTCAACTTCTTCCGGACGGATCACACCGTTCTCATGCACATCCAGCAGGGTGACTTCAAAGCCCTCGGTTTTCAGCTGCTCCAGGGTATGGAGCACGGCGTGATGTTCAAAGGCGGTGGAAATGATGTGGTTCTTTCCTTTTTTCTTTCCCGCAAGTGCGGCGGAACGGATCGCCTGATTATCGGCTTCGCTGCCGCCGGAGGTGAAATAGATTTCCCGGGACTCCGCGTGGATCACGGATGCAATATCCTCCCGGGCCTGTTCCAGTACTTCTTTAGCTTGCTGACCGATACGGTACAGGCTGGAGGGATTTCCGTAATACTCCCGCATACAACGGGTCATAGCTTCAATGGCCGCCTCACTCATGGCGGTGGTCGCGGCGTGATCCGCGTAAATGCTCATTCAGGCAACTCCTTTAGTCATCATAGTGGGGGAATCCACAGGAAATTATATTTCCTTTAACCTACTATGTCAATAGGAGAATAGAAGGAAAAAGATAATTCTTCTTTTGACATCGGACAATACGCGGAGCAGCGATTAATCGGCTGTGCTAAAGTATTCCCTGACGATTTTGTATGATGTGTCCAGGAAGTCTTCTATCCGGCTGTGTTTGTTATAACACTCCATTATACGATCCATAATGCTTACACCGGTGAGCTTATCTTTTTCATAAAACAGCGGATAGGCTTTGTTTTCATACAGGGTATGATGCTTTACCCGTTCATCGTTCAGTGTGGGATCCACAATGATTTCTTCAAGATACCAGAGCGGATCCGGCCAAACAGGTTCCGCACATTGGCTGCCATGCATTTCCTTCCATTTTTGAAAGAAAATCATATGGTTTATTTCATGAACTGCTCCGGAAAAAACACGTTCTTCATCCTGATATGAAACATAAAAGCACATTTCTTCCGTACTTCTGGGGTAAAACGGCAGATATCCTACGAAACAGTGAATCTGCGGATGGGAAGCTTTCCACTCATATTGGAACAGTTTGCATTGGGCCTCTATAAAATCACGGATAAAACTGTCAAAGACATCCTGGAAATGCTGTATCCGGATTTCAATTTCCGGTCTGTGGTTCCAAAGGCGTTCCCGAACTGCCCGTCGGACGATCTCATCCCGCACCTTTTCGTCTTCGACACTACGGATGTCTTTGAGCTCGGGATAAAGGAGAATGGTTTTGTCATAGAACGGACGGGTCGTGTTTCCCGCTTTTTCTTTACTCAGATAATTCTGAATGAATCGGGCATTCGTCTCCGGATCAATCATTGAGACTTTCACTTCAGGAATAAACATTGCAACCTCCGACAGAGTCCATCTATTGAACTGCTTGTTGAATTATATCACAGAGAAGGGAAGTTTTAATATTCAGATGCCAGTGATGAGTGAAGCGTGAAGAGATGCCGCTGCGGCGGCAGTGAAAAGTGATGAGTGAAGGGTGAAGATTCGCCCTTGGGGCGAATCTTGACAACCCACTTACCCTACGGTAAAATAGGCAATAAAACTTTTCGGGGGGATTATCTATGATTTCCACAAAGGGCCGTTATGCACTCAGGGTGATGCTTGACCTGGCAGAGCACGATAAAGGTCAGCCTGTACCGCTGAAGGATATTGCGGAGAGGCAGGGGATCTCCAAGAAATATCTGGAGATCATCGTGAAGGACCTGGTGGACGGAAAGCTCGTAAAGGGCGCCAGCGGCAAAGGCGGCGGCTATGTGCTGCTGCGGAAGCCGGACGAATACTCTGTCGGAGAGATTGTGGAACGGATGGAGGGAACCCTTGCGCCGGTGGCTTGCCTGCAGAAGGATGCGGAGGTATGTCCGAAGGTGGCAAGCTGTGCGACGCTGCCCCTGTGGCAGGAACTGGATCAGCTGGTCCATGATTTCCTGTATCAGAAGAAGCTGACGGATCTTATAAAGTAATGGAAAAGACAGCTTCTGGTGAAGCTGTCTTTTCCTAATGAATACTTAAGACTGAATAATGAAAAATGGCAGAAAAAACGCTTCCGGAACCGGAAGCGTTTTTGAGTATTCAGATACCAGTGAAGAGTGTAGAGTGTAGAGTTCGTTTAACAGAATCAGGCTTCTGTTAAACGACGCATAATCTCCTGATAGGCTTCCTCGACACCGCCCATGTCGCGGCGGAAACGGTCCTTGTCCAGCTTTTCGTTGGTCTTGCTGTCCCAGAGACGGCAGGTGTCGGGGCTGATTTCATCGGCCAGGACGATGGTGCCGTCGGACAGGCGGCCGAACTCCAGTTTGAAGTCCACCAGGGTCACGCCAACGTGCTTCCAGATGGCTTTCAGCTCTTCATTGACCGCGAAAGCGTACTTTTTGATGGTCTCAATCTCATCCTTGGTGGCGAGCTTCAGGGCCAGCGCATGATACTCATTGATCAGGGGATCGCCCAGGTCGTCATTCTTATAGGAGAATTCGATGGTCGGCGCGTCGAAGACGATGCCTTCCTCTACGCCGTAGCGCTTGGAGAAGGAGCCGGCGGAGATGTTACGGATGATCACTTCCAGCGGAACGATGGAAACTTTCTTAACGAGGGTTTCCCGCTCACTGAGTTCCTTTACGAAATGGGTAGGAATGCCTTTCTTCTCGAGCCGCTGCATCAGCAGATTGCTCATGTGGTTGTTGATGACACCCTTGCCCTGAATGGTGCCCTTTTTCAGACCGTTGAAAGCAGTCGCATCGTCCTTGTAATCGACGATCAGCAGCTCGGGATCATCCGTGCTGAATACCTTCTTGGCCTTTCCTTCATAAAGCTGTTCACCCTTGATCATGCCTGCGCCCTCCTGCGTGATTTTTTACGGGAGCATTATACTGCACAGGGGAATAATGTCAAGGGCTCGGACGGTTCCTTCTTTGTATCGTAGAGCAATCTGCAGGATACTCTCCCAATGATAGAACCCGGGCGGGAAATTGACTGTACGGAACGGTACAGATGGGCGGAAAGAGACCATTTGCCACCTTGACAGGAGAGCCTTTCAGTGATAGCATACGGACAGCAGGGCAAGGGCGTCAGGCAGACGTTGTGCCCTGCGCTCTTTTTTTGTTTGTTTCGGAGCTCTGGGGTTACGGTGAAGAGTGTAGAGTGAAAAGATGCCGCTAAAGCGGCAGTGCAGAGAGACCAGTGAAGAGATACCAGTGAAGAGTGTAGAGTGAAAAAGTTGCTACTTACGCGACGGTGACTGAAGCATAAAGGAGATTCGTAGCATGTGCGGAATAGTGGGTTATACGGGACATGTTCAGGCGGCACCGATCCTGCTGGATGGACTGGCAAGACTGGAATACCGGGGCTATGACTCGGCCGGACTGGCTGTACGTGACGGAACGGCGCCGGCGGAAGTTGTAAAAGCCACCGGCAAGCTGTATCACCTGGCCGATAAAACAGACCAGGGGCGCGCACTGCCCGGCAACTGCGGTATCGGCCATACACGGTGGGCAACCCACGGAGACCCCAGCATGGTGAACGCGCATCCGCATGTGAGCGGCAACTGCACAGGTTCCGGATGCGGACCGGTGGAGAGCGACGTGGTGGGCGTACATAACGGCATCATTGAAAACTTCACGGAACTGAAGGAAAAACTGCTGCGTCATGATTATGCTTTCTACAGTGACACCGACACTGAAGTGGCAGTAAAACTGGTGGATTACTACTATAAAAAATATAAGATCGGTCCGGTGGACGCCATTACCCGGGCTATGGTCCGGATCAGGGGCAGTTATGCCCTGGCGCTCATGTTCAAGGATTATCCGGATGAGATCTTTGTGGCCCGGAAGGATTCCCCGCTGGTAATCGGCACGGCAGACGGCGCTTCCTATCTTGCATCGGACGTGCCGGCGATCCTGAAATACACACGGAACGTATATTACATTGATAATTTGCAGGTCGGACGGATCAGTGCCGGCAGTGTGAAATTCTATGACCTGAACGGAGACGAGATTCAGCTTCCGCTGACCGAGATCACCTGGGATGCCGCAGCGGCGGAAAAGGATGGATATGAGCATTTCATGCTCAAGGAAATCCATGAGCAGCCCAAGGCGGTCAGGGATACGCTGAACAGCCTGGTGAAGGACGGAAAGATTACCCTGGAAGAGACCGGCCTGACTGACGATATGCTCCGGCAGGTCAGCCGGGTGGATATTGTTGCCTGCGGCTCCGCATGGCATGTGGGTATGGCTTCACAGTACGTCATCGAGGATCTGGTGAAGGTTCCTGTGCGGGTGGAGCTGGCCTCCGAATACCGGTACCGCAGCATTCCCGTGGCACCGGATACGCTGGTGATTGTTATTTCCCAGAGCGGTGAAACCGCGGACAGCCTGGCGGCTTTGCGTGTGGCCAAGGAACGGGGAGCCATGACGCTGGCCGTGGTCAATGTGATCGGATCCACCATTGCGCGGGAAGCAGATCATACGCTGTATACGCTGGCCGGACCGGAAATCGCCGTGGCAACCACCAAGGCTTACAGCGCCCAGCTGATTGCCATGGACGTGCTGGCGGTGAAGATGGCGGCGGTTAAAGAGCAGATTACGGAAGAGCAGGTAGCCGGGTTCCTGGAAGCGCTGAATGCGATTCCGGAGCAGATCGGCCGGGTGCTGGAAGAAAAACAGCGGCTGCAGTGGTTCTCCTCCAAGATTGCAAATACGCATGATATTTTCTTCATCGGCCGCGGGCTGGACTACGCGATCAGCCTGGAAGGCAGCCTGAAGATGAAAGAGATCAGCTATATTCATTCCGAGGCTTATGCGGCAGGCGAGCTGAAGCATGGAACGATCAGCCTGATTGAACAGAACACCCTGGTGATCGGCGTGCTGACACAGGGCAGCCTGTTTGAGAAGACGCTGTCGAATATGCTGGAATGCAAGAGCCGCGGCGCGTACCTGATGGGAGTGACCACGAACGGTAATTTCTCCGTGGAAGACTCCGTGAACTTTACGGTTTATGTGCCGAAGACGGACGAACACTTTATCGCGTCGCTGGCCATTGTTCCCCTGCAGCTGCTGGGCTACTACACCAGCGTGAACAGGGGCCTGGACGTGGATAAGCCGAGGAACCTGGCAAAGAGCGTCACGGTTGAATGATAAAGAATGAAATCAATCCGCTTTGCGGATTTGTGAAATATTGAGCCGCAGTGCGGCTCAATGTGAAATGTTGCTTCGCAACATGAAATATTCGCCTTATGGCGAATGTTTTAGTTGGTTAAAAACAGATATATTCCCGAATGGGATTATGGACAGGGACAGAATAGTGCAGAGGTGGAAAGTATGACGAAGTATATTTTTGTTACCGGCGGTGTGGTTTCGGGTCTGGGCAAAGGCATTACGGCAGCTTCCCTGGGACGGCTGCTGAAGGCAAGAGGGATAAAAGTTGCGGCCCAGAAGCTGGATCCGTATATCAATACGGACCCCGGAACCATGAGTCCTTATCAGCATGGTGAAGTGTACGTGACCGAAGACGGTGCGGAAACCGATCTGGACCTGGGCCATTATGAGCGGTTCATTGATGAGGATCTGAACAAGTACTCCAACCTGACCACCGGCAAAGTATACGCAAACGTCATCCAGAAGGAGCGGCAGGGAGGATACCTTGGCTCCACAGTGCAGACGATTCCCCATATTACTGATGAAATCAAACGGTTTATTTACCGGGTCGGTGAAAAGACCGACGCAGACGTCGTTATTACTGAGATCGGCGGTACAATCGGCGATATTGAAAGCCAGCCCTTCCTTGAGGCGATCCGAGAGGTTGGCCTGGAAGTGGGCCGGGACAACGCATGTTATATCCATGTGACGCTGGTGCCCTACCTGAAGGCCAGCGGAGAGCATAAGTCCAAGCCCACCCAGCACAGCGTGAAGGAACTGCAGGGCATGGGTATCAGCCCCAACGTCATCGTGCTGCGGGCGGATGAGAAGATCACGGACGAAACGATCTTTTCCAAGATTGCCCACTTCTGCAACGTGAAGGATGACTGCGTGATTGAAAACACCACGCTGCCGACGCTGTATGCGGCTCCGTTGATGCTTGAAAAGGCCGGCCTGGCTGCCGTGGTCTGCCGTGAGCTGGGTCTGAAGAGCCCGGCACCGGACCTGAAGGACTGGGAAGACCTGGTGGAACGGATCGGCCATCAGACCCGGAAGGTGAAAATCGGCCTGGTGGGCAAATACGTGCAGCTGCACGACGCTTATCTGTCTGTGGCAGAAGCCCTGCGCCATGCCGGATATGCCCAGGACGTGAAGGTTGAAATTGACTGGATTGACTCTGAACGGCTGACAGAAGAAACTGCCGAGGAAATCCTGAGCCCGCTGCAGGGCATCATTGTGCCCGGCGGCTTTGGAGGACGCGGTATTGAAGGGATGATCCTGGCAGCCCGCTGGGCCCGGGAAAACCATGTGCCGTATTTCGGCATCTGCCTGGGTATGCAGGTGGCGGTCATCGAATTCGCACGGAACGCAGCCGGAATGGAAGGCGCAAACTCCCGTGAGTTTGACGAGAACGCTCCGTACCGGGTGATTGACTTCATGCCGGGACAGAATGACGAAATTGACAAGGGCGGCACCCTGCGTCTGGGCAGGTATCCCTGCATGCTGGAAGAAGGCACTGTAATCGCAAAGTGCTATGGAGAAACCCGGATCGGTGAACGCCACCGCCACCGTTATGAATTTGCGAATGAGTACCGTGAAGCGCTGCAGAACGCCGGCCTTTGCCTCTCCGGCCTTTCTCCGGACGGACGGCTGGTGGAGACCGTGGAGATTTCCGATGAGGACTTCTTCGTGGGTGTTCAGTTCCATCCGGAATTCAAGAGCCGGCCGAACAAGCCGCACCCGCTGTTCATGGGATTCATCGGGGCCGCAAGCAAACGCTGAACGGAAATGAAATAAATTCACGTTGCGAATTTATGAAATATTCGACTTTGTCGAATGTGAAATGTTCGGCTGACGCCGAACATGAAATATTGGGCAGCTGTGCACAGCACAGCTGCCCAATGTGATAAATACAGAAAATCTCTCCGGAAGGGGAGATCCTTTTTTATGCTGGTAAGGCTTTATGCAGGATATGCCGAATAAAAAGCAAACATTTGCAAGTTGCACATAGTTTTGCAAATAAGAGTTGCGCATAATATAAAAAGAGTGCATAATAAGAAAACAAAAACAGGGGAATAAGGAAATAAGGCAGGCCGACATGGAGTTTTTTCTGAATTTTCTGCACCAGAAGGTACCCCAGGACAGCAAGGATATTCCGCTATACTACCGCCGGGCCCTGACAACCAGTGAAGTTTTGCTGGTGGTGTATTTTGTCATATGCTTTTTTCTGTTCCCGATCATCAATGACGGACGGTGGGAATGGATCCCGCTGATCTTTGCCATCCTGTCTGTATGCTGCCTGTGGATGCTGAAACATGGCGGCGCACGCATCAACCTGATTAAATACACTGTTGTAAGTATCGGCTGGGTCTGCTGGAATGTGAGATGTTTCGGGTGGAACAGCGGTGTACAGCATATGATGACCCTGATACTGGTTTTCGTCTTTTTCAATGTTTATGACAAACCAATCAATAAGCTCCTGTGGTTTCTGTCCATCCTGCTGATCCGCGTGGGTTTATTCTACGTGACCCAGCTGTTTCCGGCATTGTATAACATGGGCACAAAAGCCAATACGATTTACCAGACGCTGAATACAATCGCATTCTTCCTGATGCTGGCATGTGCCTGTATTATTTTCAGCACCAGCATCCAGGAGACTGAACGCCAGCTGCGGCTGAGGAACCAGATCCTGTATAAGGAAGCCGGCACCGATTCCCTGACAGGATTGCCGAACCGGCGACTGATGATTGAGCAGATCGAGCAGTACTGCGTGGAAAACAGGAACCAGACCTTCTGCGTGGCAATCGCTGACCTTGACTACTTCAAACAAGTGAATGACACCTATGGTCATAAATGCGGAGACTATGTGCTGATGCGGCTGACCAAGCTGTTTACGGAACATGCGATGGAACGGTACAGTGCATGCCGGTGGGGCGGAGAGGAATTCTGCTTTTTCCTGCCGGGAATGAACCTGGATGAAGCAGGCGCGGTGATGAATGACCTGTGTTTCCAGGTGGAAAAGATGAAGCTGCAGTATAACGGGAACGAGTTTTCGATTACACTGACGATCGGCGTGGAAGAATATGATTTTGCCTCTCCGCTGGACACGCTGCTGAATGCGGCCGACGAGAAGCTGTATATGGGGAAAAACGCAGGACGGAACAGGGTCGTAGTTTAATTCGGGAATCCGAATTAAACTACAATGAACAATGAATAATGAACAATGAACAATTATAATGATACGCGTTCGCCGCTGTGCGGCGAACATTTTTTCTGGATTATATTACGATTAACATTTTACCGGGAAAGGTGGTATAATATGCTTCAATTAAGGAAACACATAATGAATACATGAAATCGGGAAGATGATAGATATGGCTGAGAAAAAAGCTGAGGAGTTCCAGACCGCGGCTACCCGGGTTTCACTGGTGAGCATGATCACAAACGTGATCCTGACGCTGCTGAAGCTGGCCGCCGGTCTGCTTGCGCATTCAGGCGCAATGATCAGCGACGCGGTACACTCCGCCTCCGATATTTTCAGCGGACTGATTGTGCTGCTTGGCGTGAAGATTTCCACCAAAGAACCGGATGAGCAGCATCCATACGGGCATGAACGTTATGAGTGCGTGGCCGCCCTGCTTCTGTCCGGAATCCTGGCTGTTGTGGGCGGGGCTATCGGCATCGGTGCGGTAAAGGATATCATCAGCGGAAAAACCGCGGAGATTCCCGGACTGCTGGCTCTGATTGCGGCGGTGGTTTCCATTGCGGTCAAGGAAAGCCTGTTCTGGTATACCCGGGGCTATGCCAAAAAATACCGTTCCACAGCGCTGCACGCGGAAGCGTGGCATCAGCGAAGTGACGCACTGAGCTCTATCGGCGCCTTGATTGGTATCGCGGGCGCACGGATGGGTGTGCCGGTGATGGAACCCATTGCCAGCCTGATTATCGCGCTGTTTATCCTGCGGGTAGCCATCCGGATTTTTAAAGAAGCCATTGACCAGATGGTGGATCACTCCTGCAATGAAGAGGCGGAGGAGGCTTTCCGAACCACAGCACTGGAACAGCCCGGGGTGATGGGAGTGGAACTGCTGCGGACGCGGATGTTCGGGAACCGGGTTTATGTGGATCTGGAAATCGCAGCCGATCCGAACCTGACGCTGGCGGCAGCTCATGAAATCGCGGAGGACGTGCATGATGCCATTGAAAAGACTTTTCCGGAAGTCAAACATATTATGGTACACGTGAATCCTGCGAAAAAACATGACTGAAACTGATTTCCTGCGGCTTCTCCATTGAAAGGGCCGCGGGTTTTCTGTACAATAACGCGGAAGAGGTTTGCACTGTAAAAGAAAGGGTGATTGAAATATGAAAAAGATCCTTGCAATGATGATGGCACTGGTGCTCACAATGAGTCTGTGCGCGTTTTCCGCCGCGGAAGGCGCGGATATTTCCGGCCTGACGGTGACGACTCCCGGCGGTGCTCCGGCGCTGGCCCTGGCGGCGATGGCAGCAGAGAATCCCGGACAGTACACAACGGTGGCAGCGGACACGATTGCCGCGGCTTTCGCCGGCAAGGAGGCAGATTTTATTATCGCTCCGCTGAACGCCGGCGCAAAGCTGTACAAGGCAGGTAAATCCACCTATAAACTGGCGGCAGTGGTAAGCTGGGGTAACCTGTTTATCGCCGCCCAGAAGGAAGAACTGAAGGCGGAGGACCTGAACGGCGCGAACCTGACGCTGTTCGGTGAAAATACGATCAACGCTTCCGTGGTACTGTATGCCCTGAAAGAAAACGGCATTGAACCGGCAGAAGTGACCTACCTGGCCGGCGCATCCGACACCCAGAGCCTGCTGCTGAGCGATGCGGAGGCGATTGTAGTGACGGCAGAACCCGCCCTGACTGCGGCGAAAATGAAGAATGACAAGATCAGCGCGATCAGCGTGAACGAACTGCTGCAGCAGGCTTCCGGCATGGAAGGTTATACGCAGGCTGCGCTGTTTGTGAAAGCGGAAACTGCTGAAAGCAATCCGGAGGCAGTGGCTGCATTCCTGGCACAGGCTGAAGAAGCCTGCGGAAAGTGCACGACGGACGTAGCCGCAGTAGCGGAAGCTGCTGTTGCACTTGAGATCCTGCCGAACGCCAAGGTGGCGGCGGCCGCCATTCCCGGATGTGCCATCCGTTTTGTGAAGGCTGCGGAAGCCAAAGAACAGGTTGAAAAGACTGCACAGATTGACCTGAGCCAGTTCGGCGGAGCGGTTCCCGCTGATGACTTCTATTATGGAGCGGAATAAGAAAGGCCTGAATACCCTGGCGTTCGGCCTGGGCATTCTGCTGGTCGGAGGCCTGATCCAGGCCGCGGGCTGGCTGAAGGGTGATAAGCTGGTTTTTCCGGGCGTGGGAGAAATCCTGCAGGCCTTTGTCCGGATGCTCGGAGAGGAACGAACCTGGAAACAGATCGGCACCACGCTGATCCATCTGGCGGAAGCTCTGGCCGCCGCCGCGATGATCGGCACAGCGCTGGGCCTGGCCCAGGGAAAGAGTTCTTTTGTCCGGGCTTTGCTGAAACCGTTGATGACCCTGTTGCGGTCCATTCCGATGATCGTGATGACGGTGATCATCATGGTGCTGACGAAGTATGACCGGGTGCCGCTGATTGCGTCAGCCCTGATGCTGATTCCCCTGATCAGCGAGGCTACGGCGGAAGGACTGCGCCGGATTGAGCCGGAACTGATGGACGTTTACCGGATGAACAGCGGGTTTACCCTCCGGGTACTGTTTTCGGTTTATCTGCCGCTGATGGCAGGCTACCTGAAGCAGGCCTATATCAACGCGGTAGGGATGGGCATCAAGCTGGCGGTGACAACGGAGTACCTGGTCCAGGCCAGGGATTCCCTTGGCAAGGCTGTGTACAGCAGCGCGTACTTCAATGAGTACGCTGAGATTTATGCTTACGCACTGATTATGATTTTACTGGCGGTGCTGGTAAGCGCGGTGCCGGAGGCAATCAAACGGATCATCCGAAAAGGATGAAGCTTTGCAATTCAGAATTCAGAATTAAGAATTCAGAATTAATACTAAAACGAGTCATCCACGATGGATGACTCGTTGCTTTATAGATTGCGGATTGTTACTGTACGGTGCGATCGGCCAGGATCTTCTTGGCGCTGGCGATGCGGACGCACAGGGTGAAGGTTTCCATGGCGGACTTCAGCTCGTTCAGGGTCGGGTAAGTGGGTGCGATACGGATGTTGGAATCGTTGGGGTCCTTTCCGTAGGGCCAGGTGGCGCCGGCGGGGGTCATGATGACGCCCGCTTTCTTCATGAGGGCGACGATTTCCTTGGCACAGCCGGGCAGGGAATCAAACAGGATAAAGTATCCGCCGCGGGGCTTGGTCCAGGTGCCGATTCCCAGACCCTCCAGGTTTTCCTCGAGGGTGTTTTCAACCATCTCGAACTTCGGCCGGATGATGGCGGCATGCTTGCGCATGTGTTCCACCATGCCGTGGATATCACCGAAGAAACGAACGTGGCGCAGCTGGTTCACCTTGTCATGACCGATGGTCTGGAACTTCAGTGTGTTCACGAAATCGACCATATTGTTCGGGCTGGTGGCGACGGCGGCAATACCGCTGCCGGGGAAGGTGATCTTGGAAGTGGAGGCAAACTTATAAACCAGATCCGGATTGCCGGCACGCTTGCACTCCGCCAGGATCTCGATCAGGTAGTCCTGCCGGTCATCATAGAGATGATGCATGCCGTAGGCGTTGTCCCAGAAGATCCGGAAGTCCGGAGCGGCAGGCTTCAGCCGGGCGAAGCGGCGGACCGTTTCATCCGAATAGGAGATGCCGGAAGGATTGGAGTACTTCGGTACGCACCAGATGCCTTTGATGGTTTCATCCTCGCTGACCAGCTTTTCCACAATGTCCATATCCGGACCGGTGGGAGTCATGGGAACGGGAATCATCTTGATGCCGAAATACTGCGTGATTGCAAAATGACGGTCATAGCCGGGCACGGGGCAGAGGAACTTCACCTCCGGTTGCTTGCACCAGGGGGTGTTGCCCATGACGCCGTGGGTCCAGACACGGGAAATGGTATCAAACATCACGTTCAGGGAGGAGTTCCCGTAGATGATGATATCTTTGGGATTGTTCTCCATCATGTCGCCCAGAAGCTCACGGGCTTCCTCAATACCGGTCAGCTGACCGTAGTTCCGGCAGTCTGTGCCGTCTTCACAGGTCAGATCAGAGGAGGAATCCAGAACATCCATCATGTGCATGGAAAGATCCAGCTGATCAATGCAGGGAATACCCCGGCTCATGTTCAGCTGCATGTCCATGGCCTGGACCTTTTTATACTCTTTTCTCAGAGTGTCCAGTTCCTGGGTCAGTTCCTCCGTAGTCATCTCCAGATAAGGCTTCATGACGAGCATCCTTCCTTCGGAAAAAGATCAAAAGATACGTTATCACAAACACCCGGCGTTTTCAAGCGCCGGGATGTTTTTCTGATGGCTTCTCTGCAAAGGGTTCAGGGCGTCAGTTCCCCAGGATCCGGAGGAAGTTGAAAAGACCCAGATACCAGATGTCAAAGTTGTGATCTCCGGGGCATTCCTGCCAGTGCCAGTTGGCTTCTGTCAGCTGATCGGTATATTTCGGCAGCTCTTTGGCGGCAGAGGAGGCAGAAGCATAGGCGATGCTGTCCCCGGTTCCGCAGATGTTATAGAAATAACGGATGGGATAGCTGTCAAACTTTTTGATCTCTGCGGCAACTTTGGATGCCGGATAGCTGGTGGGCGCGGCAGAGAAAGCGCCGAAAGCGGAGAACAGATCCATGCATTCGCACATGCCGATATTGATTGTCTGCATACCGCCCATTGAAAGGCCGGCCATGTACCTGTGATCACGGGATGCGCTCAGGTCATCCAGTCCGGCGCCATAGGTGGCATAGTGGGCATCCATCCAGGGCAGCAGGTCGTTGCGGATTTCCTGACCGAAGGAATAGAAGGCCTGCATGTTGCTCCAGTCTGTATTGCCGCAGTCTTCGGTGGAACGACCATTGGGCATGACGATGATCAGCGGTTTGATTTCCCCGTTGGCAATCAGGTTGTCCACGGCACATTTGCCAGGGCAGTTGAGGCTCAGGAATCCCCATTCCTTTTCGGTTCCTCCGACGCCGTGGCAGAGGACAAGCAGGTCATACTGCTGATCCTCTGAATAACCGGCAGGCAGATAGACCAGCGCGGGCTTCATAATGTCTTTCTGATCTCCATAATAATCCTTCGAGGGATACTCAATCTTCCGGACTGTGCCGCCTTCCTTCAGGATTTTCTTGTATTCAAGGGGAAGCCTGTCCGGGAGATCCGGAAGACTGGAAGCGGATTCGGCAAGGGCTGATACAGAACAGCAAACCAGGCAGACGATCAGCATCAGGATGATGAACAGTTTCAGCATAAGAACCCTCCTTATACACAATGATCAGGTCGGTTTTATGATATGTCACCTGCACCTGGAAGACAATAGATAAAAATTGCTGTGTTTTTGTCAACGAGAATTAACATTCCGGAATCGGAATGTCAGCGCGGGATGGTTGACCAGCATTATATCCGGGCGTATCATTTTGTTCGAAAGGTGGGAAATGTATGATCGGGAAGAATCTTCAGAAACTGCGGAAAATGATGAACCTGACCCAGGAAACGCTGGCGGAAAAAGTCGGCGTCGCCCGCCAGACCATTGCCAAATGGGAAACAGAGGAGAGTACGCCGGATCTGGAAATGTCCGGAAGGCTGGCGTCCGTGCTGGAGGTTTCCCTGGACGATCTGGTCAACGCTCCGGAGGATGAACTGGACAGTCGTCCCGGCATGCGCGGGAAACACATGTTCGGTGTGGTGACAGTGGGTGACAAGGGACAGATTGTGATCCCGGTCCGGGCAAGGCGCGTATTCAATATCAACCCCGGAGACCAGCTGATGGTACTGGGGGATGAGAACAGCGGCATCGCACTGGTGAACGCAGAGTTCTTTATGGCTGTTGCGGAGGAAATTAAGAATGGATTATGAAATGAAAACGCCCCTGGCGGTTCAGGGACTGTGCAAAAACTACCCGGCTTTTCAGCTGAGAGATGTGTCCTTCAGCCTGGTGCCGGGAACCATCACCGGCTTTATCGGCCGGAACGGCGCCGGCAAAACGACCACAATCAATTCCATGCTGTCGTTTGTACGCCCGGATGCCGGAGAGATCTCCTTTTTCGGACTGGATTATCCGGAACACGACCGGGAGATCAAGGAAAGGATCGGCTTCGTTTCTGCCGGCATGACCTACTATACCCGGAAAAAGCTGAAGGCGATTACCGCGGTGACCAGGACATTCTATCCCGGATGGGATGATACTGCATACCGGAAGTGGATGAGTGTTTTCGGACTGGATGAGGAGAAAACTCCGGCGGAACTGTCCAACGGCATGAAGATTAAATACGCGCTGGCCCTGGCCCTCAGCCACGGGGCGGAGCTGCTGATCCTGGACGAACCGACCAGCGGCCTGGATCCTGTGAGCCGGGAGGAACTGGTGGAGGTTTTCCTGAAACTGAAGGATGAGGGAAAGACGGTTTTCTTTTCCACCCATATTACGTCCGACCTGGAGAAATGCGCGGACAGGATTTTGTTCCTTCAGCAGGGAGAGCTGAAAGCGGATGACACGCTGGAAGGCTTCCGGGACGCCTGGCGGATCGCGGAGTGCGGGACGGATATTCCCCCGGCAATGCAGGAGGCGGCCTGCGGACGCTGCCGGATCCGGGACGGGTATACGGTGCTCATCCGGAAAGACAACGCGGCTGCTTTTGAAACCCGGGAGGCAACCCTGGAAGAAATCATGATTCATCTGGAAAAGGAGGCGGAAGAGGCATGAAACTGCTGATGAAGGAATGGAAACTGTGCATACATCCCACAGCCTACATCATGCTGATGTGCGCCGCGCTGATCCTGGTTCCGGGCTATCCCTACGGCGTGAGCTGTTTCTATATGGGACTGGCGATTTTCTTTGTCTGCCTGACGGCCAGGGAAAACCATGACGCGACTTATACGCTGATGCTGCCGGTTTCCCGCGCAGATGCAGTAAAGGGAAGAATTCTTTTCTGCACCCTTCTGGAAGTGATCGATCTGGCGGTTATGGGCCTCTTTATCCTGATCAAATACGCCATCGGGAATACACCGAACCCGGCCGGAATGGATGCGGGACTGGCGCTGATCGGCAGTGGAATGATTATCTTCGCGATCTTCAATATGATCTTTTTCCCGGTATACTACAAGGATATCAATAAGCCGGGGAAGGCATTCGGCTTTGCGGCCGTGGCAGTATTCCTTTGGATTATCATTGAGACTGTTTCGACCTATGCGGTACCGTTCTTCCGGGATGTGCTGGATCAGCCGGATCCGCGCAATATGAGCGACAAGGCGCTGTTTACGCTGGCAGGTCTGGCCCTGTTCCTGAGTGGAACGGCGAAGAGCATTCAGATGAGCACGAAGAAGTTTGAGGAAGTGGACCTGAAGCTCTAAGAGAGGTAGGAAGTAGGAGGTAGGAGGTAGGAGCTTTTTTTCCTAATGAATACTGAAAACTTTGCGATCGCCGTATTCCATTTCTGCAGCGCCTATGGCTTGCGGAAATGGACGGCTGTAGCATGGGAGTCATTAGCCGTGCTAAAGCACGGATGACTCCTCAATAACTTAAAACTAAAAATGAAAACGTTCTTCGGACGTAGTAAGGGATTCCTCGACTTCACTTCGTTTCGCTCGGAATGACATTTCCTTATACGATTCAGTGGGAAAAACATGCTATCGATCTTAATGACTGTTTGTGCGGCAGAGAAATCTGCCGCATTTTCGTGCTTTATGATTGGGGCAGGAACATGGTATAATAATCGTCAATGAGGAAAAAGAAGATCTTTTTCCCGGAGACGAGGAGAAGCAAAATGTCCAAGGAACAGAAGGTAACCCTGAAGGAATGGATTTATATCACAGTCGGTATCCTGATCATGACGGTCGGTATCTATTTCTTCAAATTCCCGAATCATTTCTCCACCGGCGGTGTGACGGGTATTGCCATCGTTCTGGGACACTACGTTCCGTCCATCACGCCCGGTACACTGGTGACGATCATCAATATCGCCCTGCTGGCCCTGGGATTTGCGGTTTTCGGAAAGTCCTTCGGAATCCGGACGGTATATGCCTCCCTGCTGATGTCCGGCACATTGCAGCTGCTGGAAATTGTCTGCCCGATGAGCGCTCCGATGACCTCCCAGCCCCTGGTGGAACTGCTTTTTGCCGTGGGACTGCCGGCAGTGGGTTCGGCAATCCTGTTTAACCTGGATGCTTCTTCCGGCGGAACGGATATCATCGCGATGATCCTGAAGAAGCATACGGCGCTGAACATCGGCATTGCCCTGCTGTGCAGCGACATCATCATCACAGTATCCGCCTGCTTTGCCTTCGGCATGGAGACGGGACTGTTCTCCATCCTGGGACTGATTATCAAATCACTGTTCATGGACCTGGTGACAGACAACCTGAAAACCAAAAAGTGCTTCCAGATCATTACTTCCCATCCTGAACCCATTGAACAGTTTATTACCGCAGAGCTTCACCGCGGCGCAACCCGGCTGCACGGGGAGGGCTCCTATACCCATGAGGGAAAGACTGTGCTGCTGACCGTAGTGTCCCGGCATGAGGCGGTGCTGCTGCGGAACTATATCCACAAACAGGATCCGGCAGCTTTTATGATTATCACTTCCAGCACGGAGATTATTGGCAAGGGCTTCCGCGGGGTGAATTAAAAATCGTATATCCGGAGGGGAAATTCACATGATTCATTTCGGTATGCCGACCCTGATCGAGAACCACACGCTGCAGGACAACATAGACCTGTGCGAGAGCCTCGGCCTGCGTTTTATTGAACTGAACATGAATTTCCCGGAGTATCAGACGGATGAGCTGCAGAAGACGGATGAGCTGATCCGTGCCGCGGAAAAAGCCGGAATCTACTTTACCATTCACCTGGATGAAAACCTGAATATTGCGGATTTCAACCGGCTGGTTTCAAACGCCTATCTGGAAACCGTCCGGCAGTCTGTTGAGGTGTCCCGAAAGCTGATGACATTACGGGATCGTTATGATCCCGAAAGAAGGCCGCTGACACTGAATATGCATATGAATCCCGGAATCTACATCACCCTTCCGGACAGGAAGGTGCAGATGTATGAGCGGGATTTTGAAACATACATGAAATCCTTTGCCGCGTTCCGTTCACTGTGTGAGGAATGGATCGACGAGGCTGATATCCGTATTGCTGTTGAAAACACGGACGGATTCCGCAGCTATGAGAAGGAAGCCATCCGGTATCTGCTGGAAAGCCCGGTTTTCGGACTGACCTGGGATATCGGCCATTCCAAAGCCATTCATGAGACAGACGTTCCGTTTATCACGGAACATCAGGACAGGCTGATCCATTTCCATATTCATGACGCAACGGAGACACCGGCGAAGAACCATCTGGCGCTGGGAGACGGGGAACTGGACCTGATGGCAAGACTTCAGCTGGCCGCTCAGCGAAACGCACGGTGCGTCCTGGAAACGAAGACGATTGAAGCACTGAAGAAATCTGTTGCCTGGCTGAAGGAACATCAGCTGTGGAATACATAAAAAGCCGGAGGATTCCAATGCAGAGGCTATCTACGTCAGCCGGAGAAACGCTGTCCGGTACTCCCTGGAATACGTACCCACGTCCGCAGCTGGTACGGAAAGACTGGCTGTGCCTGAACGGAGAATGGCATTTCACCTGCGGCGGGACGGAAACAGAAATCAATGTTCCCTTCTGCCCTGAAAGTCTGCTCTCGGGCGTCAACATGAAAATGGAATACGGCCGGGAGATGGTATATTCCAGAAGTTTCACCGTGCCGGAGGAATGGCAGGGGCAACGAATCCTGCTTCACTTCGGGGCTGTCAGCCGGAAAGCAACGGTCAGGATTAACGGGAAGGAAGCGGTTTCCCATGAAGAGAGCTATCTTCCTTTCTCCGCGGATATCACAGACCTGATCTGCGAAGGAGAAAACGAAATATCTGTCACTGCCGTCAACGATCTGTCCCATCAGCATCCCTGGGGAAAACAGAAAGAAAAGCGGGGCGGCATGTGGTATACCCCGGTGTCCGGTATCTGGCAGACAGTCTGGATTGAACCGGTTCCGGAACGGTATATCCACACCCTGACGATTCATACGGGCAGGGATTATGCGGAAATCACTGTGAACGGCGCCGATGACGGAGCTGTTGAGATGAACGGCGTCTGCTATCCCCTGGTCCGGGGTACGGTCCGGATCGATGTGAAAGATCCAAACTGCTGGTGCCCGGAAAACCCGTACCTGTACCGGTTTACCGTGACCGCTGGCGAGGATCGGGCGGAATCATATTTTGCCCTGAGGACACTGACCGTGGAACGCATCAGCGGAATCCCGCGGCTTTGCCTGAACGGGGAACCGTATTTTTTTCACGGCCTGCTGGACCAGGGATACTGGAGCGACGGCCTGTATACGCCGGCGGCTTCTTCCTGTTATGAATCGGATATCCTGGCCATGAAGGCGCTGGGGTTCAACATGCTGCGGAAGCACATCAAAATTGAACCGGAGCAGTTCTACTATGACTGTGACCGGCTGGGCATGATTGTTTTCCAGGATATGGTGAACTGCGGAGAGTATCATTTCCTTCGCGATACCATCCTGCCGACGGCTGGATGGAAGCCCCTGAGTGACGCCCGCCTGAACCGGGACCAGGCTGCAAGGGAAAACTTCCTGAAGACCATGGATGAGACGGTCCGGCTGCTGGGCAATCATCCATGCATCTGCCTGTGGACCATCTTCAACGAAGGATGGGGTCAGTTCCGGGCAGATGACGCTTTCCGCCGGTTGAAAGCGCTGGACGGCACACGGTTTGTTGACAGCACTTCAGGCTGGTTTGCCCGGAAACTGAGCGACGTGGAAAGCCTCCATATCTATTTCAAAAAGCTTCGGACCGGAAAACAGGACCGGCCGCAGTTTCTGTCAGAATTCGGCGGATGGTCCCTCAAGATTCCGGAGCACAGCTTTAACCTGGAAAAGACCTACGGATACAAGAAGTACGAGGATCGGGAGAAGTTCGTACACGATCTGAAGGCGCTGTACCTGGAAGAGGTGCTTCCCCTGATTTCCCGGGGACTGTGCGCCGCGGTATATACCCAGGTTTCGGACGTTGAGGATGAAACCAACGGGCTTCTGACCTTTGACCGGAAGGAAGCCAAAGTGACTCCGGAGGAGTTCAGGGATATTTCCGACAGGCTCTGTAAGGCAATCAAAGAACAGGCCTGAAAACGCAGGCAGCAGAGGTGTTTCTTATGATGAAGAACCGTAAATTCCAGATCGCCCTGATCATATTTTCCCTGACCGGCCAGATTGCCTGGGTTGTGGAGAATATGTATTTCAACGTGTTCATCTATAAGATGTTCCGGGCTTCCGCGTCGGATATTGCCCTGATGGTTACGGCCAGCGCGATTGCCGCGACGCTGACCACCATCCTGATGGGCGCCCTGTCCGACCGGATCGGGAAAAGAAAGATTTTCATGTGTGCCGGATACATTGCCTGGGGTATATCCATTATCTCCTTTGCCCTGATCCGAACGGATGTGATTTCCTCCCTGTTCGGCATGGTGACCGGTGCGGCAACTGTCGGAATCACGCTGACCATTATCATGGACTGCGTGATGACCTTCTTCGGATCCACGGCGAATGACGCGGCGTATAACGCGTGGCTGACTGACTCCACGGACGCCACCAACCGCGGGGCGGCTGAAGGCATCAACTCCATGATGCCCCTGATCTCCATCCTGGTGGTGTTCGGCGGATTCATGGGCTTTGACCTGGATCAGGCTTCCAGCTGGACTGCCATATACTGCATCATCGGCGGGCTGGTTCTGCTGATCGGCATCCTGGGTTTCTTCCTGGTGGATGAAGCCCCGGTCAGGAATCCGGACAGCCTGGGCTACTTTGCCACAATCCTGTACGGGTTCCGCCCGGCGGTGATCCGGAAAAACGCCGTGCTGTATTTTTCCATGGCGGCCTTCATTATCTTCAACATCTCCATTCAGATTTACATGCCCTACCTGATTATCTACTATGAGCAGACGCTGGGTATGGCGGACTACGTGCTGATTATGGCGCCGGCTATTATCCTGGCCGCGGCTGTGACCTTCTTCTTCGGCAGGCTGATTGACCGTTTTGGATTCCGAAAGACAGTCCTTCCGGCTCTGTTCCTGCTGGCGCTGGGTTTTGTCCTGCTGTGGCTGGTGCCTTCTGTGATTCAGGCCGAGGGTATGGCGATGAAAATACCGGTGTTTATCGGCTCCTTCCTGATGATGTCCGGCTACCTGAGCGGCATGGCGGTATTCGGAACACAACTGCGTAATTACACGCCCAAGCATATGGCGGGCCGTTTCCAGGGACTGCGGATTCTTTCCCAGGTTCTGATTCCCGGCATCATCGGCCCGCAGATCGGCGCATGGGTACTCCGGAACGCGCCGACCATTTCCAACAGCGATGGAACGACCTCCTTCCTGCCAAGCGCGGACATCTTCCTGACAGCGCTGATTGTCCTGGTCATCCTGATTGCGGTGCTGTCCGCCTGGCTGCTTCATAACAAAAACGATGCGGAAAACTCCGCATCAATGGAAACCCGGGGGAACAGATGAAGTTTCTTTGGAAGTATCTGAAAAAGTATCAATGGATGATCCTGCTTGGCATGGGACTGAAGCTGGCCGGAACGCTGACCGAGCTTCTGATTCCCTATGTGATGGAGCATCTGCTGGACCATGTGGTGCCGCAAAAGGAGACGGCGCCGGTTTTGCTGTGGGGCGGGGCGATGATCCTGCTGGCCTGCGTGGTGCGGTTCCTGAACGTGACGGCAAACCGGAAAGCGGTATGGATCGCCAAGGAAAGCATTTTTACCATCCGGCGGGATTTGTTCCATTCCGCATTGAACCTGTCCGGTGGACAGACGGATGAAATCGGCCTGCCTTCCCTGATTTCCCGGATGACATCCGATACCTACAATGTGCAGAATTTTATCCGGGCTGCCCAGACGCTGGGTATCCGGGCGCCGATCATGCTGATCGGAGGTATCGTCATTACGCTGACTATGGATACAGGCCTGGCGCTGATTCTGTGCATCATGGCACCGATTATGATCGGCCTGGTGGTGTTTATCTCTTTCAAGGGCATTCCGCTGTATGATATGGTGCAGCGGGGGATGGATGATATTGTACGGATCATGCGGGAAAACATCTCCGGAATCCGGGTGGTGAAGGCGCTTTCCAAGGAACCCTTTGAGATGCGGCGCTTTGGAGAGGCAAATGACACGACTTCCCGGCGGGATATCAAGGCAAGTATCATTATGGCACTGCCGGGTCCGGTAGTAACGCTCTTCCTGAACATCGGCCTGACACTGATTGTTTTTATCGGCGCAAAACGGGTAAACGCGGGTGTGACCCAGCCCGGCGTGATCCTGGCTTTTCTGACATATTTCAATATGATCCTGATGGGCGTAATGGGCCTGAACCGCGTGTTCCTGATGCTCTCCAAGGCTAATGCTTCCGCGGCCCGTATCGCTGAGGCAACAGAGCAGCAGGAAGACCTGGCTGTGCTGCCTGCGGAGGAAGGGGCTACCACAGAACGGGAGGGTTATATTGTTTTCGATCACGTAACCTTCAGTTATGCCGGAGACGGGGGAAACGGACAGCAGAATGCGGCCGCCTTTGCAGGCTCTTCCAGGCAGCAGTGCCTGAAGGACGTGGATTTCACGATCCGGAAGGGCGGTTCCCTGGGCATTATCGGCGCCACGGGAAGCGGAAAAACCACGATTATCAACCTGCTGATGCGTTTTTACGATCCAGGTGAAGGGCATGTGTTTATTGACGGACAGGATGTGCGCACGATGGACCGGGATGCCCTGCGCCGCCGGTTTGGTACGGTGTTCCAGAATGATACGATCTTCGCCTCCAGTATCCGGGAGAATGTAGTATTCGGCCGGAACGTGGATGAGGAGCGGCTGCAGGAAGCCCTGAAAGATGCCATGGCAGCTGATTTTGTCAACCGGTATGAGGACGGGGCTGACCACATGGCAGCAATCCACGGCGGCAATTTCTCCGGCGGACAGAAGCAGCGGCTGCTGATTGCCCGGGCCGTGGCGGCGAAACCGGAGATTCTGATTCTTGATGATTCCTCCTCCGCACTGGATTACCGGACGGATGCCGAATTGCGAAAAGCCATCAGCAGCCGGTACGCCGGAACGACACTGATCGTCATTGCGCAGCGGGTTTCTTCCATCATGAACCTGGATGAAATCATTGTGCTGGATGAAGGAGAAATGATCGGCAAGGGAACGCATGAGGAACTGATGCGTGAATGCCCGGTTTACCGGGAGATCCAGCAAACCCAGATGGGGGAGGTGGAATAATGGCCAACAGAGATTCCATTATGACCAAACCCAAGGACTCAAAGGGAGCCTTTATGCGCTTGCTGTCCTATCTGGGCGCGTTCAAAGCACTGATCCTGCTGGTGGCGGTGCTGTGTCTGATCAGCAATGTACTGAGCCTGTGGGGACCGACGCTGGCCGGATCCGCGATTAATGAGGCGGCGGCAGGAATAAACAAGGTGAACTTCGAAAAGGTCGCCTACTATGCGGTCCGGATGCTGGCAGTATACGTGAGCTCTTCCCTGATCACCATCCTGATTCATATGATTATGGTGAATGTTTCCAAACGTGTGGGCCGGAAGATGCGGCAGGACGTGTTTGACAAGCTGATGCGGCTGCCGGTGGGCTTTTTTGACCGGAACCAGGCGGGAGATATCATCAGCCGGGTATCCTATGACGTGGACGTGATCAGCACCTGTATGGCCACGGATGTGGCGGCAATCCTGACCAGTGTGGTGACGGTAGCCGGCGCACTGATCATGATGGTCCGGATATCCCCGGTACTGAGCCTGGTGACGTTGGTAACGGTGCCTGCTTCCATCGTGTTCACCGCCCACATGCGAAAGAAGACCCAGCCCCGGTTTGTGAAACGGTCCAGGTCCTACGGAGCGATGAACGGATTTGTGGAAGAGCAGCTGTCCGGGCAGAAGACCATCCAGGCCTATGCCTATGAGGACCAGATTGACGATAAATATGAGGATATCAACCACCAGGCCGCGGAAGCGTATTATGACGCGGATTCCCTGGCGGCAACCATCGGTCCGACGATCGGCTTTATCAACAATATCGGACTGAGCCTGATTACCCTGCTGGGATCGGTGCTGTATATGAACGGGGCCATCGGGTTGGGAAACATCTCTTCTTTTGTGCTGTATTCCCGGAAATTTTCCGGTCCGATCAACGAAGTAGCGAACATCATCAACGAACTCTTCTCCGCACTGGCGGCGGCGGAACGGGTATTCGGCCTGCTGGATCAGCCGGAAGAGCTGAAGGATGCAGAGGGTGCCCGGACGCTGACGGACGTGGAAGGCAACGTGGCGCTGAATAAGGTGTCCTTTGGTTATGACCCGGACCGGACCATTATCCACGATCTTTCCATGCGGGCGGATGCAGGAAAGCTGACGGCTATCGTAGGCCCTACCGGCGCCGGCAAAACAACGATCATCAACCTGTTGATGCGTTTTTACGACGTGGACAGCGGCAGCGTGACCGTGGACGGACAGGACGTAAGGGAGCTGACCCGGAGAAGCCTGCGGTCCGCTTATGCCATGGTGCTGCAGGACACCTGGGTGTTCCGGGGCACGATCTTTGACAATATAGCCTACGGCAAGGAAAACGCCACGATGGATGAGGTGGTGGCCGCGGCGAAGGCCGCCCATATCCATCCGTTTATCATGCGGCTGCCGGAAGGATACCAGACAGTAATCAGCGAGGACGGCGGCAACATTTCGAAGGGACAGAAGCAGCTGCTGACGATCGCCCGGGCAATGCTGTATACCTCCAATATGCTGATCCTGGATGAGGCAACCTCCAACGTGGATACTTCCACAGAACGGGAGATCCAGCGGGCTATGCGAAAGCTGATGACAGGGCGGACGTGCTTTGTAATCGCCCACCGGCTATCCACAATCCGGAACGCTGACAATATCCTGGTAGTAAACCAGGGAGACGTTGTGGAGCAAGGGACGCATGACGAACTGATGCAGGCGCGGGGGTTCTACTACCGTCTGTACCGTGCGCAGTTTGAATAAAAAATGCTTGACATGTGTCTTTTGGTAAGTTATAGTGATCACAATTAAAAAAGAAAGGAGGTTCTTCGCATGGTTAACTTCATGAATGTAAAACGGTTTACAGCTACCGTTAAAACTGTAAAACACATCCGTAATGGCAATACATCCGACCATACGAAGAACCAACCGGAATAACTTCCGGCGTCTGTTTTCATATGATCGGCCGCTTGTCCATAACGGATAAGCGGTTTTTTGCTGCGTAAAAAAGAATACAGGGGGTGGTCGGGATGATCTATATAACGTACGGAGATATCCCGGAAGACAAACAGGAAACAAGCAATGAAACTGCATGTACCGGTACCTTTGGAGAGATGGGCTTCAGGTGCTGTGAACAGGACAGAACAAACGAAGAAAGGAGATAAAAGGCAATGGTTTTTGACAGGAATACAGTTTTTGCACTGACAGAAAAAAGCCAAAAAGGACAGGAACCGGAGCAGATGAGCCGGTATACTGCCAACGTTACAGAAAAAGCAGAAGAGACGCGCGGGAGGGGGTATCTGAATACCCGAAGGAAGCCGCGCCGCAAAAGGAAGGAATATTTATGGAAAAGAATATACAGATACATGAAATGCTGCCCGGGAATCTGTACGCCGGCAATCTCTGGCAGAAGGAAATGGTGGAAAACACAATACTCCGGCGTGATGAGCCTTACTATATGACCGTTTCCGGTGAGACTTTCTACACCGGAAATGAGGGAGAACCCGTGGAAAAGAAGATCCGCAGGGGCTTTTTCAGCCGGATTTTCCGGCGGGAAACCAAACAAAAGGAGAGGATAAGCGTTTGGAAGAAAAGTATCGCGTAATCCTGGTCCACAGGGACCGATACCTGGTCAGGAACGGGGCAAAAGAGCTTTACTGCGTGCTGACCGGGAGCCTGCGATACCGTGATGAATATCCGGTTGCGGGCGATTATGTGGAAATTACGGAGAATCCGTTCGGCGACAGCCTGATCCGGGCGATCCTGCCCCGGCGGACGGTGTTTTACCGTCCGGACCGGGGCGGGCACGCTGACGGATTCGCAAAAACCATTCAGGTGCAGCCGCTGATCGCCAATATGGATTATGTGTTTATTATCACATCCCTGAACCAGGATTTCAGCCTGAACCGGATCGCACGATATGCTTCCATGATAACGGCCGGAGGCGCTGTGCCGGTGGCCGTGCTGACCAAGGCAGACCAGTGTGCGGACGTTGAAGAAAAGGAACGGGAAACCGCCACGCTGAGCGGGCAGATGGAGGCTGTGGCAGTAAGCTCCTATACGGGCTTCGGCCTGGAACGGCTGCAGAAGTATTTTATCCCGGGAACGACGATTGCCCTGCTGGGGTCCTCCGGCGCGGGGAAATCCACCCTGATCAATACGCTGGCAGGGAAAGAGGTTATGCGCACCGGGGAAATCCGGGAAACGGACTCCAAGGGAAGGCATACAACCACACACCGGGAAATCATCGAAATCAACGGAGTGAGCTTCATAGACACTCCCGGACTGCGGGAACTGGGGATGGTTGCAGCAGAGGAAGGCATCAGCGGTACATTCAGTGATATTGCTGATCTGATCAGCCAGTGTGCCTTTTCCGATTGTACACACCGCAGCGAACCCGGATGCGCTGTTCGCAGTGCGCTGGCGGACGGCACGCTTTCTCCCGAACGCTGGGAACTGTATAATCGTCTTGAACGGGAAAATAACTGGAGCAAAATCAAAAAGAATGAAAAGATGATGAATATTGCCATGGACAAGCGCAAACAACGGAAACACAGTGAGTGGAAGGGGAGATGACTATTGAAGAAAACCGAAGAACAGGCTATTGCTTTATACGTGTTGGATAACTGTGATATCAAACCAATCTCCGGACATCCGGGCGGACGTAACAGGATTCTGATCTGCAGCAAGGACGGGGAGAAGAGATATGTGCTCCGCATTTCAGAACTGGGTGACAGGAGGGAGGAAGACTACCTTGCGGAAACAGAGTTTGTGCATTACCTGGCACAGAACGGCGCGCCGGTGGCGGATGTGATACCATCTGTTCACGGCAGGATGGTTGAATGCGTTGAGAAGGATGGACAGAAGATCTATCTCAGCCTGTTTGCCTACGCAAAAGGAATGCTGCTGTGTGACAATGGCTACCGTTACCGGGAGGGAGCACCTCTTGAAGAATACTTCTATAACACCGGCAAGGCGCTCGGTGTGATCCACAGGTTGTCCAGGGAGTTCAAACCGGTGCACCGGCGCCCGGAATTCTTTGATAAATACAACCGGGATTATATTGACCGCCTGATTCCGGATTCCTATGCGGAACTGAAGGATGCCATTAACAGACGGCTGGATGAATTCGGGAAACTGCCCATGGACGCGGGAAACTACGGGCTGATTCATTTCGATTTCTGCGACGGGAATTACCATGTGGACATGAATACCGGCGATATTACTGTGTTCGATTTTGACAACTGTATTTACTGCTGGTATATGTTCGACCTGGCCCACGTCTGGACTCACGGCATTGGCTGGTTCCGGCATGAGCCGGCTCCGAAAAAACGCATGGCATATATGAAATGGTACTTTGATACAGTGCTGGAGGGATACAGAAGCGAAACGGACGTATCCGAGGAGATGCTGGAGAAGCTCCCCCTGTTCATTGACATGACGCTGATCGAATCCATCGTTGACGAGTTTGAATGCTGTGCGCGGGAAGAGGAAGAACCGGAGGAAGAAGACATCGGGGAAGCGACGGAATGCCTGATCCATGATATTCCCTATGCCGGTTTTGGGGCGGAATAACGCACGAAGGTGGAAGCAAAGCAAATGAGCACCGCATTGCGGTGCTCATTGACATCCTGTTGCGATTAATCCTGCAGGGCGAGCTCGGCTGCCCTGACCGCATGGATTTCAGTTGTGTCAAAAATCTTCAGGGCAGAGTATTCCTGCTGAACAAGCAGGCCGATTTCCGTGCATCCGAGAATGACGGCTTCCGCACCTTTCTCCTTCAGACCGGCAATGATACGGCTGAATTCGGCGCGTGACTCCTCCCTGATTTGGCCCACACACAGTTCCTGATAGATTACGCTGTTGACGATTTCCACGTCTTTTTCGTCAGGAATCAGCACATCGAACCCCCGGGCGATCAGCCTGGATTTGTAGAAATCCTGGGCCATTGTATATTTTGTTCCGAGCAGGGCGACCTTCCTGACGTGGGCTTCTTCCAGCCTGTCGGCTGTCGCATCCGCAATATGGATAACGGGAACGGAAATCCCGGCCTGAATCTGATCAGCTACCTTGTGCATGGTATTGGTGCAGATGACGATAAAGTCCGCTCCGGCGGCTTCCAGCTTTTTCGCCGCATCTCCCAGAATGTCCGCGCTTTTGTCCCATTGACCAGTGGCCTGGCATTCCTCAATCTCAGCGAATTCAACGCTGTAAAGAATGATCCTGGCAGAGTGCAGACCACCGAGCATTTCCTTAACCTTTTCGTTGATGATCCTGTAGTAGGGAATGGTGCTTTCCCAGCTCATTCCGCCGATTAATCCGATTGTTTTCATTTACTTTTCCTCTTGTCTGTTTGTCAGGGTGAACTCGATTTCATCGAGTCCCTCTGTGATATTGTTTCTGTTTCCTGTTTCCCTGAAACCCATCCGGCAGTACAACCTTTTCGCATTCACATTGTTTTCAAGGATCCATAGCGTGGGCGTATCCGGACAGAGACTGACGGCATATTTCAGGAGAATGGTTCCATAGCCTTTGTTCTGCCGGCCCGGAAGAATATACAGGTCCTCAATCAGACTGCCGGTCAGGCTGACAATTCCGACAGGCTCATCTTCCAGCAGCATGTATATTTTGCTGCCCTGCCTGATTTTTTCTGACAGGTACTCCAGCTGATGTTCCGGAGTATGCAGGGCAATAAAGTCCGCAGAACAGAAGGAGCGGTGTGAATCCTGCCAGGAGACAGAATGGATTTCAGCAGCCTGATAAAGGTTTGACTGATCTACAGGAACAATCATACGACATCCTCCCCGGAAACGGTTTTTGCTGTCCAGTCCTCATAGGCTTTTTCCCAGGTGTCCATGGTGTATGGCCTGCGGAAATCACCGATTTTCCGGGCATACTGTTCCGCATGCTGCAGGAAGAAGGCCATGTGTTCCCGGGCGGTGAGAAGCTCCCTGAGGATCACACGGCTCCAGATATTTGCCTCAGTGAACTGGGCGGTGGTTCTCAGCAGTTCCGCATACTGCTGCTTGTCAAAGGGAACCCTGATCTCTTCAACTTTCACAGTTCCGTTTTCTGCAATATCTATCATGGTGTAAGAAACTGTGTCCCTGATTCCGTCCAGGGGCAGACCGCAGGATCCGGGGTTGGCAAGCCAGGTGTTCCGGCCATGGGCTTTGTAACTCCACTGCACATGGGTGTGACCGAAAAGATAAATACCTTCTTCCAGTCCGGACAGGCGGTTCTGAAAGTCTGTATCCTGATCCCAGAGACCATGGATATCATGTAAAAGTAATTCCGGTGTGATTTGAGTCTGCGCGTATTTTCTCGCGAGAACGGCAGATCCGCACTGTTCCATTTCACAGTCTCCGATCCAGCCGGCGGAAGCGTGCGCAACATGGATGTGCACACCGCTGCGGGTGAAATCCAGGGTATGCGGCAGCTCCATCAGATACCGGAGATTATCAGGACTGATGTTCCTGAAACACCAGTAGGAGATCTGCATCTGGCCGTCTGTCCAGCCGCTCTGGTCTTTGCCGATGAGATTCTCCAGATAGCGTTCTTCATTCCCTCGAATGATGTGTTTGTTTTCAATCCGCCGGATCACAGAGATGCACTCATCCGGCCAGGGACCGCTCAGGCAGTAGTCTCCGGCAAAAATGTACTCCGAGGCCCCCTGCTTTTCCGCGTCTGCAAGCACTGCGTTAAGGGCGGGCAGATTGCCGTGAATATCCGAAATAACAGCGATCTTCATGTTTCCTGTTTTCCCTGGGCGGCCTGACGGATCGGCTTTCCGATTTTCATTTCCCGGCGCCAGTCAGGTGCTTCACCATCATCGGCCCAGTATTCGTCCATTTCCGTGATTTTTTCATTTTCAATCCGGAGGAAGCTGACAACATGAAAGGACATACTCCTGTCAACCGGATAAACCCGGCCGGCCAGGATGACGGTGTTTCCGGTCTTTTCAACGCGTTCAATCTCTCCGTTCCAGTCATTGGGATAATCACAGTTGACCCGGACGTATTCTTCCACTGTAAACTGCTCGTTGGAACAATGCCAGCGAATGACAGCATCATCCCGAAACCAGGAAGACAAGTGCTCCCTGTTCTGGGACAGGACGTCCTGCCAGAATGCTTTGTAATCCATACTTTTCTCCCTGCTTATGCCTGCTTTGTATCGATCCAGACCAGCACACGCTCATCTGTCTGCTCTGTGATGACGCCGCCGTTGGCCAGCGCAACAGCCTGGGATGCCTTGTTGTCCAGGTGAATGGTAACCAGCACTTTGTCGATTCCCCGGTGATACGCTTCGCCGATGAGCAGCCGCAGAAGCTCTTTTCCGTAGCCTTTGCCGCGGTATTGCGGGGCAATGCCGTAGCCGATATGACCGCCGGCTTTCCGCAGGGCATCGGTCAGGCAATGCCTCAGCTTGCCAAAGCCGACCGGTACTCCGTCCGCGTACAGCCAGTAGGTTGTGGAGGGAACCTTCCAGCCGTCGACGATGCCGTCCATTTCAGACTCCTGCTGTTTTTTGATCAGCCAGTCTTTATATTCCTCAAAGGTCATACCGTTGACTTTGTTCTGCAGCCCGTTCTCATCCAGGGGAATATCCTGCAGCATCTGGTATACATCCATTCCGTCATTGACGGACAGTTTCCTGAGTTCCGGCATAATCGCTACGCTCCTTTTTCACACCGGCCGGTAGCTGTCCTTCTCCACGGCATCGTACAGGTCACGCTGCATTCTGCCTTCGAAGTAAGCTTTCAGCTCCAGGTTCCGGTCCCATTTTCCCTGATTATATATTCCGTAACGCCGTTTGACATCAGACATCCGATCCACAATATCCATGACGCCTTCCGCTCCGGAAATGGCATCGCACAGCTGGATCAGGCGGTCATAATCATCTGGGATGATTTCTGCAAGCTTTGAGCGGATCAGGGCAGTTTCTTCCTCCGAGGTGTCTATTTTTCCGATGTAGCCTTCAAATTTCATTTCATTGAAGGAGTGGGTCAGGCAAATCCTGGCGGCGTCCGGGTAATCCAGGCTCATCATATAGGTGTAACCGTCAGAAACATGGCCCAGGTGCCGGACACCGAACCTCCGGCCGATATCGTGAAGCAGCCCCAGTATGTACGCTTTTTCCGGACAAAGGCCGGCATAAAGGGCAATCTTTTCCGCACAGTGGGCCGCAGTGCGGCTGTGATTGCCCCAGGGGCCGGGGTTGCACTGTTCCGCTTCCGCCAGGAGCTTTTCCGCTTCCGCACGATCAGGATACCTGCCCTTGCCGGGATTAGCGATCCGGACATAATAGTGTTCTTCGTCTTCAGCCACAACGCGTCCGCCGTTTTTAAGCATAATTCGCAGGGAAGCGGGATTATTCCGGAGGACCCGCAGGTAAATTTCCTCTTCCGGAACAATACTGCGCGCTTCCTTCAGCGTCAGGCGAAGGCCTTCCGTACCGTATCCTTTTCCACGGAAAGGCTTCGCAATGAACTGGCCGATATGACCGGCGCCGGTCCGCAGGGATTCGCACAGGTAATGGCGGATCCGGAACTGGCCGACGATGGTATCGTCATCCCAGAGAAAGAAGAAGGTTTCCGGCACATAGCCTTCCGGCAGGCCTTTGCCTTCGGAAAAGGCGATCATCTCCGGCAGAGCCTTTTCTTCAAAATCCTGCCGGGATACGTTGTACCAGGCGTTAGTCAGTCCGTTCTCATCCTCGGGCATATCCTTCACGAACAGCCATTCCTTTTCAAGATCTTCCGTGCAGGCTTTTTTCAGGTGAATCATACGCTGCTCCTTTATTCATTCTATGGGAGAATGGGCAATGAACATGCCGTATTCCTTTGGGATCCTGAGGACACCTTCTGTCATATGCGCCGCCAGGACGGAACGAACCGTCTCCCGCGGGAGGCTTCGCAGGTCTGACATGCCGGAGAGGGAATAGATGTAGTCTACCATATCCTCCACATTGGTGACGGCGAGGGAGTCTTCGTATAAATCCTGCCGGACGTCTGCGAAAAAGGAACTCAGTTTTTCCGCTCCGTTCTGCAGGGTGAAAGCGGCATTGATGCCGGTTTCAACAGGCCGGTCACTGAAGAGGCTGCCGATATATTCCATCATCCCGTGTTCGCCGAAAGTGGCACAGAAGAAAGTGCCGTCTTTTTTCAGCACCCGGCTGACTTCCCGCAGCCCCCTGGCGAGATCCGGCACATGATAAAGCATCATGTTGGCGATAACCGCATCGAAAGAGTGATCCGGATACGGAATATCCTGGATATCGATGACACGGTATTCAATTCCGGCTTCATCCTGCAGGGTTTCCTTTGCCTGCCCAAGCATACCTTCCGAAAAGTCCGAAAGGATCAGCCGGGAACAGCGGCTGATCAGTTCTCCCTGATCTTTCCACATATCGCCTGTTCCGCAGCCAAGCTCCAGCACGGAAGCGTTTGCCGGAAATTGATAGTGGGAAGAAATCCAGCAGCCGAACCCCTGCTTGTTGGTGGAATACTTAGTGTGTATCGAAATCCTGGTGTTCAGCTTTTCCGAGGTGCCGTACTGTTTGGCCAGGACACTTGAATTAATGAGCTGATTCAATGTATTGTTCCTCCGTGAAGTGATGGCGCCGTCAGGACAACGGTGCTATTACCGGAGAGTATACCATTAATCCGCCTGAAGGGACAGTAAAGAATTTGTAAACAGGTTCCTTTTCAAGGCGGAATTTCACCGGTATAATGAGGATGCTCCTAAAGAACGGGGCGGTTCATACAGGCGTGAAGAAATATGATTTCTTTCCGTTTGACTGCGGATATATGAAGATTACCCTGTAAACAAGGATACAAGAGCAGAAAGGCAACCAGATGATCATCCAGGAAACCAGGGAAAAGCTGAGCAGCCTGCAGGATTTGAAATATCGGGATATGCAGGTTCGGATTATCCCGTCAGTGAAACCGGAAAGCATTATCGGTGTACGGACACCGGAACTGCGGAAGATGGCAAAAGAGCTGGCACAGTCCCAGGAGATCGGCGTTTTCCTGGAGAATCTGCCGCATAAGTTTTTTGAGGAAAACCAGCTGCACGCATTCATTGTTTCCGGAATGAAAGATTATAGGGAATGCCTTGGCACGCTGAACCGGTTCCTGCCCTATGTGGATAACTGGGCAACCTGTGACCAGATGTCGCCCCGCGTGTTCAAAAAGCACCGGCCGGAGTTGATGGAAAGCATCCGGGGATGGCTCGGCTCGGCGGAAACATACACGATCCGGTTCGGAATCGGAATGCTGATGGAACACTACCTAGACGAGGATTATAATCCGGCCTGTCCGGAGATGGTGGCTGCCGTCAGGTCGGAGGAATACTATGTCAATATGATGATTGCCTGGTATTTCGCCACTGCGCTGGCCAAGCAGTATGAGGCAGTGCTTCCTTTTATCACGGAGCACCGGCTGGATACCTGGACGCATAACAAGGCAATCCAGAAAGCTATTGAAAGTTTCCGGATTACACCGGAACAGAAAGAATACCTGAAATCTCTGAAAAACAGGAGTAGGTAAAAATGATCAGACTGGAAGAAATCAACGGAAAGAATGTCTGGGACATTCTGAAACTGAAAGTCGGCGAAAGCCAGAAGGAATTTGTGGCATCGAACGACGTCAGCATTATTGAAGCCTATATCGCGGTGACCCATCACGGGAAAGCTTTTCCCTTCGGGATCTATGACGGGGATACTCCTGTGGGCTTCTGTATGATCGGCTTCGGCGCGGATGACGACTGGGAGGACGCACCGGCTGTGGCTAAAGACAATTACAATCTCTGGCGGTTCATGATTGATGAACGGTATCAGGGGAAGGGCTACGGCAGGGCGGCTATGGAACTGATTCTGGACTATATCGGCAGTGAACCCTGCGGCCCGGCAGAATGCTGCTGGCTGTCCTATGAACCTGAAAATGAAAGGGCCAAAGCCCTGTATGCTTCCTTCGGCTTCCGGGAAACGGGAGAGTTTGACGGCGAGGAAGTCATTGCGGTGCTGAAACTGCAGCCCGGCGACGTCAAGGATGAGATCATTGAGAAGTATGTAAACCGCTCCGCGGAAATCCTGAAGGAAAAGCTGACGGGTATATACCTGCACGGCTCTGCGGCCATGGGCTGCTATCAGCCGAAGAAGAGCGACCTGGATTTTATGGTGGTGGTCAATAAGACGCTGACAGACGCCGAGAAACGTGAATACATGGACATGGTGCTTGAGCTGGACGCGGAAGGCCCGGCCAAGGGAATTGAAATGAGCATCGTTACAAAAGACGTCTGTGATCCCTTCGTTTACCCGACGCCATTCATCCTGCATTATTCCAGGAGACATACAGAATGGTACCGGACAAATCCGGACGATTATATCCGGAAGATGAACGGCACCGACAAAGACCTGGCTGCGCACTTTACCGTGATCCGGGGCAGGGGAATCTGCCTGTACGGCCAGCTGGTGGAGGAGGTTTTCGGCGAGGTGCCGGAAAAGGACTATCTGGATTCCATCTGGGATGACGTGTCCGGAGCCGGGGAGGAAATCGCTGATAATCCCATGTACCTGATCCTGAACCTGACGAGGGTCCTGGGGTACCTGAAGGAAAAAGAAGTCCTGTCCAAGCAGGAAGGCGGAACCTGGGGACTGAAGAACCTGCCGGGGAAATACCATCCGCTGATCCTGACTGCCCTGGACGAATATGAGAACGGGGCGGAGGTCCGGTATGATCCGGAACTTGCACGGGACTACGCAGCCTATATGCTGAGACAGATTACACGCGGACAGATGAAAGGGATACGGGAAACACCGAAAGAAGTGGAACGCGCTGTGGCCGGAGATGAAGAAACTGTCGCGTTACTGGCCTGTGAACTGTGGCCGCACCATACCCTGGAGGAAATGAAAGAGGAATTTAAGACCCATATTGCAGATGAAGAGGCGGCGGTTTTCCTGTACCGTAAGAAGGACGGGGCTGTCGGGTTTGCCCATTGCCAGCTGCGGCATGATTATGTGGAGGGAACAGAGAGCAGCCCCGTCGGCTACCTGGAAGGAATATATGTAAAAGAGACCGACCGGGGAGAAGGAATTGCCCGAAAACTGCTGACAGCCTGCGAGGACTGGGCAGGAGAAAAGGGCTGCGCGGAGTTTGCCAGCGACTGTGAAGTGACGAACACAGTAAGCCAGCATTTTCATGAGGCAGTGGGTTTTGAGGAGGCGAACAGACTTGTTGCATATGTCCGAAAAATCTGACCGGATGCCGGAATCAATCGCGGCAATCCTGGGCGACGCCGCCGGGCAGGCGGACGGGCTGGGCAAATCCGGGGCAGACGTGTATCTGTTTGATGATTATGTGCTGAAAGTCCGGCCGGCAGACGGCCGGGATACGGTGGATACCCGGATTCTCCGGTGGATGAAAGGGAAACTGCCTGTTCCGGAAGTGGCTGCGCATGCGGTGCAGGATGGACGGGACTGGCTGCTGATGACCCGGATGAAGGGGAAGATGCTGTGCGATCCTTCCGTGATGACCAATCCCGCCCTGCTGCTGGATTGTATGGCGGAAGCGCTGCATCTGCTGTGGAATGTTCCGGTACAGGAGTGTCCTTTTGAACGGTCCGTGGAAGGTAATCTGGCCCATGCTGAAAAGACGATCCAGGCGGGATGCTTTGATCCCTCTGACTGTGAACCGGAAACCTTCGGACCGGGTGGATTTAAAAATCCCGAGGCGCTGCTGGACTGGCTGAAAAGCCATCGGCCGGAAAAGGATGACGTGCTGACCCACGGCGATTTCTGCCTGCCGAACCTGTTTACGGACGGGAAACACTTTACCGGCTTTATCGACCTGGGAAGCGCTGGAATATGTGACCGGTGGATGGATCTGGCCCTGGGATGGCGCAGCCTGAAACATAACAGTGACGGCCACTATGGGAAAACCTATCCGAAGGTTAATCCGGATGACCTGTTCCGGGCTGCCGGGGTTCCGAAGGATGAGGAAAAACTGCGGTATTATATCCTGCTGGACGAACTGAACTGACACAATATGTGTCAGAAACATTTACAGAAAAAGACGGTATATCCCTGCCTGCTGTGCTGTCGTACAATCCTTCCTGAACACGGAGAGAGCGTCAGCACAGCATGCTTTCCGGCATCCCGCAGGAAACGTGCTGAATGAAAGGAGAAACTATGGGATACCGAAACGCAAGGGAGATTTTTCCGGAAGGTCTCCTGAAGCAGATTCAGCGTTATGTTTCCGGTGAAACCATTTATATCCCGTCCGGGAATGAAAGAAAGGCCTGGGGTGAAACCTCCGGATACCAGCGCTATATCCGCGAAAGGAACGAAAGCATCCGCAGGGATTTTGCTGACGGGGAATCCATTGAGAACCTGATGGACAAGTACGCGCTCTCCTACGATTCCATTAAACGAATTGTGTACAACAGGAAGGAGACCGCTATGCTGAAATACAGCGCTACACTGTCCTCAGCCAAAGCCTATGCTGAAGCGGGAAAACTGGACGTATGGATTCATCTGTATCTGAATGAAGAAGGGCGCAATATCCCTTTTTCCGACGGACTGAAACTGTTTGACCGGTACTATATCAGCCCGGCCCTGTTCCCGATTAGCCTGTTCAAAAGGTGCACGGGGCCTGAACCGGAAATGAAATACCAGATTCATCCGGAATGGTGGGCACACCGGATTGCCGAACTGGAAAAAAACATTCAGAAAGATGATGACATGCCTCCACTCATTGTCCATTATGTGGACGGCGAATTTGAGCTGAACGATGGAAATCACCGCCATAAGGCCTATGAAAACCTTGGAATCAAAGACGCCTGGGTGATCATCTGGATCACGGAAAAAGAAGAACTGGACGACTTCATGGACAAATACGGTGACTATGTTAAAGACTGCAGGATCATACAAAGGTAAAAAGATACCCGACGGAGATCCCGTTTGTTAATTTAGATCCGAACCCTATTACAGGGTTCGGATCTTTTTTGAAGACTTAAGTTTAATTTCTGAACTTGATGGAATCATAGGAAGATTATCATCCGGGATGTCTTTCCAACAGCTGTCCCGACAAAACGGAATTTGTCACTGTTTTTAGCATTGCGCTGCCTTGTATATGATCAATATTCGTAAGATTGATTTACTTTCCTAAGTGCAGCTACATAATCGCAACCTTTTTCTTTCACATCTTCCGGATTTATCGGATAATGGACATTGTAAAGAACTCCTTTATCTCCGAACATATCTTCCATATAATCCTTCTCTATATGCCCGCCTACGACTTCAAGGCAAATCATAACATGATCATCACCCGGTACAATTTCTTTCTCCCACATATATTGGCACTCAAGGTTCATGAAACATTCAGCGACCATCGGCGCTTCTATCCATGAAGCTTTCTCCACAGTAAGCCCTGATGAAGTTATCTCATCCGTCTCGAACTGATTGTTCTGTATCGTCTGCATGCAGGTTTTGTATAAATCAGAAGAAATGAAATTCAACACTGCAACCTTCTTTTCATTCAGGCTTTGGTAAAGATGTCCACACTTATTCACGCTGCATAGAATCACGTAATACCCGCCTCCATGATTCGCACTCGTAAACCCTGCCCATGACTGCATCGTAGCATTTGGCTGTCCATTAGATTTATATGTTGTGACAAGAAACATCGGTGTCGGTATTCCCATAATAAATTCTTTCCAATCAAACCCGAAGTTTTTTGCAAATTCTCCGTATGTTCCCCTCATAGATTCAGGCATTGCTTTGTATTGGTATTTCATCTTTTTCTTCCCTCCGTACTAAAGCCAACATAAGACTCAACTTCAATTATCCCGACAACCTTCGATTTATCGATGGTCGACTATCTTAAAATACGTTTTTCGATTTTACTGATGATCATTTTATCATTTTGATCATCAGGTAATCATTATCATAGCTGCCCTCCGGATATTTCATTCCATGCGGACGAGTGCCATATATCCCGCCTGCAAAAATGCATCCGGGTTCGGATTTGAATGGATACGATCCGGTGGGTATTATATTGCAGCAGCTTTTCAGTGTCCCTTTATGCATAAACGGATTCAGATCTTTCTGAGGGCGGAAACACGATCGTTCACGCTTTGCTCAAACTGTTCATCCGTCATGGAAGGATCACGGGTTGCCTGCCATACAGCACAGGGCACCTGGCTGCAGGAGACACAGGTCGCGTAATGATGCTTGTTGACACAGCAGCCATAGATGGGGCAAGGCTTTCCTTCCGGTGCGTGAAACACTTTCCCGCAGGCTTCATTGCATCCGGTGCAGAGATTGCCGTGCAGGGGACAGGCGGAGCAGTCCGTTCCACAGACGGAAAGCCCCAGGATTTCCCGCTGCTTTGCTTTAGGGAGATCCTGTAAAACGAGCAGATAGGAACGATCCAGCCAGGTTTTCAGCAGATCGTCCGGAATATCCCCGTCGGGTTTGACGGAATTCCAGTGCAGTTTATTGCTGTAATACCCGGGAATCACATCCGGATACTTTTTTCGCATCAGTTCTCCTTCAGCCGGATCCAGCTTCAGGTTGATATAGTATGGCCGATCGTCGTGATCAAGCAGGACGGCGGCGAACATTTTGCCTCCGATATGATACCGGATCCAGTTCCATTCCGCCTGCAGGTCTTTTGTCACACCGCGTTTGGCCATCAGGTATTCGTCAATCCAGGGATATTTCACAGGGCATACCTCCTTTACTTTTCAAAGGCAGGGTATCACATTAAACATGACATCAATATGTCATGTATTGTACGTATCATAAATGTTTTTGCCGATTAGCCGAAGTTCTTCCCGTAATTCCGGGGGCTCCATCAGTTCTGCTTCTCCCTGAAAGGACAGAATCCAGCTGATCAGATGATTCCTGTCTGTAAAGCCGGTAGAAAACAGGCAGTCTCCTTCCGGGGTAAGCTTATAACAGCCAGGCCCGTATTCTTCCACCAGCCGCCATTTATATGCGGGACTGATTCGGACAGTAACGTGATACCGGTCAGGGAATGCCTGTTCGCTGAGAAGATCCGGAGGTTCCATCTGCCGCGGTATAAATGGTTCACCGATCTGCAGAGCGTCCATCCGGTCCAGTTTAAACAGACGAGGAGATGCTTTTTCCCTGCACCAGCACCATAAATACCAGCTGGACCACTGGAAAACCAGCAGTGACGGTTCCACAATCCGATCACTCTCGCCGTTCCGGGACAAATAGTGGAATGAGACCAGGCGATGCTGCTCGATTGCTCCGTGCAGCAATTCAATCTTCTCAGAAAGGGACGCTTTATGCCAGGAAGCGAGGTCGATCAGGATGTGCTGGTCTCCGGGAAGAAGCCCGGAAGAACCGGGACTGATCTTCTCCATCAGCTGCCGGTACTGACCGGTACCACTGACGCTGTCCAGGCTCCTCAGACCGGAGAGAATGGCCTGCATTTCCCGGGAAGTCAGGGCAGTGCGATCCATCCGGAAACCATCCATGATCCGGATCCCTCCGCCTACACCCTGCTGTGTGACGATGGGGATGCCGGCCTGGTTCAGCGCCTCAATGTCCCGGTTGATGGTGCGGCGGGATACTTCAAAACGTTTAGCCAGTTCCGGTGCGGTGGACTGTTCCTGATTCAGGAGAACAGAGAGAATAGCGATCAGACGGTCAAGCTTCATATGTGGCGCCTCAAACATGACAATAATATGACGTGTTTATTGTATCATACAGTCAGCAGGATAACAAAAAGAACATGACAACGCTGTGTCATGTTCCTTGTGAAAGTATGGATATTACATGCCAGAGCCTGCCGGGGACAGCCTGTGGAGAAGCCACCTGGCGACGCCGTCTTCCTCATTGCTTTCAATGATGCCTGTCGCGGCGGCTTTCACCTCGTTCACTGCGTTGGAAACCGCATAGCATTCGTCGGAAATTTCGAACATGGGAAGATCATTGACGGCGTCTCCGAATGAAACGACCCGGGTGCATCCCCACATTTCCTTCAGCCTGCGGATCGCGTTGGCCTTGGAAGCTTTGGCGGGCATGATTTCACACCAGTATTCCGGCCGATACAGTTCCTGCTGCAGGGTGCAGCGATACCGGCTGTCATTGGTAAAAATATCGTAAACCGGCTGCAATTCTTCCTTTTCGCCGATGCAGGTGAAATAAAACATTTCTCCCTCATACAGGGCGTCTTTCCCGGGAACCGGACGAAAACGCCGGTCTCCCTGACGGAGAGACAGGTACCGCCGGATCCCGTCGTTCTCATTCTGCGGAATCCAGGATACTTTTTCCACACCGTTGACAAAGGCGTAAACCAGCGGGCTGATGCCGCGACTGTTCAGTACATCCCTGACCAGGGCCCGCTCTTACTCTGTGAAGCCTTCACTAGAGAGAATCTCACCGGTGGAGGGTTGAAGGATGAAAGCACCGTTGTAGGCGATGACCGGGATTTTTGTGGAGAGGCCTTCCGTGACTTTTGACGCGGAGACCAGGGATCTGGCGGTGGCATAGGTGAAGAGCATGCCGTTTTCCACCAGATGATTGATCGTACTAATACTGAAAGGACTGACGCGATCCTGCCGGTTCAGCAGGGTGCCGTCCAGATCGGTTACGTAAAGGGTTTTATCCATGATGCTCCTTCAGGTATTCGTCACGCAGGGCGGACAGGTGTTTTACGATATCCGGGTTCCAGTGTATCAGCGACGGGAGCTGTCTGCAAGGAAACTCAGTGCATAAGCCGCAGAACTGAACGCCGTGATCCCGGGCGCAGGCATGGATTCTGCAGCGGCCGGATTCTGCCCATTCGGGTACGCGGCCGTCTGATTCGATGCAGCCGGGACATCTGCCGTCGGCCTTTTTTGAACAGCCGGTGCAGCATTCGCCGCAGGCGGTGATGAGGGTAAAATCGATCATTGTTTTCTCCTGATGAATTGGTTTATTCCTGCGGATAATCGCAGTCGTTCAGCTTTGCCAGGCGCTGTACAGTTTTGTCTATTTTGCCGGAAAGCAGTTTGGTTTTCCGGACGCCCGGTTCCAGCCATACATTCTGAACTGTAAGCTTATTTGTTTTCCGGTCGGCTTTGGGTTCAATCCGCCCGATGAAACGATCTCCGTATACAATGGGGAGTACATAATAGCCGTATTTGCGTTTGACAGCAGGGGTGTAGATTTCCCAGGAATACTGATAGCCCCAGAATGCCTCGATCAGCTTCCGATCCCAGAGCATGGGATCCAGGGGGGCCAGGAATTCCAGCCTGGCTTTGGTATCCGCCTGACCGGCAGTCACGGATTCCAGAAGGGGAAGGTCTTCAGACAGCAGATACATTGGGAAACGGATGCCTTCGACCTGAACCGCGGTGATGCTGCCATTCTTCTCAAGATGGGCAAAGGCGGCGTCCCGCTGCTCCGTGGTCATGCTGATTCCCAGCCAGGCGGTGGAATTCCGGTTCCAGAGCATGCCGACAGCGCCGATCCTGCGCCGGACGCGCCAGTCTGTCAGGGATTCCTCATCCGGGAAGGGATTCGGGGCGTTCAACAGGTCGGCGGGAAGATACTTTTCTGCCAGGTCATAATACTTCCGTGAACCGGTTTTATGATGGATGAGCAGGATGTCGTCTGTGTAAAGCTGCTCCAGCACGGAGCGGGCGGCCAGGGATTCTTTTTCCCAGTGTCCGCTCCAGTGCATGGAGGAATGCCAGAAGATGGTCCCCTCTATGGGCAGAGAATCACTGCTGACGGGACCGTGCTTCCGGATATAGTCGACAGCTTGCTTTTCAAGCGCAGGAATACCGGGGAACTGCCGGCCGTGGGCGACGCTCCTTTCCCGGTAGCCGGAGAAGAAGGGCCAGTCTTCGCTGGGCCAGATGGAAAGCTCTTTATCTGAATAATCCACCAGCAGGCGGTCCCGGTAAAGAAGGTCGTGCAGCATCTTCTTCCGGAAGCCTTTGACGCGGGACTGAAGGGTCAGCTCCGCGTTCCTGCCGCAGATGTCCACGGGATCAAACTGAATACAGCCGGCCTGGCGGACATACTGATAAGCTCCGTCCTTGCGGATGAAACGGTAGTCTCCCAACAAACCCTGCTTCAGCAGGATGAACTGCCGGGCCTGGGGCAGCGTAACGGTCAGCATCTGGTACTCCTTCCGCGGATGCGTCAGCCGCAGTATGCGACGGCATCCGCCTGGAAATGAAGACCGCTGCTTCCGCCGACGTGGGCAAACTCGGTCTGGATGGACTTGCGGGAGGGATACTTGCCCTTGAACCGCTCTTTAATCACTTTTTCCATGACGGGGATGTTATATACATCCCGGAAAAGGCAGTCCATGTGGACCACATTTTCCAGCGTAAGGCCGAAAAGGGCGAGACGCTCTTCCATCTGGTCAAAGGCACCGTTGATCTGTTCTTCAATTGTGCCGCCGATATTGCCTACGCAATAGCTTAAAAAGCAGTAATCTCCTGCCTTGATAATCCCGGAATGGGCCCATTCTTCACTGATGTCTTTCCTGATGATTTCGCTCATGATTATTCTCCTTGACAGACAGTATTAACGACGCGCTTCGTTCAGATAAAATTTTATCATGAGCACTCCCGAATTGTAAGGCGAACAAAAATATTTTATGGAGAAAACCGGACAAAAAACTGCCGGGGAAGCTGAGCTCCCGGCAGTGAATATCGACAGGTTATTTATTTGTCATCGGAGGGCTTCCGGTACTCAAACAGATCACCCGGCTGGCAGTCCAGGACTTCACAGAGCTTGGCCATGGTTGATACCTTGACGGCTTTTGCCTTGCCGGTTTTCAGGATGGACATGTTGGCCAGCGTGATGCCCACGCGGTCGGCAAGCTCCGATACGCTCATTTTGCGCTTGGCCAGCATCACGTCGATATTGAAGATGATTTCGCCTTCCATGCTGTATCCTCCTTATACCGTCAGGTCGCTCTGCTCCTGAAGATCAGCAGCCTTCCGGACCAGATGGGAGAGGCAGGCAGCCGCGACTGTGACCGAAAAGCCCACAAAGCAGATCAGCAGGGAAATCAGAAAGATTCCCGGATGGTTCATGCTCATGAAAAAGAAAACGACATTCCCCAGGAAGAAGAACAGGATATCCCCGGCCACCAGCCAGGCAATTCCCTGCAGGAGGGCGGCATTCGATGAGGAGAAAGACCGGTTCTCCCCGATGTTGACCGCGATTTTCCAGGCCAGCACAAGGATGGCATAACAGGGAATGGCCGTGATCCAGAGGAAGATCATCCACGGCCAGTGCCAGGACGCAAATTCAGGATAGCTGTCCTGCATCCAGGATCCGCAGTCGGGCAGGATACCGAAATAAACGATCAACCCGCAGAGCCCGATGATGATAATGATGGCTTTCAGCCAGGAAGAAAGCTTTTGCTGATTCATTTCCGATGCCTCCGGTTTCTTTGTTCGGGAGTATCATATATCGAAAATGATCGAAAGTCAACAATAAATTATCGCAACACGATAAAAACGAATCAGGCTTTCAGAAAATCATCCCGCTTGGGCGTGAATACATCCAGCAGCACACCTTTTTCCAGACAGACGGTTCCATGGATCAGTCCGGAAGGAACCACAATGGAATCTCCGGGATTCAGGACCACGGATTCATCCTCCACGCTGTAGCGGAAGGAGCCGGAAAGGACGTAGCTCAGCTGCGTATGGGGATGGGTATGCGGAGCTCCCTCCGAGCCGGTTTCGAAACTGACCTCCACGGCCATCAGCGGATCATCATATGCCAGGACGCTTCGTTCCACTCCGCCTCCCAGGGGATTCATTGTGATATCACTGCGATGCTGGACGATGCCTTTCATTTCCTTTTCACTCCTTTTTTGATTTATCCTTTGCATTTTTCCCTGCCCAGGTGATCACGGATGAACTCCCAGACGTCATAATCCGGAGCATCCGCCTGCTTTGACGGCAGGAGGAAAGCTTTGGCGGGCGTCACATACAGGTAGATGCAGCCTTTTTTCCGGAAAGCTTTGTATATGGAATCCCAGGAGACTTCCTGCGGCTCCTCCGCTTTCTGGTCGTTCACGATCCGGATACCTTCATCCCGCATGGTTACGGTGTAGACGGGCCGGGCGGGTTTCAGCTTTGCCCTGGCGGCCTGCATATTGACCTGGCTGAGGAAGGTGCCGATATAGACAAGGGGGAGTCCGATGCCGACAACCAGCAGTACGGCAGCGATCAGCCCGGACTGTTCCTTCCGGGTAAGGAGGGCGATGACAGCAAATGCAATCAGGATCAGGGAGAATACGGCGGGCCGGATCCATTTTTTCCGCAGGGCAAACATATCAAAACGCGCAAAGCGCTTGAAGGTTTTTTCATCCAGCTTTACCGCGACCGTAATATCCGTAAACTTCAGTTCCATTCTTTATTCCTCGCTTTCCTGTTCTGACTGCTGCCTGCGGCTGGCTTTGGAACGACCGACCAGATCACCGGGAGACATACCGTAATACTGACGAAACGCACGGAAAAAGGCGCTGTAATCCGAAAAACCGCTTGAGTATCCCGCATGCTGAATGCTGTAGCCCTGACGGATCAGTTCCCGGGCATTTTCCAGGCGCTTCCGGCGGATGTAGTCTCCAGGCGTCATGCCGATGATCCGCTTGAACTGACGGGTCATGGTGTTTTTATCCAGGAAGAAACGCTGCGCCAGATCACTGACGCTCAGGGATTCCCGGTAGTGGGCGTTGATGTATTCATGCACCTTCATGATTTCCCCGTACCGCGTTCCCGGATCCTCCTGCGGTTTTGTCCGCTGATTCAGCACACGGCTGATATGGATCAGCAGCTGGGAGAGGATCAGGTGGCACAGATACTGGCTGTCCGCGTCCGCACGGTTTTTTTCGTACAGCAGGGAATACAACAGGTTCAGAATGACGTGATAGGTCTTTTCCTCCGGTACGATGAGATGCTCGTCCTGGAGGTTGGAACCCATGGCGCCCAGGGTCTTGGGCAGGAAGATGGACAGGGAAGAGATGAACTCCGGATTGAGCCAGAGAACGATCCGTTCAATATCCCGGGGAGGCCCCTGCAGCTCCGGCCAGTGCGTTTCTCCCGGAGGAACAAGGATCAGGGTTCCGGGATGGAGTTCATACTGATTGTCTTCCACATGGTAAGTATAGCTGTCTGACAGCAGACAGTAAAGCTCGTAAAAATCATGCCGGTGCGGCGGCACACCAAAGGTGGCGGCATCGCAGTAATGATAAACCTCGATGTCGTTTCTGCTCATATCTTGCAATATATTGAAGGCGGAGATATAGGCACCATCCATGATTGCCACTTCTTTCAACAATGTTTCTACCAGCATTATACATAAAATGATGTTTTTTGCAATATAATGTGTATTTTCCACCATGTACAATATGGAGACAATATGATTAAATATTGCCATCAGAAGGATGAGATCATCCGAAATTGAATAAGGAGGCATTCCCATGAAGAAACTGCTTGGTATCCTGCTGGCCCTGGCTCTGCTGCTGGGCTGCACCGCCGCTTTTGCGGATCCGATTACCCTGACCTATGCTGAAGTGAACCCCGTTCCCGCTACTCTGGAAGAGAACGCTGAGAAGGGCTCTGTCGTCAGCGACGTGGCCTGGGCTTTCAAGACGAAGCTGGAAGAGCTTTCCGCCGGTGAAATCGTTGTTGATCTCCAGGGCGGCGGCGTTCTGGGCAGCGAAAAAGACGTCCTGGCCAACATCCTGGGCGGCGACACTTCCGCTGACATCGTCCGTATCTCCGCTTTCGCACTGAATCAGTATGGCGCAAAGAAGAGCGTGTTCCTGACCCTGCCCTACGTCTTCGGCAGCGAAGAGCACTACTGGAAGTTCGTTAAGAGCGACCTGGCCAAGGAAATGCTGGCTGAAGCCAAAGAAGTTGGTCAGCCCTGGACCGGCCTGGCCTATGGTGAAGAAGGCTATCGTCACTTCTTCTCCAAGGTTGACATCAAGACCATTGAAGACCTGAAGGGCCTGAAGATCCGCGTGTCTGACGACCCGATCATGACCGGCCTGCTGCAGGGCCTGGGCGCCGCTTTCACTCCCGTTTCCTTCGGTGAACTGTACAGCGCGCTTCAGACCGGTGTTGTGGACTGCGCTGAACAGCCCATCACCAACTACCTGTCCAACTCCTTCCAGGAAGTTGCTCCCTACATGCTCCGTGACGGCCACACCCTGGGCACCATCGAACTGATCGCTACCGATTCCTGCTTCGACAAGCTGAGCGATGAGCAGAAGGCTATGGTTCAGGAAGCTGCCGATTACGCGATGGCTGAATGCGAGAAGTCCGTTATGGCCCGTCAGGAAGATGCTTACAACAAGCTGATCGAAATGGGCTGCACTGTCAACGAAGTGGAAGACAAGAGCGTCTGGCAGGAAGCTACCAAGGCTGTTCTGGAAGCGAATATCGCTGGCATGGAAGAAATCTATGAAGCGATCATGGCGCTGCAGTAATGATCTGAAAAAGACGATTAAACAATGAACCCGTTGGGGGTGCAGGGCCCAACTCCTGCGCCCCCGATTCGTATTTTTGCTGAGAGACACTGTCCGTTCACACATGATACCAAGGAGGCTTCTGAATGCCAACCATTTTTAAGAAGCTGGAAAAGATCAAGCCCGTCTATGACTGGACTTACAAGATCATGCTGTTTATCTGCAAGCTTCTCCTGATCGGAGATATCATCATTACCTCTGTTACTGTAGCCGGCCGCTATTTCCCCTTCTTTACAGCTCCGCACTGGGGTGAAGAAATGGTCCTGACTCTGATGGTCTACATGGCGGTCCTTTCCGCTACGCTGGCAATCCGCAAGCGCAGCCACATCCGCATGACGGCTTTTGATAAGTACCTGCCAAAGAAAGTGCTGCTCACGCTGGACCTGCTGGCAGACATTGCGGTGATGGCGCTTGGCGTGGTACTGCTGATCGAAGGGCTGGATGTGATCAAACCCACCGGCAATATTGCAAGATTTGCCAAGTACTCCTCCCTGCCGAACCTGAGCCAGATCTGGATGTACCTGCCCGTGGCTGTAGCCGGTGTGAGTATGGTTATTTTTGAACTTGAACAGGTATTCCTGCATATAGAAGAATTCTTTGTGCCCCAGACTGAGAAGAAGGAGGTGCAGGCATAATGGATGCTGAAACCTTATCCACGATTATTCTGCTCGGCAGTTTCCTGCTGATGGTTTTCCTGCGCTTCCCCATTGCGTACTCTGTTGGTATTTCCACGGTACTGTGCCTGATTTCCATGGGCCAGAAACTGAGCGTCCTGCCCATGCAGATGGTGCGCGGCGTATGGTCCTTCAGCCTGATGGCTGTGCCGTTCTTTATCACAATGGGCGTGCTGATGGGCTCCGGAGGCATTTCGGAGAAGCTGATTGCGCTGGCCAACTCCATTGTCGGATGGATGCGCGGCGGCCTGGCAATGGTGAACATCGTTGCGTCCTACTTTTTCGGCGGCATTTCCGGATCTGCTTCCGCAGATACGGCATCCCTGGGCTCCATCCTGATCCCCATGATGGTGGATGAAGGCTATGACGTGGACTTTTCAACTGCTGTGACCATCACTTCCTCCTGCGAGGGACTGCTGGTTCCGCCCAGCCACAATATGGTTATTTACGCCACTACAGCCGGCGGTATCTCGGTCGGCGCGCTGTTTATGGCAGGCTATCTGCCCGGCGCCCTGCTGGCTATAGCCCTGATGGTGGGATCCTATATTATTTCTGTGAAGCGGAATTATCCCAAGGGGGAGAAATTCTCCATCAAAAACTTCGTCAAACAGCTGGGCAAGAGCATCTGGGCCCTGCTGGCGGTGCTGATCGTGGTTGTCGGCGTTGTGGGCGGCGTGTTTACCGCTACTGAATCCGCTGCTATCGCGGTCATCTACTCATTGTTTGTATCTGTGTTCATTTACAAGGGACTGACCTGGAAAGGCGTCTGGAAGAGCTTTGAGAGCTGTATCGATACGCTGGCCATTGTGCTAATCCTGATTGCCATGTCCGGCGCTTTCGGATACTGCCTGACCAACCTGCATGTTCCCGCAAAAGCTGCTGCGCTGATTACCGGCATTTCCAACAGCCCCATTATCACTGCACTGCTGCTGAACGTGATCCTGCTGGTACTGGGCATGATCATGGATATGGCGCCGATCATCCTGATTGCAACACCAATCCTGCTGCCTGTGGCTACGTCTATCGGCCTCAGCCCGATCCAGTTTGGTATCATGGTTGTGCTTAACTGCGGTATCGGCTTGCTGACTCCGCCGGTCGGAGCTGTGCTGTTTATCGGTTCCGCCGTGGCAAAACGTCCTATGGAAAAGGTGGTCCGGGCGACCATGCCGTTCTATCTCTGCATGGTTGCCGCGTTGATCCTGATTACCTTCATTCCGCAGATCAGCCTCTGGCTGCCGCAACTGTTCGGATACAGTGTGTGATCCGGAAACTGAATGATGAATGATCCCGGGCCTGAAAAGGCCCGGGATGTATTCAGGGAGTATGCCGATGTTTTCTTTCCTCCGCCGAATGGATCCTTCCCGCCGCCGGTTGCTGCTGACGTGCTTTTACGCGTTTTTCTGCAGCGGTATGGTTTCCCTGATGCTTGGATCTGCCATGCCGGATCTCAAACGCAGCTGGGGACTGTCAGATTCCTTCAGCGGGGTGCTGCTGTCCGCTCATTCGATCGGCAACATGGTTGCCGGATTTGTTTCGGGTATTGTGCCCTTCTGGCTGGGACGCCGCCGGTCCATTGCTCTTCTGGCCTCCCTGGCTTTCCTGGGGATGACCCTGATGGCCGTTACCGGTGCTCCGGGCCTTCTTTTCGCAGCTTTTGTACTTACGGGTGTTGGACGTGGCTCCGTTACGAATTTCAACAACCACACGGTGAACGTCCTGACTGACGGCAGCCCCGCGGCAGCCAATATTCTGCATGCGTGCTTTGCCGTTGGTGCCATTACCGCACCGATGGCCTTTCTTCTGCTGAGCCGCATTGCAGCCTGGCAGGCCGGACTCTTTTTTGTGGTGCTGTGCGGCGTGGCGGCAGTATTCCTGTTTTCCCGTTCGCAGGTGCCGGATGACCGTCCGGACAGGAAGCAGAAAGAGGCACGGACAATGGCGTTCCTGAAAGAGCCGGCTTTTCTGGTTTTCGCCGGAATGATGTTCTGCTATATCTGCAGCGAATATGCCATTAACGGATGGCTGGTTACCTACCTGCAGCATAAGCAGTCGCTCTTCACTGCCATGGGTGAGGGAGGCATTGCCGCTTACAGCCAGTCCATGGCGACCCTTCTGTGGGCGGTGATCCTGGCGGGACGGTTGACATGTGCCTGGCTTTCCCGGAAAGTATCCCAGAAGATCCTGATGTTTGTCGCGTCGATCGGAATGGCCGCCTGTTTCGCCGGAATGCTGTTGGCGTCAGCTGTTCCGGTGGTGACGGGGTGTATTGCGGGCATGGGATTCTGCATGGCCGGGATCTGCCCCATGATCTATTCCGACGCCGTGCACTATACCAACACCTATCCGCTGGCGACGGGAACCCTGCTGGCCTTTGGAGCGACAGGCGGTATCCTGATGCCTGCCTTGGTTGGATTCCTTGCGCAAAGCGGCGGATTTGAGATGAGCATGACCGCTATCCTGGTGTCGATTGTTCTTCTGACGGTGTTTTCCGCCGTCAATATCCGAATGAAAACAAGAAAGGGAGTATCCGAAACATGAAAATGACATTTCGCTGGTATGGAAGCCAGTCTGATCCGATTCCGCTGAAGTACATCAAACAGATTCCCGGCATGACTGGTCTGATGGGTCTGCTGGAGAAACCCGCCGGTGTGGACTGGCCGGAAGAAGAGTTTATTGCTCTGAAAAAGGAAGTAAACGAAGCGGGACTCGAGATCGAAGTCATTGAATCAGTGAATGTTCATGAGGACATCAAGACCGGCCTGGGACGGCGGGATGAGTATATCGCCAACTACATTTCCACGATCCGGATGCTGGCAAAACATGGTGTGAAAGTGATCATCTACAACTTCATGCCTGTTTTCGACTGGCTGCGTACGGACCTGGCCCGGGTGATTCCGGAAGATGGAAGCAACAGCCTGTATTTTGACGAGAAGGACCTGGGTGAGATGGGCCCGCTGGAAATCGTCCGCAGAACTGCTTCCGGAAGCAAAGGATTCTCCCTGCCCGGCTGGGAACCGGAACGGCTGGCCCTGCTGGAGACAACCCTGAAGCAGTATGAAGGGATGACTCCGGACGGACTGAGGAAGAACTTCAAGTATTTCCTGGATGCTGTGATTCCGGTGTGCGAGGAAGTGGGCGTGCGGATGGCCTGCCATCCGGATGATCCGGCCTGGCCGATCTTCGGACTGCCGCGGATTACCCACAGCCAGGAGGATTTCGACAAGATGGTGAAGCTGCATGACAGCCCCGCCAATACCCTGTGCCTGTGCACCGGTTCTCTCGGATCCAATCCTGACAACGATATTCCGGCAGCGATCCGTCACTTCGGAAAGATGGACCGCATCGGCGCCATGCATGTGCGCAACGTCAAATACCTGGGCTACCATCACTTCCGGGAAGCTTCCCATCTGTCCTCTACCGGCGACCTGGATGTGTATGAAATCATGAAAGCCATCCATGAGACCTGCCCGGATACCTACATCCGGCCGGACCACGGACGTATGATCTGGGATGAGCAGGGCCGCCCCGGCTACGGCCTGTATGACCGTGCCCTCGGTGTGGCCTACTTGAACGGCCTGTGGGAAGCAATAGAAAAGAATGAAAAATGAACAATGAAAAGTGAAGAATGATAATTGAAAGCAGAAGGAATGGAGAATTGATATGAGGGTAAGTCTGGAGAATCTGAAGGATCGGGCCGGCTGGGAGAAAGCCGGTGTGCGCCTGCCGGCGTTTGATATCAGCGCTATGAAGCAGAAGACGGAAGAGGCGCCTATGTGGGTGCACTTCGGCGCGGGAAACATTTTCCGGGCGTTCATTGCCGTGCTGCAGCAGCGGCTGCTGGATGCCGGTCTTTCAGACCGGGGTATTATCGCCGCGGATACCTTTGACGTGGACAACATCCGGATGATTTACGGCGGATATGATAACCTGACACTGAGCGTGACCCTGAACGCGGACGCGACCATCGACAAGGAAATCGTGGCATCCGTTTCGGAAGCGGTGGTTGCCCAGCCCGGGGAACAGGCGGATTATGCCCGGCTGCTGCGGGCCTTTGCCGCCCCTTCTCTCCAGATGATCAGCTTTACGATTACTGAAAAGGGCTATGCCCTGCGACAGATTGACGGAAACTACCAGAAGGTGGTGGAAGAAGACCTGAAGAACGGACCGGAAAAGGCCCGCCATGCCATGACGATTGTAACAGCGCTGCTGTATCACCGGTACCAGAACGGGAAGCTTCCGCTGGCAGTGGTGAGCATGGACAACTGCAGCCACAACGGGGAAAAACTGCAGAGCAGTATCCTGGAGGTGGCCAAGGCCTGGCAGGTGAACGGCTTTGTACCGAAGGACTTTGTGAAGTGGCTTTCGGACGAAAGCCAGGTATCCTTCCCCTGGAGCATGATCGACAAGATTACGCCCAGGCCTGCTCCTGAGGTTCAGCGGATGCTTGAGGAAGCAGGCATTGAAGCTGTGGCTCCGCTGGAAACGCCCCGGGGGACTTTTGTGGCGCCGTTTGTGAACGCGGAGAAAGCCCAGTACCTGGTGGTGGAAGACAAGTTCCCCAACGGCCGTCCGCCTCTGGAAAAAGCCGGTGTGTATTTTACAGACCGGGAGACAGTGAACAAGACGGAACGGATGAAGGTGACCACCTGCCTGAACCCGCTGCATACCGCCCTTGCGGTTTATGGCTGCCTGCTGGGCTATACCCTGATCCGGGAAGAGATGAAGGACGAGGACCTGGTGAAGCTGATCCGCCGGCTGGGATACCAGGAAGGACTGCCGGTTGTGACGGATCCGGGAATCCTCAGCCCCAAAGCTTTCATTGACGAAGTGGTGGAGGAACGGCTGCCCAATCCCTTCATGCCTGACGCCCCGCAGCGGATTGCGACAGACACCTCCCAGAAGGTGGGAATCCGCTTCGGTGAAACCATCAAGAGCTACCTGGCGGAGAACCGTTCCATGGATCAGCTGGTAGCCCTGCCGCTGGCAATTGCGGGCTGGCTCCGGTATCTGCTGGGTGTGGATGACGCAGGCAATGCCATGCCATTGTCCGGAGATCCGCTGCTGGAGGAGCTGCGGGCCATGCTGTCCGGAATCGAGCTCGGAAAGCCTGAAACCTGCGGCGACAAGCTGAAACCGATTCTGTCCAATCCCATGATTTTCGGCAGCGACCTGACCCGGTGCGAACTGGGAGAACGGATTACCGGATACTTCCTGGAAGAAATCCAGGGTCCCGGCGCTGTACGTGAAACCCTGAAGAAAACACTGACCGACTGACAATCTGATTTTATCCTGGAGGAAAAGAAGATGGCACAGTTGAATTATCAGGTGCTGAAAGAGTCCGGATACGACGGATTTGTGCTGGAACAGGCACCGGAAAAGGTGATGCAGTTCGGCGAGGGGAATTTCCTTCGCGCCTTTGTGGACAATTTCATCGATATCGCAAATGAGAAAGCCGGGTTTAACGGAAAAGTGGTGCTGGTTCAGCCCATCGCCCAGGGCCTGACGGAACTGATCAATCAGCAGGAAGGCCTGTATACCCTGTATCTCCGGGGCAGCGAAAAGGGCGAGAAGGTGGACCAGAAACGGGTCATCTCCGCGGTAAGCCGGTGCATCAATCCCTATGAGAACTGGGAGAAGGTGCTGGAAACGGCCCGGAGCGGGGAACTTGAGATCATCGTTTCAAACACCACGGAAGCGGGTATTGTCCACGATACGGAGAGTACCTTTGACCAGGTGCCGCCGGTTTCATTCCCGGCCAAGCTGACCAGGGTGTTGTATGAACGGTTTACCGCCGGGCGGAAGGGTATCATCATGCTCAGCTGTGAACTGATCGACAACAACGGAAAAGAGCTGCTCCGCTGCGTGAACCAGTATATTGACGACTGGAAGCTGAGCGAGGATTTCCGACGCTGGGTGAATGAGGAGAATATCTTCTGTTCCACGCTGGTGGACCGGATCGTTCCCGGGCGGATCCGCGATCCCAAAGAGGTGGAAAGCCTGAACGCAAAGAACGGATACGAGGATCCGCTGACGGACGTGGGTGAGGTTTTCGGAATCTGGGTGATTGAAGGACCGCAGGAACTGGAGGACCGACTCCCGTTCAGGAAGGCCGGTGTGCCGGTAATCGTGGTACCGGACGTGACTCCCTATAAGAAACGCAAGGTACGAATCCTGAACGGCGCCCATACCGGTTTCGTACCCGGAGCCTATCTGGCCGGGTTTGACATTGTACGGGACTGCATGCATGATGATACCGTGCGTGGATATATGAACCGGATGCTGTATGAGGAAGTGATTCCGACCCTGCCCCTGGACAAAAAGGACCTGGAAGAGTTTGCACAGGCTGTGCAGGACCGGTTCAACAATCCTTTTGTCAATCATGAGCTGATGAGCATCAGCCTGAATTCCACCAGCAAATGGCGGGCACGGAATATGCCGACATTCCTGGACTATGTAAAGGAAAAGGGAAGCCTGCCGATCTGCCTGACGACCAGTTTCGCAGCATATGCCGCGTTCTACTCCAACGACGTACAGGCGCTGACGGAGCAGGGCTTGATTTGCCGCCGGCCGAAGGGCAACGAGTACACAGTGAGCGACGACCGGTATGTGCTGGAGTTTTTCTACAGCCATCGGAACGATTCTCCGGAGGAACTGATCCATGCAGTCATGACCAACACGGAAATGTGGGGAATGGACCTGACCACGGTGGCAGGCTTCGAAGAAGCCGCGGGCAGGATCCTGAAAACGATCCGGGAAGAAGGCGCACTGAAAGCATTCGGGGAATGCCTGGAATAATGCACAATGTACAATGCATAATGCATAATGAAATTCAGAATTCAGGGCTGTTACTCCCTGATTTATGACGATGCTTTGCATGGAGAAAGACATGAACGAAATGGTGCGGATTACGCCCCGGGATATGGTGGCGGTGGCACTGAAACCGCTGAAAGCCGGCGAAACCGTTTCCTGGGGAACCGGTAAGCTCACCCTGAAGGATGACCTGCCGATGGGCCATAAAGCGGCCCTGCGGGATATCCGGAAAGGGGAGGCGGTCATCAAGTACGGTTATCCTATCGGAGAAGCCACAGAGGATATTCCGGCAGGTGGGCACGTACATGTCCATAACCTGCATACGCTGCTGTCCGGGGAAAAAGAATATGAGTGGCATCCCGTGTATCCCCGGCAAGAAAAAGAAGAGCCGGTTTCCTTCATGGGGTATCCCCGGAAGAACGGGAAACCGGGCATCCGGAATGAACTGTGGATCCTGCCGACAGTGGGCTGCGTAAATGACGTGGCGAAGGCGCTGGCCCGGGAGGCGCAGAAACTGGCCGGCGGCGCGGTGGAGGGCGTGTATGCCTTCTCCCATCCATACGGATGCAGTCAGCTGGGAGATGACCAGGACAATACACGGAAAGTGCTGGCGGCGCTGGCAACACATCCCAATGCCGGCGGCGTGCTGCTGTTGGGACTGGGCTGCGAAAACAGCGGGATTGAACAGATCAAACCTTTCATGAAGGATTATGATGAAAGCCGGATCCGCTTCCTGGTGAGCCAGGACTGTGAGGATGAGCAGGAAGCGGGCATGAAGCTGCTGGAAGAACTGGCGGAATGGATGCGCCGGGATGAGCGGGTTCCCTGTCCGGCAGATCAGCTGACGATCGGCCTCAAGTGCGGCGGATCGGACGGGCTGTCCGGTATCACAGCCAACCCGGCAATCGGCGTATTCAGCGACAGGCTGACCGCTATGGGCGGAGCCACGATCCTGACTGAAGTGCCGGAAATGTTTGGCGCTGAGACTATCCTGATGGACCGGTGCGAGAGCGAGGAACTGTTCCGGAAAACCGTGGGTCTGATCAATGATTTCAAGGCGTACTTTGAGAGCTATCATATGCCGGTATATGAGAATCCTTCTCCGGGCAACAAGGCCGGCGGTATCACTACCCTGGAGGACAAGGCGCTGGGCTGCACCCAGAAGAGCGGAAGCTCGCCGGTGAAAGGCGTGCTGGCTTACGGAGAACAGGCGGTAACGGCGGGCCTGAACCTGCTTTCTGCACCGGGAAACGACCTGGTGGCTTCCACCGCCCTGGCGGTTTCAGGGGCACAGATGGTGCTCTTTTCCACCGGCAGGGGAACGCCTTTCGGCTGCCCTGTGCCGACGCTGAAGATTGCATCCAATACTCCGTTGGCACAGAAGAAACGGAACTGGATCGACTTTGACGCGGGAAGGCTGCTGACAGGCATGACGCTGGAAGAACTGGGCGGAGAACTGCTGGACACCGTGATGCGGATTGCTTCCGGTGAAAAGACCAGGGGAGAAATCAACGGGTTCCATGACCTGGCGATCTTCAAACAGGGAATAACGCTTTGATTTGAAAATCCTCAGATTTTCAAATCAAAGCAATGAAGAATGAAGAATTGAGAAAGTAATTCCAGATTAATCATTCATTATACTGACGGATATGTTGAGGGGGAGAAATTCGATGACAGAAATGATGAAGAAACTGAAGGGAATCGGTATTGTGCCGGTTGTGGTGCTGGACAGTGCTGAAGATGCGCTGCCGCTGGCGGAACGGCTGATGGCCGGCGGACTGCCCTGCGCGGAAGTGACCTTCCGGACCGCAGCGGCGGAGGAATCCATCCGGAGAATGGCCAAAGCCTTCCCGGAAATGATTATCGGCGCGGGCACCGTGCTGACCACGGAACAGGCGGACCGGGCGATTGACGCAGGCGCTACGTTTATTGTCAGCCCCGGATTTAATCCGAAGGTTACGGAGCATGTGCTGAAAAAGGGTGTTCCGATGACTCCCGGCGTATGCACTCCTACGGAGATTGAAGCAGCGCTGCAGTTTGACCTGGACGTGCTGAAGTTCTTCCCGGCGGAACCGGCCGGCGGCCTGAAGATGATCAAGGCCCTGGCGGCACCGTATGTAGGCCTGAACTTTATGCCCACCGGCGGCATCAACGCGGAGAATGTGCGGGATTACCTGTCTTATGACCGGATTGTGGCCTGCGGCGGCAGCTGGATGGTCAGCGGCAAGCTGGTGAAAGCCGGACAGTTCGATGAGATTGAACGGCTGGTTCGTGAAGCGGCCGGCATTGTGAAAGAAATCAGGGGGTAATGAATATGAACCTTAATCTGAAACCTGCTGAAGAGTGCCGCTATGACGCGGTATCCCTGGGTGAAATCATGTTGCGCCTGGATCCCGGTGAGGGCCGGATCCGGACTGCCCGGGAGTTTAAAGCCTGGGAAGGCGGCGGTGAATACAATGTGGTCCGTGGCCTGCACAAGTGCTTTGGCCTGAAGACCGGTGTGATTACTGCATTTGCGGACAATGAAGTCGGCAAACTGCTCAGGGACCTGATTGAACAGGGCGGCGTGGATACAGACCTGATCTGCTGGAAAAAGACGGACGGTATCGGCCGCGTCTGCCGGAACGGCCTGAACTTCACAGAGCGCGGATTCGGTATCCGGGGCGCGGTGGGGTGTTCTGACCGTGCCAACACAGCCATTTCCAAAGCTACTCCCGAAGACTTTGACTTCGACTATATCTTCGGCAAGCTGGGCGTCCGGTGGCTGCATACGGGCGGCATCTACGCGGCACTGTCCGAACAGAGCTGTGAGACCGTTATCGCCGCGTGCAAGACTGCGAAGAAATACGGCACCCTGATCTCCTATGACCTGAATTACCGGCCTTCCATGTGGTCCGCTATCGGTGGCCTGGAAAAAGCCCGGGAGGTTAACCGGGAAGTTGCCAAATATGTGGACGTGATGATCGGCAATGAAGAAGACTTTACCGCCTGCCTGGGATTCGAAATCGAGGGGAACGACGCAAACCTGAAGGAACTGAACCTGGACGGGTATTACAAGATGATCGCGGAAGCGGCGAAGCAGTACCCCAACTTCAAAGCCATCGCCACCACGCTGCGCACTGTCAAAACCGCTACGGTAAACGACTGGAAGGCGATCTGCTGGGCGGATGGAAACGTCTATATGTCAAAGGCTTTTGACAACCTGGAAATCCTGGATCGCGTGGGCGGCGGTGATTCCTTCGCCTCCGGCCTGATCTACGGCCTGATGACCACCGGTGATCCTGAACTGGCTGTCAATTACGGCGCGGCTCACGGCGCGCTGGCGATGACCACCCCCGGCGACACCAGCATGGCCAGCAAGGAAGAGGTTGAATCCATTATCAAAAACGGCAGCGCAAGGGTTAAAAGATAACGAACAATTAACAATGAATAATGAACAATGAACAATTATGAATGGTGTGCGTATGTGCAGGAAAGGAAATGTGAATGAAAGCGTTTCTGGACAAGGAGTTTTTGCTGAATACGGAAGCGGCGAAGAAGCTGTATCATGAAGCGGCGGAGAAACAGCCGATTATTGACTATCACTGCCATCTGAACCCCAGGGAGATCTGGGAGGACGTCCGTTATGAAAACATTACCCAGGTATGGCTGGGCGGAGACCACTACAAGTGGCGCCTGATGCGCTCCGCGGGTGTGCCGGAGAAGTACGTCACCGGTGACGCCTCTGACCGGGAAAAGTTTGACAAGTACGCGGAAGTACTGGGAAAGTCGATCGGCAATCCCCTGTATCACTGGAGCCACCTGGAGCTGCGCCGTTTCTTCGGCTATGAGGGTATCCTGAACAAGGACACTGCGGGGGAAGTCTGGGAACTGGCCAACGCGAAACTGCAGAGCGAAGGCTATTCCGCCCGGGGCCTGATCATGATGAGCAATGTGGATACAATCTGCACGACGGATGATCCGGCAGATACGCTGGAGTGGCATGAGAAGCTGGCGGCGGACAAAACCTTCCCGGTGACGGTACTGCCGGCCTGGCGTCCGGACAAGGCCATGAACCTGGAAAAGACAACCTGGCCGGAATACATTGCGCAGCTGGAAAAGGCAGCCGGTATGAAGATCGCATCCTTTGCCGACCTGAAGAATGCCCTGCACAAACGGCTGGATTTCTTTGCTGCCCACGGGTGCAAACTGAGCGACCATGGACTGAATTACGTCATGTACGCACCTGCGGACGAGGCGGAGGTTGAAAAGATCTTCCGGGAGCGGGTGGAAGGAAAACTGCCGGACGCTGAGGCGGAAGCCAAATTCAAGTGCGCCTTTATGATGGCCATGGCGGCTGAATACCGTGAACGGGGATGGGTGATGCAGCTGCACTACGGCTGCCGCCGGGATAACAACCCGGTGACCTTCCGCACAATGGGACCGGATACCGGTTTTGACTGTGTGGATAATACCGCCCCCAGTACCCAGACGGCTGCTTTCCTCGGCGCACTGGAGGATAAGGGCAAGCTGCCGAAAACGATCCTTTACAGCCTGAACACCAATGACAACGCGGCGATCGATACCATCCTGGGCTGCTTCCAGAACGATGAGGCCGTAGGCAAGATCCAGCACGGTTCCGCCTGGTGGTTCAACGATCACTTTGACGGGATGGTCGAACAGCTGAAGAGCCTGGCTTCCCTGGGATACCTGGCCGGATTTGTGGGTATGCTGACGGACAGCCGGAGCTTCCTGAGTTATCCCCGGCATGAATATTTCCGCCGGATTCTTTGCCGGGTCTTCGGAGAATGGGTGGAGGCAGGCTTCTATCCGGAAGATTATGACACCCTGAAGGAGATCGTGGCGGATATCAGCTACCGCAACGCAAAGCAGTACTTCGGCTTTGAAAGCAAGAAATAATCATTCCCTTCGGAAGAGAATGAAGCCCCCGGAATTATGGCGATTCCGGGGGTTTCTTCTTTGCTCCGGGAAGCCCGAAATTTGCTTTTTCCGCAGACAGTATCATATAATTATGCTGTAAGACAGCTCAATTGCAGGACGTGACAATCTATGAACCGAGGGGGAAACGAACATGAAACGAATCCTTGCGGTATTGCTGGCAGCGGTTATGCTGTGCGGGATAACAGCCCTGGCGAGCGAGCCGGACGGCTATGTGGCGACAGGCGGATGGATTATTGACCAGCAGACGTATTCCGGTACGTGGCAGCAGGCCTATCTGCAGATCCTGAACAATCATTCCGCGGCAATACATGCTTACCAGAACCGGACGATTGAATACTACCTCAGCGATGTTGTGATACAGGTGCCCTGTAAGCCGGTTTCCCTGGCGGATATCACCGGGGACGGCATTCCTGAACTGATTTTCATGGAAAAGGCGAACGAGGAACGGGGCGATCTGTACATCTATTCCACAAACGGTGCAGTCGTCAGGTGCGTGCTTTACGTGCCGGGTATTACCCGTATCGGATATGACGACGCGGGAATGAACTTTGATGTCTACCTGTCCTCAGCAAACGGCGGAACACTGGTGCTTGAATATGATGAGTTTGAATGGCCCTGGACCCTGCAGCTGACGCGGAACGCCTTCGGACAGTATACACTGCTGAATTACCTGCGGGCGGAATACGATAATTCCAACGAGGATAATGACAGGTTCTGGCAAAACGGCGGACTGATCAGCTACAATGATTACGAAAACATGCTTCAGACGCTGCGCAGCGGCAGGACAATGACCCTGTCCACCTATAACAATGGATGACGTCAGCCGCTATGGTTTTTCCCTGGACTGGGAGGGAGCAGCTTCCATCCTGAGCGGCAGCACGGTCACGGCAGCGCCGCAGGGCGGCCCCAAAGCAGACGGCGTGATGGGGCTGACCATTGATAAGCTGGCGACCCGTAAAGGCCCCGGGACGCAGTATGACGGCGGCGGTACCTACAGCGTGAAGAATCAGTGGATTAAGGTGCTGGCCAAGGCCTGGGACAGCCGGAATAATATCTGGTGGGTGAAGTGCGAGATTCCGTATCACGGGGAAATCCGGGTGCTGTGGACCGGGTGGAAGCGGTTTGATCATACGACGATAACGTTAGACGATTTGATGGAAGAGGTATGGGAATAAGATTTCCAAACCTCTTCCACAATGAAGAATGAAGAATGAAAAATGTAGAATGTTGGAGAAAACTGCTTCCATAAGGAAGCAGTTTTTTTGAATGAAGTGAAAAGTGATGAGTGAAGAGTGATCAGTGAAGAGTGAAGAGTGTTGCGACAGTCCGAAGTTTACAGGTCGTGACCGTAAACTTCGAACTGTCGCAAAGCAGGAAAAGCAGACGGGTCGTTGCTTTTGATGAGGCGCTCAAGGCGGAGCCAGCGAACGGTGCGTCCGCCCAGGTCGATCCACTGGCGGTCACCGGTTTTTTCCAGGGGGAAGGAAATGTCACTTCCATCTGACAGGACGACATGGCCGGCAGTCCAGTATGCGTCATGGGGGAAATCTGCCCGGAGGGTCAGTGCCATCTTTTCAGCGATGACCGGACGGCCCAGATCCAGCAGGCACCAGGCATCCTCCCGGGCACCGATGCCCCAGCTCTGGAAAGGCCATTCGCCGTGGAATGTATTCAGGCGAAGACCGTCAATCACATTGCGGGCACAGAAGCAGGCTTCATTTCGGGTCTCCACGTTGGCGGTGCAGTGGGGAAAGAAATCTGTATCGCCGCGCAGGTCGGCAGGGTTGCAGGCGACGTTCCGGATCCGGCAGAGCGTGTTGGCAGAGACTGCTGACGCAGTGATGATGTGGCGGGGAGACTCAAAGAGCCCCGGCGCATAGGCCAGACGGTGCTCTCCGCAGGGAACGGGCCAGGTCATCTTTTCATCCGGCAGATAAACCTCCCCGGAGGGCAGCGCCTGATCCATCTGAATCCTGAGATGCCGGCCGCCGGATATGCGGATGACATCCCCGGGCTGGTAGACCCGATCCACGGAAAGGAAAGCTTCCTCCGGATGCTCCGAGGAAGCAAGGACTGTGCCGTCAGCGGCCTGAACAAGAATCGTAATCATTACTGTTTATTCCTCCGGGATTACAGTTTGCGGAAACCCAGCTGCGCGCCGCAGCTTTCGCGGACGACGAGGGTGGCTTCCCGGACCATGGCAAAGGAACGGGAAGAGGATTCCCGGGCCAGCAGCAGCTCCCGTATGGCACTGCGGGCCATTTCCTCCGGGTGAAGATCCACCGAGGTCAGGGAAGGATCTGTATAGGCACAGAAGAACTGATTGTCGCAGCCGATGATTGCCATGTCATCGGGGAGCTTCAGCCCCATTTTCTTCAGCTGTTTCATAACACCGAGGGCTACCAGATCATTGAAGGTCACGATGGCGCTGGGCCAGCGGCTGCGATCCAGGCCGGAAAGCATCCGGAGAACGGCACGTTCACCACTTTCCATATCATAACCGGCGTCCACGTGGTAGGCGGGATCATCCGGCAGATCCATCAGCCGAAGCTGCTCCAGGAAGCCGACGCCCCGGCGGGAGGTATCCCGGCTGTGCATGGAGCCGCCGAGGAAGGCGATGCGCCGGTGCCCCAGGGTGTGGAGATGACGGATGGGAAGCCGGGAACAATTGACCAGGTCGCTCTGGATGCAGATGCATTCCAGCGAAACATCATCCGGGCAGATGGTGGCAACCGGCATATACTTGCCGAGCCGCTCCAGCGCGACGTTCAGGTCATCCCGGTCAGCCGACCAGATGCTTCCCGCGAACAGCACGCCGTCCATACGGCAGCGGATCAGTTCGTTAACAATCTCGGGTGAGATGGCCTGGTTTTCCATGGTCTGGAAGAGACGGACGCTGCATCCGTTCTTTTCCGCTTCCCAATAGGCGGCATCGAAAATCCGGTTGAAATACAGGTTGGACACGACGGGGAGGACCAGGGCCAGGGTGCGGGTGCGCCCGCCTTCCAGGTTCTGTGCGGAAAGGCTGGGGGTATAGTCATGAGCGTCAATGATCTGCTGGACCTTTACCCGGGTGGCCTCGCTGACGTGAGGGTCATGCCGGAAGACACGCGTGACCGTGGCGGTGGAGACTCCGGCCTCCCGGGCAATATCGTAAATGGTCACTTTTTTGCTCATCATTCTCACCTGTTTCTGATCTTTGTCAGCATGATACCATGACGGAATCTGAAAAGCAAGAAAAATGTTACCGATAACATATATTTTGTATCAGAAAAAACGATCAATTATGGGAAATAACACTTGACAATAAGGGATAAAAACCATAATATTTAGACAAAGACAGGGAAACGGAAAGGTAAACGGCATAGAGAACAGGATTTCGTATGCTCCAGGTCGTGAAACCGATAACATTCCCTAACAATGATTGAGGAGGAACCTATCATGAAGAAAATGCTGTCAGTACTGCTTGCCGTGATGCTGATGATGTCGCTGCTGGCCGTACCCGCCCTGGCCGAGGACCAGGTGCTGACCGTGGTGACATGGGATGCCACCACAACCCCTTACCTGATTGCCCAGAAGGATGCTTTTGAAGCCTCCCATCCCGGCGTCACCATCGAGTATGTGGACGTCGCTTCCCAGGATTACGCTGTGAAGGCGACCACCATGCTCGAAGGCGGAGACACGAGCGACATTTTCATGATCAAGGAAATTGACAACCTGATCAACTGGCAGGCTCAGGGCTTCGCAGCTCCGCTGGATACGAACGGATATGATATGTCCGGATTCGTAGGCACTGAAGTAAACTATGCCGTGGACGGTGTGCAGTATGCCATTCCGTTCCGCAGCGACTTCTGGGTGCTGTTCTACAACAAGGATCTGTTCGACGCTGCCGGTGTGGAACTGCCCACCAATGACATGACCTGGGATCAGTACGCTGAGCTGGCCAAGAAGATGACCGACAAGGATAAGGGCATCTACGGAACCCATTATCACACCTGGCTGTCCGCCGTGGTGAACTGGGCTGTGTGCGACGGCGTGAATACACTGGCTGACAAAAACTATGACGACCTGCTTTACTTCTACAAGCTGTATCAGGATCTGGAAGATTCCGGCGCCTGCATGAGCTATGCGGATCTGAAGGCCGCCGGCCTGCACTACTCCGCTGCTTTTGCCAACGGCAACATCGCCATGCTGCCCATGGGCTACTGGTACGTGTCCACGCTGATTGGCTACAACAAGGACGGCACCTGCAACTTCAACTGGGGCATCACCGCTGTTCCGCACGCTGAGGGCGTGGCCGCAGGTTCTTCCTTCGGCAACCTGACCGGTGCGATGATCAACGCCAAGTCCGAGAAGAAGGATCTGGCCTGGGAGTACATCTCCTGGCTGGGCGGCGTGGAAGGCGCCAAGGCTACGGCTTCCGTCGGTGCCCGTCCCGCGTGGGTTTCCGAAGAAGTGGCCGCCAGCATGTCTTCTGTGGAAGGCTTCCCGGCTGACGAGACCAGCAAGGGCGCCCTGCTGCCCGCCGCTGTGGCAATGGAATGGCCGGTGGCTGAAAAGGTCGCTGACATCAAGACGATCGTGAATGAAGAACACAGCATGATCATGGCTCGTGAAATCACCCCCGAAGAGGGTATCGAAGAGATGAACGAGCGGGTGGCTGAACTGTTCGAATAATCCCTGATCAGGATATAACCCCCAGGCAGGGAAGGCTGCTTGCCTTCCCTGCTTTTTTCAGAACACGGGAAAGGAAACGATGACACATGAGCCAGTCGGAAGTAAGAAAAGTCCGGTACAGGATGGGCAAGCTGGAAAGAAAGAATACGCTGGTGGCATATTCTTTCCTGGCGCCTAACTTTATCGGGTTTGCGGTCTTTACACTGGTGCCGGTGATCTGCGCCATTGCCCTGTCACTGTTTGAGTGGAACGGCGGAGACATCTCCAAGCTGAAGTTTGTCGGACTGGACAACTACGCGACGATCTTTGCCACGAAAAAGGTGGCGGAGAAAGGCCTTGCTTACTTTTTTAACCGGGCGGACCTGGGCATCGCATTGAAAAACACGGTGTATTATACGGTGGTTACCGTACCGCTGACGATTATATGCGCACTGGCGCTGGCGCTGCTGCTGAACAAAATCAGGGGCGCGGTGTTCTTCCGGACCGTTTTCTTCTTTCCCTATGTTTCCTCGATGGTGGCGATCTGCGTCTGCTGGTCCTTCATGCTGATGAAGGACGGCCCGGTGAACCAGATCATCATGGCACTGGGAATCAACTTCAACAAAGGCTGGACGGCGGACAGCACGATGGCCATCTGGTCCATCATCCTGGTAAGCGTATGGCGGAACATGGGATACTACATGGTTCTTTACCTGGCCGCCTTGCAGGGGATTCCCCGTGAACTGATGGAAGCGGCTACAGTGGACGGCGCAAATAAGTGGCAGCAGTTCTGGCATGTGACACTGCCGCAGCTGAAACCCACCACCTTCTTTGTTTCCGTGATGATGGTGATTTCCTGCTTCAAAATCTACGACGTGGTGGCTATCATGACGGACGGAGGTCCCGGCCGGGCAACCAAGATGCTGGTGACCTACATCTATGACGAGGCCTTCATCAAGGTACGGTACGGCCAGGCCAGCGCCATTTCCATGGTGCTGCTTGTGATCGTGCTGCTTGTGACGATTATCCAGTTCGGCTCCGAGAAGAAGTTCTCGAATGACTGAGAAAGGAGGAGATGAATCATGGAAACGGCTGTTCACAGCAGGGAAATCCGGAAGGATAACCAGACACTGCATAAGATTCTGAGAAGCATCATCTGGATTCTGCTGATCCTGCTGACTGCCTTCACGCTGATTCCCTTTGTGTGGATGATCTCCTCCTCGCTGAAGCTGGACAGGGAAGTATTTGCTTTCCCGCTGCGCTGGATTCCGGAGACCTTTCACTGGGAGAACTACTCCCTGATCTGGCAGAAGGTGCCGCTGGTAACTTATTTTAAAAATACCGCGTTTATCGCGATTGTGGTCACGCTGCTCCAGACGCTGACCTCCTCCTTCGCGGCTTATGCATTCGCGAAACTGAATTTCCGCGGGAGAGACGTGCTTTTCCTTTGCTATATCGGCACGATCGCGGTGCCTTGGCAGGCCTACATGCTGCCCCAGTTCATCATGATGCGGTCCATCGGATTGTATGATACGCTGTGGGCCATGGTTGTGCTGCAGGCGTTCTCGGCGTTCGGCGTGTTCCTGATGCGGCAGTTCTACCGTTCAATTCCCACTGAGCTTTGCGAGGCGGCGAGGCTGGACGGACTGAGCGAATACGGTATCTGGGCGCGCATTATGCTGCCGCTTTCCAAGGCGGCCATCGCGACACTGGTGATCTTCACGTTTGTAAACACCTGGAACGATTATATGGGCCCGATGATTTACCTGACCCGGGATATCAACAAGACGGTGCAGGTGGGCCTGCGGCGCTTTATCCAGGAAAACTCCAGCGATTATCACCTGATCATGGCGGCGTCACTCTGTTCGCTGCTGCCGGTATCGGTGGTATTCCTGTGCCTGCAGCGGTATTTCATTGAAGGGATCGCCACCTCAGGACTGAAGGGCTGATCCGGGAGGCTAAAATGCTGACAGCTTTCTTACGGGAGCATCCGATGCGCGAACTGCTGAAGGGCGGAACGCGCAGGCTGTATCCGCCGGCTGAAGACCGTAAGGCCTGGGACGGAATCCCGGCGGGATACAGGAGGGAAATCCGGAAAATGGCGGAGGATTACGCGAAGACGGATTATCCGCTCCGCACTGTGTCAGGGTTCCTGGCTTTTGTCCGGATCGGTGACCGGCAGGCGGATGAAAAGCCGTATTTTACCCGCCGTCGGAAACTCTGTGCCGCCGTGATGAACTGCTGCGCCTTTCCGGATGCGGAAATGGATGACGTTCTGAACGGAATCTGGCTTCTGTGCGAGGAAAGCAGCTGGGTGATCAGCGCGCATAACGTTAACCCGATTCCGGGAGCACCAAAGGCAGCGGAATATCCGCTGCCGGACGTCCGGAAACCCTATATTGATCTGTTCAGCGCTCAGACCGGTATGATCCTGGCACTGACAACGTCGCTGCTGGGAAAACGGCTGGACGCTGTTTCACAGATGATTCGGAAACGGATCACAGAGGAGATCCGGAGGCGGATCCTGCGTCCGTTTATGAAGACGGATGATTTCTGGTGGATGGGAGTCCGGCGGAAGGATCTGAACAACTGGACGCCGTGGATTCTGTCCAACATTATGGTGTGCGCTGTGCTGGATCCTATGCCAGCAGGAAACCTGTCGACATTACTGACCCGTGCGTGCGGGATGCTGGACCGCTATATCGCGATCCTGCCGGAGGACGGCGGATGCGATGAGGGAGCAGGTTACTGGAACATGGCCGGCGGCGCGTTGCTGGACTGCCTGACGCTGCTGGAAACTGTTACGGGAGGCCGGATGACCTTCCGGGAGAATGAAAAGATCCGGAATATCCTGCGGTTCCCGTTGACGATGGAGATGGGGAACGGCTGGTTTGCCAATTTTGCGGACTGCGACGCCCGTCCCTTTATCAGCGGGGAACGGATGGAAACAGCAGGACGGATGCTGAAGGATCCGGCGCTCACCGTACTGGGAACGCGGATGCGGGGGACCATTGCGGATCAGCTGAACGACGTACCGCACCTGACCCGGGCACTTGACCTGATTTTCCATGTACCAGCCGATGAAACAGACCTGAGTGCCGATAAACCGGAGGATGCGTATCTGCCGGATCTGCAGGTGCGACTGGTCCGCCGGGACAGATGGACGCTTGCCTGCAAGGGCGGACACAACGGAGAAAGCCACAACCATAATGATATCGGCTCCTTTATCCTTTTCCTGGACGGAGAACCGGAGGTAGTGGACGCAGGCAATATGGTCTATACCGCAAAGACGTTCTCGGAAGAACGCTATACGCTGTGGAACGTCCGGGCGGAATGGCATAACCTGCCGGTGATCGGCGGGCATGAACAGCGGGAGGGCGCAGAGCATACGGCCCGGAATGTGAGCATGACGCCGGACGGCATGGAAATGAACCTGGAAGCCGCTTATGACGAAAAAGCAGGTATCCGGGAACTGAAACGCAGCTTCACGCTGACAAAGGGCGGCCTGAAGCTGACAGATGCAGGAAGCCTTCGAAAAGGACAGGAGATTACCTGGATCTTCCTGCTGCGCAGGAAGCCGGTATGGGAAAACGGACAGGTCAGGGCGGGGAACCTGATCATCCGCTGCCCGGAGGGACTGGAATATACAGCAGAAGAAAAACCGGTGACAGATCCGCGGATGGCCCGCAGCTGGCCGGGAAGCCTCTGGCGGATCAGACTGAAGAGCGAAAAGCTGGAACGATTCCGGATGACATTTGAGTTTGCAGCAGCGGACCGGGAGGCGTCGAAATGAACGGAACAAACGATTCCCTGCGTACACGGCGGGAACTGGTGCAGGCGGCAACGGCAATCCTGCAGCCCCTGACATCCTGCATGACGCCGGGAAAGGCCCGGATTTACGTCGGCAACGGATCCGCCCATTATGCCGAAGACGTGGCCGGAATGGAATGTTGGAGCAGGGCACTGTGGGCACTGGTTCCGATGCTGATGGGGAAGTGCCCTGAAGCGGAGGCCCTCTGGCCGCTGTGGCAGGAAGGCATGATCCACGGAACGGATCCGGGACATGAGGAGTACTGGGGGACTATCCGTGACTATGACCAGCGGATGGTGGAAATGGCTGTCATCGGATGTGGCCTGTGCTTTGTGCCTGAATATTTCTGGAATCCGCTGAATGAAAGCCAGCGGCAGCATCTGTATGACTGGCTGAATCAGATCAACCTGTATGACATGCCGAAAAACAACTGGCGGTTCTTCCGGATCCTGGTGAACATCGGCTTCCTGAAAAACGGAATGCCGGTGGATGAAGACCGGATGCGGGAAGATATGGATCTCATGGAAAGTCACTATACCGCCGACGGCTGGTATTTTGACTATCCGACCAAACGGGATTATTACACGCTGTGGGGTTTTCATTTCTACAGCCTGCTGTATGCAGCGGTGATGGACAGGGAAGACCCGGAAAGATGTGTCCGGATCCGGGAAAGGGCGGCGCTGATTGCACCGAGATTCGCCTGCTGGTTTGACCGGGAGGGAAGGGGCCTGCCTTACGGAAGAAGCCTGACCTACCGCTTCTGCCAGAGCTCCTTCTGGGCAGCGGCGGCTTTTGCCGGGGTGGAATGCCGTACGCCGGACATCGGACAGATGAAGCATCTGCTGCTGAACAACCTGCGGTTCTGGCTGAACCGGCCGATCTTTGACCGGGGCGGCGCCCTGACTGTGGGATACGGTTACCCCAACCTGTGTGCGGCGGAAGGATACAACGCGCAGGGATCTCCCTACTGGGCGCTGAAAACCTTCTGGATCCTGGCACTGCCGGAGGAACATGCCTTCTGGCAGGCAGAAGAGAAAGAGTACCTGCCGCCGGAGCGCTTCCTGGATGAACAGGTACGGCTGCTGCTGACACGCGATCCGGAAAACCGGCAGGTGGTGGCGTATACAGCGGGCAATCATGCCTGGGAGCATATGCACGAGGACGAGAAATACGAAAAGTTTGCGTATTCGTCCCAGTTCGCTTTCTCCGTGGCAAAAGAGGAATCCGCGCTGAACCGGGGCGCCTATGACAGCATGCTGGCGGTGCGCGCCGAAGGCCGGGACTTATGGCATGTGCGCAGCGGCTGCGAAAAATACCGGCTGGCGGAAGACCGGATTTCATTCACCTGGAGCCCGATGAACGGGGTGACGATTGACACGGTGATTGTCCCGGCCGGCATGTGGCATGTGAGGAGACATGTCATCCGTACAGACGTTACCCTGGAAGCGGCGGAAGGAGCATTTTCCGTGCCCCGGGACTGGGCGGGGGCAAGGCCCTGTGACCGGATCAGCACAACTACAAATGCAGGCGAAGGATATGCCGCGGCTGCGGGTGAACGGGGAACAAGCATGATCTATGGCCTGGAAGGCTATGCGAAGGGGGAAGTCATCGTGACCGAACCCAATACAAACCTGATGGAACCGCGGTGTGTGCTGCCGACGCTGCACAGCCGGCTGGAACCGGGTGAACATAAACTTCTGTGCGCGGTGTACGCTGATGCCGGGAGCAATCTGCCGGACGGAATACCCGAGGAGGTAAAAAAACTTGCTGGAACGCTATGAAGAAGCACTGAGCCGGATCGCCGGAAAATACAGGAAAACCGCGGAAGCGGCAGCAGAGGCCGGGATTATTCCTTACCAGAGCGCGGGCGGGAAATGGATCACCAGTCCCTATGACGGGAACAGCTGGTGGACCGGAGGATTCTGGCCGGGCCTGATGTGGCAACTGTGGGTGCTGACAGGAGACAGTTTCTTCCGGCAAGAGGCACGCCGGGCTGAAAAACTGCTGACGGAGGAGTTCCGTTCCTTCCGGCTGCTGAACCATGACGTTGGTTTTATGTACCTGCTGTCCTGCGGAGCGGACGCCAAGCTGACAGGGGACGCACAGGCGGAGACAGATACACTGCATGCAGCCTCCCTGCTGATGGGACGGTTTAATCCTGCGGGATTCATCCGGGCATGGAACGAGCCGGAACGGACGGGATATGCCATTATTGACTGTATGATGAACCTGAACCTGCTGTATCGTGCCAGCCGGGATACGGATGATCCGCGGTTCAGGCTGACGGCAAAAATCCACGCCGACACAACCCTGCGGGAATTCCTGCGGGAGGACGGATCGGTAAGCCATATTATTGAGTTTGATCCGGAAAGCGGAAAGCGGATCCGGGAACACGCGGGGCAGGGCTGCGCACTGGGAAGCCAGTGGAGCCGGGGACAGGCCTGGGGCCTGTACGGATTTGCGCTGGCCGGGCGGCATCTGAAGGATGTGAAGTACACAGAGGCGGCGAGGAAAATCGCCGGAAACTTCACAGCACATATCCGGGAGGACGGCCTGACAGACTGCGACTTCTGCCAGCCGGCGGAGGAGGAACGGATTGACAATATTGCCGGGGCGATCGCGGCCTGCGGCCTGCAGGAACTGGCGTCGCTGACCGGTGAAGACACCTGGAACCAGCATGCGGAACGGCTGATTGACGGAATGCTGGAACACTGTGCGGATTGGGGAAATGAACACTGCGGCATTCTCACCCGCTGCACGGCAAGCTACCATGACGACGGAGCCGGACGGCATACCAATATAACCTACGGAGATTATTTCCTGGTGGAAGCACTGATGAAGTTCTGCGGCAAGGATCCGGAACTGTGGAGCTGAGACAGGAAGGACGGAGAAAAAGATGAGTACACTATATCCGCAGAATAACGCGTCCAGAATGACGATAGACCTGGGCGGCGTATGGGATTTCCGCTTTCAGGGCGATGAAAGCTGGCAGCCGATCGCGGTGCCTGCTTCCTACAATGACCAGAGCCCGGATCCCCGGTTCCGGAACCGGGCGGGGATCACGGAATACCGCCGGAAGATTACCCTGCCGGCGGCCTGGAAGGGAATGCGGGTCTGCCTGCGTTTTGACGCGGCGGCACATAATGCCCGGATTTTGCTGAACGGGAAGGAAATCGGTTTTCACAGGGGCGGATTCCTGCCCTTTGAGGTGGAACTGAACGGCCTGATGAGACCCGGTGAAACGGCAGAACTGACGGTGGAGACGGACAACCGGATCAATCATGATACCCTGCCGATCGGTACGGAGGGAGAAACCGCCTTCTTTGGTTCAGACAACCCCGGAATACCGGCGGTGGAAGCCGGCAAGAGGATGCAGCAGGAACGCGGGATCAACCGTCCGGCTTTTGACTTCTTCAACTATACGGGTATCCAGCGGCCGGTACGGCTTGTTGCGACACCCCGGAAGTATATCCGGGATATTACCCTGGTGCCCTCCCTGAACGGGGCGGTGCGTTTCAGCGTGGAAACGGCGGGCACAGATGCGCCTGTCCATGTGGAAATCCTGGACGCGGAAGGCATATCCGTTGCAAGGTGCGACGGATGGGAGGGGATCCTGCAGATTCCGGAACCCCGCCTGTGGGAACCCTGGCCGGGCACACCCTACCTGTATACCGCCAGGATTACCTATGGGGACGACCTGTATGAGCAGCCCTTCGGCATCCGGGAGGTCAAGGTGGAAGGCACGCGCTTCCTGATCAACGGGAAACCTTTCCGCTTCCACGGACCGTGCAAGCATGAGGACAGCCCTTTCCACGGCCGGGGAACGGATCCATGCCTGAACGTGACGGATATCAACCTTTACCACTGGCTGAATGCCAACTGCTTCCGTACCAGCCACTATCCCTACGCGGAGGAAATGTACCAGCTGTGCGACCGGGAAGGTATTGTCATCGTGGATGAAACGCCAGCGGTAGGCATGTGGGCCAGTGAACAGTATGGATGGAACCTGGCGGACTACCATCTACAGGTACTGAAGGACATGATCGCGCGGGACAAGAACCATCCCTGCGTGGTGATGTGGAGCCTGGGCAATGAACCGGACACGGACAGCCAGCCTGAAAAAGCATATGAATACTGGCATCCCCTGTATGAAGCTGCCCACCGGCTGGACCCGCAGGACAGACCGGTTACGGTGGTTGGATGCCAGAACCGGTATGACCGGGATAAAGTCATTTGTTCCATGGACGTTGTGTTGATCAACCGGTATTACGGGTGGTATAATTTGTCCGGTGATCTTGAGGCAGCAAAATACGCGTTCCGGACGGAGCTGGAATGGTGGGAAACACAGCATAAACCGGTCATTCTCTCCGAGTATGGAGCGGATACAATCGCCGGCCTGCACGGCGCGGTGGCGGAGATGTTCACGGAAGAGTACCAGGTGGCGTTCTATGAGGCAATGAGCGAGTGCCTGGATGAACGGGATTTCGTGATCGGCGAGATGCCCTGGAACTTCGCGGACTTTGCCACCTGCCAGGGCCCCATGCGCGTGGGCGGAAACCGGAAGGGGCTGTTTACCCGGGACCGCAGGCCCAAGATGGCGGCTCACTGGTTCAGGGAAAGATGGAAAAATCTCTGACAGGCCGACGGGATCAGAATCAAACAGAATGATTATTCCACAGGAATAGTATGGAGGAAAAGAAAATGGATATTCGGTACAGCTGCAACCAGAAAGACTTTAAGCGTTATACCACAGAGGAAGTCCGGAAGGAGTTCCTGATCGAGAAGCTGTTTGAAGCGGATCAGGTTACGGCGGTTTACAGCCACGTGGACCGGATGGTGACGCTAGGCGTGATGCCGGTGAATGAGAAGGTTTCCATCGACAAGGGCATTGATATCTGGCACAACTTCGGCACGGAATACTTCCTGGAACGCCGGGAGTGCGGCATGTTCAACGTGGGCGGCGCCGGACGGGTGATCGCGGACGGAAAACTGTACGTGCTGGGTTACAAAGACTGCCTGTACCTGACCCGGGGAGCGAAGGAAGTGTACTTTGAGAGCGCGGATCCGGCGCAGCCCGCCAAGTTCTATATCGTTTCCGCTCCGGCTCACTGCAGTTATGAAAACAAGCTGATCAAGATCGCTGACGCCGCAAAGAAACCCTGCGGCGACGCGGCGACCAGCAACAAACGGGTGATTAATCAGTTCATCCATCCCTCCGTACTGAAAACCTGCCAGCTGAGCATGGGCATGACCGTGCTGGAAACCGGCAGCGTCTGGAACACAATGCCGGCCCATACCCATGAACGCCGGATGGAAGTGTATTTCTACTTTGAAGTGCCGAAGGACAACGTGGTCTTCCACATGATGGGCGAAGGACAGGAAACCCGGCATATCGTGATGCAGAATGAACAGGCGGTCATTTCTCCCTCCTGGTCCATTCACGCGGGCGCGGGAACCAGCAACTATACGTTTATCTGGGCTATGGGCGGTGAGAACCAGGCCTTTGACGACATGGACAATATTCCGACCACGGAACTGAAATAAAGAGGAGAACAGTCAGATGGATATGAACAGTTTCAGCCTGAAAGGCAAAATTGCCTGGATTACGGGCGCCAGCTACGGCATCGGATTTGCCATCGCGGAGGCTTATGCCGCGGCGGGGGCAACCATTGTGTTCAATGATATCAACCAGGAACTGGTGGACAAGGGCCTGAAGTCCTATGCCGAGAAGGGCATTGACGCCAAGGGCTACGTCTGCGACGTGACCAATGAGGAAGCGGTCCGGGCCCTGGTGAAGCAGATTGAAACGGAAATCGGCGTGATCGATATCCTGGTGAACAACGCCGGCATCATCCGCCGGATCCCCATGATTGAGATGAGCGCGGAAGAATTCCGGAAAGTCATCGACGTGGACCTGAACGCTCCGTTCATCTGCGCCAAGGCGGTGATTCCGTCCATGATCTCCAAGGGACACGGTAAAATCATCAACATCTGCAGCATGATGAGCGAACTGGGACGGGAAACCGTTTCCGCCTACGCTGCAGCCAAGGGCGGCCTGAAGATGCTGACCCGGAATATCTGCTCTGAATACGGCGAGCATAACATCCAGTGCAACGGCATCGGACCTGGCTATATCGCCACGCCCCAGACAGCTCCGCTGCGGGAAAAGCAGCCGGACGGCAGCCGCCATCCCTTTGATCAGTTTATCATCGCCAAGACGCCGGCGGCCCGCTGGGGAACGCCCGAGGACCTGCAGGGTCCCGCGGTATTCCTGGCTTCCGACGCGAGCAATTTCGTGAACGGCCATATCCTGTATGTGGATGGCGGAATCCTGGCGTACATCGGAAAACAGCCCTGAGAAGACAATCTGAAAACCGCCCGGAGGCCTTCCGGGCGTTTTCACTATGGGTGAACCGCGGGCGGGAAATGACAGCCTGCGGAACAGACTGACAGACGGAAGGAACACAGCCCTATGAAAAAATATCTGGCCATCGACATCGGCGCGTCTTCCGGACGGCATATTGTCGGCTGGAAGGAAGACGGAGAGCTGAAAACCGAGGAAGTTTACCGCTTTCCGAACGGTGCCGTGGAACAGGACGGACATCTGACCTGGGATATTGACGCCCTGGAGAAACACGTCCGGACCGGCATCGACGAAGCGATGAAGATTTATCCGGAAATCGGGAGCCTTTCAGTTGATACCTGGGGTGTGGATTATGTGCTGATGAAGGGCGGCGAACCTGTTTTGCCCTGTTACGCCTACCGGGACAGCCGGACGGAAACGGCTATTCCCAAAGTCCATGAGCAGATGAGCTTTTCGGACCTTTACCGGCGTACGGGGATCCAGTTCCAGCCTTTCAATACCATTTACCAGCTTTACGCAGACAAGCTGGCAGGACGGCTGGATGAAGCCGACAGCTTCCTGATGATTCCGGAGTACCTGATGTACAGGCTCAGCGGCGCGGAGAGCCATGAGTATACCAATGCGACCACCGGCGGCATGGTCAGCGCGGAAACCGGTGAATACGATCCGGAGATTATCCGGACCCTGGACCTGCCCGGGCGGTTTTTCAGGCCCCTGCAGCGGCCGGGCAGCGTGATCGGTGAATACAGGGGAATCAAGGTGATGCTGTGTGCCACCCATGATACAGGCAGCGCGGTGGAGGGAATCCCCATGGAGGGGAATGAACTCTATATTTCTTCCGGCACCTGGTCCCTGCTGGGAGTCAAAACGCCGAAGCCGCTGACGGACGCAGGAAGTGAAGCTGCCAACTACTCCAATGAAGGCGGCGTAGGCTATAACCGGTACCAGAAAAACATCATGGGTATGTGGCTGGCGAACAGGCTGCGCAGCGAACTGTGCCCGGAAAAACCGTGGGATGAAATCACGGCGGAAGCAGAAGAGAAACACTTCGATCACCTGGTGGATGTGAACGATCCGGTTTTCCTTGCCCCGGAGAGCATGAAAGCAGCGTTTGATTCCAAACTGCCCCATCCCCCGAAATGTACGGCAGGATATTTCCGGTGCGCATACCGGTCCCTGGCGGACGGATACCGCAGGGCGATCGAGGAAATAGAACAGAATACAGGCAACCGGTACCGGAGGCTGTACATTGTGGGCGGCGGGGCCAAGAACAAATACCTGAACCGGCTGACGGAAGAAGCCACCGGCAAGCAAGTGACCGCACTGCCTATCGAGGCGACGGCGCTGGGGAACATCATGATCCAGATCAAAAACGGAGGAGAAAAAGCATGAGCTACGAAGAAGCAAAAAAGCGCTATGCGGCTATCGGCGTTGATGCCGGCGCAGCCATTGAAAAACTGAAAAAAGTGCCCGTGTCGCTGCATTGCTGGCAGGGAGACGACGTACGGGGCTTTGATACTGATCCGAGCAAGCCGCTGACGGGCGGCATCCAGACCACAGGGAACTATCCGGGTCGGGCCGGTACACCGGAGGAGCTGATGGCGGACCTGGACAAGGTGCTGAGCCTGATTCCCGGCACGCCGAAGATGAACCTGCATGCCAGCTACGCGATCTTTGAAAACGGCGAATGGGCGGACCGGGATAAGCTGGAGCCGAAACATTTCAGAAAATGGGTGGAGTTCTGCAAGGAACGCGGCCTGGGCTGTGACTTTAATCCCACCTTCTTCTCCCATCCGATGTGTGATCCACTGACACTGTCCAGCCCGAATGAAGAAACCAGGAAGTTCTGGATTGAGCACGGCAAAGCCTGCATCCGTATCAGCAGTTACCTGGCGGAAGAACTGGGCAAGCCTTGCGTGATGAATATCTGGACCGGCGACGGGTTCAAGGATATTCCCGCCGACCGGATGGGACCGCGGGTACGCTACCGTGAATCCATTGACGAAATCCTGAAGGAGCCCTATGACTTCAAAAAAGTAAAGCCCTGCATTGAAAGCAAGGTTTTCGGCATCGGCGTGGAAGCTTATACGGCAGGCAGCGCGGAATTCGCCCTTTCCTACGCGGCAATGAATATGGACAAGTGCATTCCGCTGATGGACAACGGTCACTATCACCCCACGGAAGTGGTCAGCGACAAGATTCCTGCCCTGCTGGCCTTCTTCCCGGAAATTGCGCTGCATGTAACCCGGCCGATCCGCTGGGACAGCGACCATGTGGTGCTGTTTGACGATGAAACAAAGGAAATCGCCCGGGAGATCGTCCGCTGCGGCGGGCTGGACGGCCGGGTGAATATTGCCCTCGACTACTTTGACGCAAGCATCAACCGGATTTCCGCCTGGGTGACGGGATACCGGAACCTGCAGAAGGCGCTCCTGTATGCCCTGCTGCAGCCCAATGATGAAATGAAGTCCCTGCAGGATGCGGGAGAGTTCAGCAAGCTGATGGTGATGCAGGAAGAACTGAAAACCATGCCCTTCGGCGAGATCTGGGACGAGTACTGCCGGAGCTGCGGCAAGCCGGCTGACGGTGAATGGTTCCCGCAGATTGAGGAATATGAGAAGAAAGTACTGGTGAGGCGGAAATGAAAAATATCCTGGAAGCGCCCTTTATGGTGGAAATGATCCGCACGACGACCAACATGTATAACCAGGGCTGGGACGAACGCAACGGCGGGAATATCAGCCTGATGCTGGATGCGGCGGAAATCGCCGGATACCTGGATACGGGAAAGGCGCTGCGCACAATCCCGACTGGCTTCACCGCTCCGGAACTGGACGGGAAGTGTTTCCTGGTGACGGGAACCGGCAAGTACTTCAAGAATGTGCAGTATGCCCCGGAAGTCAATCTCGGCATTGTCCGGCTGAAGGAGCAGGGACAGCAGGCTGACCTGCTGTGGGGCTATGCGGACGGCGGGCAGTTTACCAGCGAGTTTCCGGCCCATATGATGAGCCATGTGGCACGGCTGAAGGTTAACCCGGAAAACAGGGTGGTGATGCACTGCCATCCCGCGAACCTGCTGGCGATGACCTACGTCCATGACCTGGACGAGAAGCAGTTTACCCGGACCCTGTGGCAGATGTGCACCGAGTGTGTGGTGGTTTTCCCGGACGGGGTGAATGTGCTGCCCTGGATGCTGTGCGGCACAAACGAGATCGGCGAAGCAACGGCAGAAAAAATGAAGACCGCAAGGCTGGTGGTCTGGAGCCAGCACGGTATTTACGGCGCGGGCAAAGACCTGGATGAGACCTTCGGCCTGATCGAAACCGCGGAAAAAGCCGCGGAAATCTATATGAAGATCGCCCATCTTCCGAGAATCAACACGATTACGGATGAGCAGATGCATTTGCTGGAGAAGCGTTTCAACATCAAAGCAAGGGAAGGCTACCTGGACTAAACGGGGAGGATCAGAGTCCTGTTTCCTGCAGGCCTTTGAGGCCCAGGGCTATCATACGGCGGCAGTAATCGTCGCTGCGCTTCTGGATATCATCCTGGAAAACTTCCAGCTCCGGCATGGATACAGCAAAGAAATCATAACCCGTCTTATCAAACATATGGCGTTCGCCGAAAATGATCAGCTGGTGGAAAGACCGTTTGGCGCTTTCCACCTTTCCTAATGCGTGGAAAGCCAGCCCCTGATAATAGATATAGTCAGAGGGCTGATCATTGTAATAACGGACGGGCTCAGGAATCTGGGAACCCGCGGAAGCTTCCGTAAAGCATTGCGCTGCCCTGGAGTCATTGCCCAGCAGCCTGTAAGCGCAGCCCATGAGGTAATAGGCCTGGTTGTCCGGAACGTTTTCCAGCTTGCCTTCTCCGAGATTGGCAGGATAGGAAAGGGTCCGGGACGCATATTCAATGGCGGCTTCCGCCCGGCCTTCCGCCAGGGCTTTGCCGGCCAGGGCGAAGAGGGCGGCTTTATATTCATCCGCCACCTTGCCTTCTCCGCCTTCCCATACATGGAAAGTATAATTCATCAGCAGGTCCAGGGCTTTTTCATGCTGCCCGTCCGCATTCAGCAGGCTGACATAGGCGAGCATCAGGGCATACCGGCCTGGAAGCAGATCCCGGTTCGCCTCCAGGATGGCCAGCCGCTGTTTTACAGGGCAGTCCAGGCGCTTCAGCAGCTGATCCTGCTCCAGCAGGAAACGGCTGTTACCGGGCTCAAGGCGGACGGCTTTCGCGATTTCCCCGGCGGCCAGGGAACGGTCACCGTGGTTGTAATACGCAATGGACAGGTTCCGGTGGGCCGGAGCCAGATCAGGCTGTTCCTTCACCGCAGCCTGCCAGTGGGAGACAGCCGCGTCATACTGCTTCCTGTCATAGAAGAACTCACCCAGGTAATAGTGGGCCTTCGGGGCGGAGGGCAGGATAGAAACGGCGTATTCCAGGACCGGAAGTTCCTCCGGCTTGTTGGGGAAGCAGAAATCCGTCGGCAGGCTTTCCGCCTTCAGGGCCTGCGCGGCAGCGGCTTCCGTGTGGTTCATACGGCCTTCCGCATATGCGAGGGCATAATACTTCAGCGGGGTTTCAGCAGGGCTGGCGGCAAGCACTGCCGCGGCGTCTTCCCAGCAGCCGAAACGCATGAACTCATAGGCAGTATTCAGGGATTCCTCCGGACGGCCGCCGGCAGCCCGGTCAAAGGCAGGCTGTCCGGCGCTCCGGTACAGCAGGGGCAGATACAGCGGATCAATGGCCAGGCTTTCCTCCAGGAAACGCCTGTATTCCGGCGTATCTCCGCTGAGCTTCCAAAGGGCGGAGGCTTTCAGGCTGCGGGTTTTCATATCGTGCCAGCCGCGGATCAGGCTTTCATCCGCAAAGTGCAGCGCTTCTGCAACCCGTCCTTCCCGGAGACTGAGACAGCCCAGGTGAAAATAGGCGGGGCCTGCGGTTTCAGCACTCCAGACAGCTTTGTAGAAGGCATCGAAGGCTTCCTGCGTCCTGCCCAGCATTTCCAGGGCGAGGCCCAGGTTATAGTATGCTTCCCCGGCGTAGGGATTGGGGTTCCGCCAGGTTTGTTTTCGGACGGCGGCTTCAAAATACGGAACGCTTTCACGGATCCGGGCGTTCCGCAGCAGGTACAGGCCGTAGGCATTGTTCAGCCGGATATCGGTGGGATCACGGCGCAGGCCTTCCAGGTAATAATCCGCTGGCAGGAAGGTGGCATGACGGTACTGCTCCAGATGCTGTCCTGCCAGGAACAGCTCCTCCAGGGACTGGATTTCTTCCGGCTGTTTCAGCGCTTCGGCAGGTTCGGGTATGGGCCGGTTTTCCTTCACATATTCCCTGTATTCACACAGTTTTTTTCCATCCGCGTCGGAAACCGCCACCTCGTAGTCCTGCAGGTCTTCCACTGTTTCAACAACGGCTTTGAGAGGCGACAGATTTGCTTTCCTTCGACAGATTTCCCGTCCAGCGGAACGGATCACGATTTCGGCATCCGGGAAGGAGCCGGTTGCATATACTTTGATACGGGCGGCGGCAGCTTTCCGGCGAAGGGCGTCATTTGCTGCCTTGCCATACGCAAAGGGATCCGGATCCAGGACTTTTCCGTCCGCGTTAATATAGTCAACGCCCAGCACCACATCCCGGGTTGCATTGCTGACCCGGCCTACGGTTTTGTAGGGCATGAAATACTGGGTGAAATTCTTTTCCTCATGAGGCTTCAGCCAGGCAAAGTCCGGCTGGTTGTCACAGTATACGCCGGTCATCAGCTCAATATAGGGACCGTCTTCATCCGTCAGGTTCCGATCCCAGGTTTTGCCGAAGTTGCCGCAGCCCCAGGTCCATTGCTTTTTCCCGGGACTGATATGGTGATCGGCTACGTGAAGCAGGCCGGCATCCCGGCTTTCATCAAAGTTGCCGACAAAGTCAAAATCCGAATGAGCGGCCATATAGGACGTGGGAACCCGGATGTTTTTATAGCGTGAAATATCCACGCCTGCGGAATAATCCGCCTTATAGTATTCGCCGGTGGCAATGGGGAAGGTGGAGACTGCACGCTTCCCGTGATCCATGACCGCGTTTACGTCCGGCGGGAAGACGGAGAAGGTATGATCGTTTACAGAGACGGCGGGGTTTGCCCACCAGAGAAAGGTCTGCGGATAGTCGGTCGGGTTGAAGAGCCGGCCGCTGATTTCAATATAAGCTTTCCCGGGATACAGGGTAATGACGGCGTTGCTTTTTGTGCCGTTGATCCGGTCTGTTTCACCAAGGATGACAGAGGCGGAGCCGTCCGGGTTTTCCGAAAGGATATAGTCCACAGGCATAAACGTGGAGGGACGGTGATGCTGGGGCCAGTTGAATTCAATGCCGCCGGAAATCCACGGCCCGGTCAGGCCGACGAGGGCGGGCTTGATCACGCGGTTATAATAGACGAAATCATACTGATTGGTTTTGTCCAGTGCCCGCTGGATCCGTCCGCCCAGTTCCGGCAGGATCATGACATACAGGTATTCGTTTTCCAGGATTACAGCCTGGTACTGCACGTCCTCCGGGGTTTCACTGATCTTTTCGCAGATGGGCAGCGGATATACCTTGCCGGTGGAACCCTGATAAGCCCGCTTTTCGATGAAAAGCGGGTTCTTTTCCAGATCGCCGATTCGATAGGTCGGAATGGTTACCGTCTGTTCATATACCTGTGCTTTATTCATGGTTTTCCCTCTCGCAGCATTGCCAAGGATCTTTTTTTCAATGATAACAGACCGGAAAGAGGCGTGTCAAAGCTGGAAGAGGTTTATGGGCGAAACTGCAATACAATCAGTAAAAAATGCGCGGAATCGGCTGTTTCTGTCTGGTAAAATACAGTAAAGAGAACTGTCCCTGACGACTGACGGACAAAGAACAGGAGAATCACAATGAAGGATTACGCTGCCGGCGGTTTCACGCTTCCCGGTGAAGCAGGCTATGAGCAACTAACCCTGGAGATGGCAAAAAAGTGGGGCGCGGACGTGATCCGCGATTCCGACGGAACAAAGCTGTCTCCGGAGATCACGGAAGCGGGATACCGGATCTATTCCACAATCTGTATTATCCGGGAACACAATGAGTTTGCCCGTTCCCATCCGGATGCGCAGCAGCAGACCTTCCTGTTTTCCGAACCGCAGACAGCTCTGTCTGAAACACTGGTCATCCACCCGCTGGACGGGTATTTTGACGAGCAGTTCGAAATCAATGATTCGGCGGAAGCGATGGCATACTGGCAGGTCTGGGACCGGACGGAAAACAGGATTCTCTCTGATAAAGAATGGGAATATGCGGACGGCCGGGTGACGGTGAACCACTGCACCCTGTACCACCGATATTCCGTCTCCTTCCTGGCGTGGCGGATCTGGGAAGAGATCAACATGTACAACCACACAACCAACCACTGGCAGAGTGAACACCTGCGCCAGCTGGATCCCCGGCATCCGGAAGCGTGGAAATACCTGCAGGACTGGCTCCGGAACTGGTGTGAGCATAATCCGGATACAAACGTAGTCCGGCTGACCTCCCTGTTCTACAACTTCGTCTGGATTTTCGGAAGCGATATGCGCCGCCGTACCCGTTTTGTCGATTGGGCAAGCTATGATTTTACGGTGAGCCCGGCTGCCCTGAAGGCCTTTGAACAGGAATACGGATACGCGCTGACCGCTGAGGACTTCATCAATAAAGGCAGGCTCCAGGCAACGCACCGGCCGCCGACTGCCCGCAAACGGGATTATATGGATTTTACCCAGCGCTTTGTGGCGGAAAAGGCCAGGGCACTGGTGGATATCATCCACTCCTTCGGCAAGGAAGCATACGTTTTTTATGATGACAGCTGGGTCGGCATGGAACCGAACGGCCCGTACTTTGCTTCCGTCGGGTTTGACGGGCTGATCAAATGCGTGTTTTCCGGCTTTGAATGCCGGCTGTGTGCCGGGGCAGAAGTGCCGGTGCATGAACTGCGGTTCCATCCGTACCTTTTCCCGGTGGGACTGGGCGGACTGCCTACTTTCTCGGAAGGCGGACATCCGGAAGAGGATGCGGAGGCATACTGGCTGCACGTGCGCAGGGCGCTGGCCAGGCAGTGCGTGGACCGGATCGGCCTGGGCGGCTACCTGCACTTAACCATCGGCCAGGAAGCCTTTAACGATACCATTGAAGGAATGGCGAAAGATTTCCGGAAACTGAAGGACCTGCACAGCCAGGGAGCGCCCGTAGAACTGCCGGTGACGGTTGCCGTACTGCATGCATGGGGCGCGCTGCGCTCCTGGACGCTTTCCGGACATTTCCATGAAACAGACTGGAATCCCCTGATTCACATCAACGAAGCGCTGGCAGGACTGCCGGTCCGGGTGAAGTTCATCCATTTTGAAGATGTGAAAAACGGCGCACTGAAGGATACGGACGTGCTGATTAATGCCGGAAAAGCAGGAGACGCCTGGAGCGGCGGAGAGGCCTGGAAATCCCCGGAAGTGGTCAGCGAAGTGACCCGTTTTGTGGCGGAGGGCGGCTGTCTGATCGGCGTCGGCGAACCTTCCGCAACGGAAGGGGGAGACTCCCGCTTCGCACTGGCACATGTGCTGGGCGTGGACCGGGATGACGGCGCTTATGCCTGCCATGCCCCGTGGGAGTTTACAGAAGAAGGGGCGCCCTTCTTTACCGCGAGGGAATGCGTCGGGAAGACGGAAGGAATCCGGCTGACCGGTCCGGATACGCGGGTGCTGCTTGCCTGCGGAAATACCCCGGTGCTGACCCTTCATTCCTTCGGGAAAGGGCAGGCTGTGTACATGGGCGGGTTTGCCTACACGCCGGAAGCGGCCCGCATGCTGCTGGAGATGCTGCTGTTCCTGACAGGAACAGACGGAAGTACAGCCGGCCTGACGGACCAACCGCTGGCGGAATGCGCCTGGTATCCGGAATCAGGGACGCTGGTGGTGATGAACAACAGCAGCGAGCCGCTGGATGTGAACGTGACGATGCCATCCGGTATGACTCAGGTACATATTGATGCCGGGGAAATGCGCTTTGTTTGTGTAAAAGAATGATGAAGAACACACCGGTTTTATCCGGAAAAGATGACAGACAGAGACGTGTGAGAGTTGAGGAGGTGGTGGCAAATGTATCAGGCCAGTGAAAAAAGATACGATAAAATGATATACAACCGCTGTGGAAAGAGCGGACTCCTGCTGAGCGCTATGTCTTTGGGTATGTGGCATAACTTCGGGTCTTCAGCGGAATATGCCAATATGGCTGATATGGTGACAACCGCTTTTGATCTGGGTATCACACATTTTGACCTTGCCAACAATTATGGACCGGCTCCCGGAGCGGCTGAGGAGAATATTGGCAGAATACTGCATAAGGAGCTGTCCGCTTATCGGGATGAATTAATTATCTCCACTAAAGCCGGTTATATCATGTGGCCGGGACCCTACGGGGACCACGGGTCCAGAAAATATATGATAGCTTCACTGGATCAAAGCCTGCATCGAATGGGGTTGGAATACGTGGACATTTTCTACCATCACAGGCCTGATCCGGATACTCCCATGGAGGAAACGGCTGCTGCATTGGATTATATCGTCCGAAGTGGGAAAGCATTGTATGTCGGCGTGTCCAATTACACACCGGAACAGACCCAAAAAATGGCGTCTTTGATGCGCTCTCTGGGTACACCGCTGACAGTTCATCAACCACGGTATAACATGCTTGACAGGGAGTTTTATGAAGAACTGGAACCAATACTGGAACAGGAAGGAATAGGTTCTGTATGCTTTTGTCCGCTGGCACAGGGACTTCTGACAGATAAGTATCTTCATGGTATCCCATCAGATTCCCGTGCTGCATCGGCTTCTCCTTTTCTCAGCGAGAGTCGTATTACTGAGCAGCTTCTTGCAAAGGTTCATGCTTTGTCTGAGATAGCCCTTAACAGGGGACAGACACTGGCTCAGATGGCGACTGTCTGGGATTTACGAAACTCCCTGACTTCTGTTATTCTCGGTGCGTCGCGTGCGTCTCAGATTATGGAAAATGTGAACGCACTGCAGAAAAGAGATTTTACGAAAGATGAGCTGGAGGAGATTGACCGTATTCTCAAATCCTGAATGAAGAGCAGATCTGTTTTATATATGCCGATAACAAATTCCATAATAAAGCCGGAGCCATCAGGCTCCGGCTTTATGTGTTGAGTAAAGATCAGAATTACTTGTGTTCCTTGTTGAGCAGGTGGGTGGAATTGCCCGCTTCGTACGCGGCGGCACGTTCTTCGGTCACTTCACGGTAACCGGCGTCCATGTACTCGGCAGCAAACTGATCATACAGGGCGTCGAACTCTTCGGGAGCGCACATGGTCAGCTTGTCGCGGAGTTCCTTGTACTTCTCAACCAGGACGGTCTGGTATTCAGCTTCCGCTTCCATGGAAACGGAGAACAGCGCGTTGGCGATGGCCCAGCCGTTGTCACGGATGGCAACCTTGGCGTTGTACCAGGCAATCACGTCTTCGGTGAAGTCCTGCTTCAGGTCGTGAGGCATGTTGTTGCTGATCACGTCTTCGATGGTACCGGCCTGGCGGGCTTCAATGGTGATGCACCAGTAGTCCTTGTTGTTGTTGAAGCCCAGCTTGTATTCACCGTCATAGTCGCTGACGCTGACGGGCAGGTTGTTCTCATCGTACTTGTAGGTTTCGCCTTCAACGCCCCACTGGAAATTGAAGAGGTTGCCTTCCTGGGTCAGCCATTCCATGTACATCCAGGCAGCCTTCAGCTGGTCAGCGGTGGCATCCTTGGAGAAACCGATCATCATGCCGAAGGGGTTGTCGGTGCGGTAGCCGGGGTTGGTGCCGGTGGCTTCGTCGATTTCCGCGGAAACGGGAGCGATGGCCAGCTCGGCATCGGGATTCGCTTCATAGAAGGCGGTCAGCCAGTCCATGTTGGCGGAGATGTATCCGGCGTAGGAATAGGTCTTGCCGTTGATGAAGTTGGTCTTTTCATCCTCGGTTCCGGTCAGGTAGTATTCCGGATCGGTGATGCCGGCATTGTACTTGTAGTTTTCATTCTTCAGGAAGAGCTTGTTGGGTTCCCAGCCCAGGGAAGGAATGTTGTAGTCGCCGTACATGGCCCATTCTTTTTCATCCAGGGGCCAGGTGCGCCAGGCGTAGTTCTGGTCGGAACCGACGCCGGTCACCATGGAACCGCCGGCGGGATGCTCGGCAATGCCTGCTTCCTTGATCTTCAGCATGGCGGCATTGTAATCAGAGACTGTTACCGGCACATGATCGTAGCCGATCTGATCCAGCCAGTCTTTCCGGACGAAGGTCTGGAAGGTGTAGGAAGTGTCATAGTAGGGACGGTAGGCGGCAACGAAATAGGTTTCGCCGTTGATCTGGGTGTAGGTCAGCTGGTTGTTGGTCACCATCCGCTGATAGTAGGTGGGGGCAACAGCCGCGAAATCGTCCATGCTGAAGGTGGTCAGGTATCCGTCAGCAGCCCACTGGGTGACTTTCGGATAGTCATATTCCATCAGGACGGTGGGCAGCTCATTGGCGGCTGCCAGCATGGAATACTTGGTCATAACGTCGGAACGGGGGATAGCAACGTAGTTCACGGTGACGTTGTACTTGTCGCCGAAGTTTTCCTGGATCCACTTGGTCCAGTAGTTGCTTTCCACGTTCGGCACGCCGGCCTGTCCGCGGTCATACACCGGAATCGTGATGGACACGTTCTCGGCAAAGGGTTCCCAATCGGCAGTTTCCGCTGCGGCCATGGGGAGGAGTGACAGCATCAGGACGGCTGCCAGCACCAGCGCAAGGATTTTCTTCATAAAGGTATCCTCCTTTTTTTATTCTCAGAGCAAATCGCATGCTCCGAAATCCGACTAACAGATTATTGGACTTCTGTCCGCAACCAATCGTCGCGACTGCCTGCCAGGCAGCTCGCTCGTTTCGGTTGAATTCATCTCTTTCGAAATTTCCGTTACTGACGGTCGAAAGAGATTCATCCCTTGACTGCTCCGACCATAACACCCTTTACGAAATACTTCTGCAGGAAAGGATAGATACAGATGATCGGCAGGGTTGTGAACATGATACAGGCGGCCTGGAGCACTTCCGGGGTGCTGGTGACTTCGATGGCCTCGGAAAGGGTGGCAGTCTGGGCTTCGGTAGCGGATGAAACCAGCTGATACAGCTTGTATTGGATCATCTTCAGGCCTTCCTTGGTGATGTAGTACTTGTTATCCGCATAAGCGTTCCACCGGCCCACCGCGTAGAACAGGGACAGGGTCGCAATGATGGGCAGCGACAGCGGAAGCACCACCTGGAACAGGATCTGGAAATTGTTCGCGCCATCCAGGAAGGCGGCTTCCTCCAGGCTGTCCGGGATGCTGGACTGGAAGTAGTTCTTCATGATCAGCATATTATAGGCGGAATAAATCAGCGGCAGGATCAGCACCCACATGGTGTTGAGCATCTTCAGATCCCGGTACAGCAGGTAGGTGGGGATCAGTCCGGCGTTGAAATACATGGGGATCATCAGGATGACGGTGAAGAAAGCCCGGCCCTTCAGCCGCCTGCGGGAAAGGGGATAGGCGGCGCAGGTGCAGGTGATCATCCCCAGAATTGTGAAAATGATGACCACGCCGACGCTGTACAGGAAGGAATGTACCAGGGTGCCGTCCTGGAAAATGGACCGATAAGCGTCAAAGTTCAGCCCTTTGGGCCATAGCACAACGGACTTCTGCATGACTGCCGTGTTGCTGGAAACGGATTTGGCAGCCAGGTGGATAAAGGGCAGGATACAGGTGAGGCACAGGATCACCAGGATGACGATAATCAGGACATCCACGAAGTTGAATTTGCGGATCGCGTGGGAACCGTCATTGATTGTATCGAAATCTTTTTCTTTTCCGACCATCATTCCCACCTCCTTACAGCAGACCGTCTTCGCCCATGAGTTTGGCGAAACGGTCGCTGATCAGCACCAGCATCAGGCCAACGAGACTCTGGAAGAGACCCACCGCAGTGGCCATGCTGAACTTGGAATTGGCAAGGCCTTTTTCATAAATATAGATGGCCAGCTGATACTGGTAATCCCGCACCTGAGAGTTGGCGAAGACATCCAGCCGTTCAAAGTTGCTGCCCATGATTTTACCCAGGTTCATGATCAGCAGCACGACAATGGTGCTCCTGATGCCCGGGAGCGTGATGTGCCAGATCCGCTGCATACGGTTGGCGCCGTCAATCATGGCGGCTTCATACAGCTCTCCGGAAATGCCGGTGATGGCTGCCAGGTAGATGATGGTTCCCCAGCCCATGCCCTGCCATACACCGATCAGCAGGTACGTCGACGCCCAATGGTTCAGCTCGGTGAGGAAGGGAATGCCGCTGTTGATCCATCCCCATTTCATCATCAGTACATTAACGATACCGGTAGTGGGTTTAAAAAGCTGGTAGGCGACGGAGCCGATGATGACCCAGGAAAGGAAATGGGGAAGGTAAAGCACGGTCTGTGTGACCTTTTTAAAACGGGGAAAACGGAGTTCATTCAGCATCAGGGCCAGCACGATGGGCATCGGGAAACTGACGGCCAGGTCCAGGATATTGAAGATGATGGAGTTTTTCAGCGCCCGAAGGAAATCCTTATCCCGGAAAACCTTTGCGAAGGTTTCCAGCCCGACCCATTTGCTGCCGTCATAACCCTTGGCAGGCTTATAGTCGTAGAAAACCATGCGCAGACCCGGATAGGCACCGTAATTGAACAGAATGACCAGCGTGACCGGAATCAGCAGCAACAGATACAGATGCCAGTCCCTTTGCAGGGCTTTTTTCCAGGAAGTCCTTTCCCTGAGGGAAGGAGCTTTCACCTTTTTCGCATCCATACCTTGTTTCTCCCTTAAAACGTTTCGGTTTGCATGATTTCGTAAAAACGATTTGTATGTTTATGTGCATTCTTATTTAATTCAATTATAGGAGGAGCAGATGGCTATTTCCACTCTGTTTCCTGTTAAAACTATGCAAAAACGACCATAAACCCCGGCCGCCTGTTCGGGGGGCGCCGGGGCATAAAATCATTGTTCAGCTGTACAAATAAAGGACTTACGTCATTTCCTGCGGGAGATCCTCCGCCTCCGTCCAGCCGGTAAAAGTGAGCAGGGACGGCTGAAGGCTGTCACCGGAAGCTTTCCGCCAGGCCCTGGGTGTACTGCCCAGCGCCTGGGCAAAATGCCGATTATAGCTGCTCAGGGAGTTATAGCCGACCTTGTCGGCAATCTCCGTAACAGAAAGGGCGGAGGAACGCAGAAGTGTACAGCTTTTCAGAATGCGGGTCTGATGCAGGAAGGACAGGGGAGAGGTACCGATCTGCTCCCGGAAAAGCCGCCGGAAATGGGTGGGGCTCAAATGACACAGGCTGCTCAGGACTTCCTGCGGGAAATCCAGCATGTAGTTTTCATGAATATAATCCAGGGCGGGGGAGATTACCGACATATGCGGATCCCGTACGCTGCTTTTGTTCTCCTGACTGTACACCCGGAGCATCCCGATGAGCAATGCGGTGCACAGGCTCCGGACACAGGTGTGGTATCCCGGCGCTTTACGCTGCATTTCATCGATGATTTCCTCAACCTGGGACTGAATCCAGGGATGATCTTTCGAGTGCAGCAGCAGGCGGCAGTCAGAGAGGAAATGTCCGGCGTCCTTCAGGCCGCTGTGCTGCCGGAGAACGGAAGGTCCCAGCAGGGTGTCCGCATCCAGGAACAGGTAGCTCCACCGGCTGGCCTCCTCCGGATCGGACCAGGTTGTGTGGGGGACATTCCTCGCTATACAGGTGACATCCCCGGCGGTAAAGTGAACCTGCTGATCCCCGAAAACCATGGTGCCGCCGGAAGAATGGCACAGGCCGATTTCCAGGCAGTTATGGATATGCAGATGTTTTCCGGGCACAGGACTGATATGCCACCGATCCCCGGTCAGTACGAGAATGGGGAAATCCGGAGGCAGTTCATAGTTCCGGTATTCAAGGATCATGCGCTTTGGACGTGCCATGCAGTGTTTCCTCCGCCTTTGGCGTTATTCCATCATAAACATCATCCGGAGCTTGGGCTGGGCACCGGTTTCCGGATCCATGACCAGATCCAGCACGTCTTCCATATAGTCGTTCCACTTGTCGACAATGGGGCTTCCGGCCTGGGTTTTCTCCGCGAAAGCGATTCCTTTCTCGCACTCGTAATAACCGAAGACATCCCGGCCGTCACTCCAGATGGAATAGTTCCGGATGCCGGCCTCTTTCAGGAGTGCGAGCATCTCCGGCCAGATTTCATCATGGCGGCGCTTGTATTCCTCCTGCATACCGGGTTTGATACGACCTTTCCAGGCAAAACGTTCCATCTTCCTTTTCCTCCTGTAAGCTTATGGTTTAAGCCGGGCGCAGGATGCGCGCTCCACCAGTTCCCAGTCCGCGGTTTCCTGTTTGTTTTCGCCGCTGATCAGCAGCTGGACAGCCCGGGCACCGGTGCGCTGCTGATATGTGTTGATACTGGTCAGCGGCGGATACAGATAGGGCGCGCAGAACAGGTTGTCGCAGCCGATCACAGACAGCTGATCCGGAATGGAAAGACCGCGGTCACGCGCGGCGGCCATGCATCCCATGGCGACCAGGTCATTCAGGGCAATGACGGCGGTGGGCCAGTATTCCGGTTTCAGGGAATCCAGCATCTGGTTCAGTGCGGCGCTGCCGGCTTCGGTTGTTCCTTTGCAATAGATCCGATAGGAAGCGGTATAGGGCAGGCGGGCATCCTTCAGCCCGTTCTCATATCCCACGTCCCGGCGCAGGGGATCCCGGTCTTCCTCAACACCGCCGATAAAGGCGATGCGCTCGTGGCCAAGGCCGGTCAGATACCGGACGACCTCCTGCATCATGGCGGCGGAGTTATTGGTAACGGCAGGGAAATCATAGGAGGGAGGCACACAGCCGATCAGGACCACCGGCATATACTGGCGCAGGTCATGCAGGGCGGAAAGCACCTGCACGTCATGATCGGGCGGCAGATACTCAACACAGACGATCAATCCGTCCAGACGGCGTTCCGCCAGCATGGCGGCGGGATTGTATTCCCGGGTATCCAGACTGGACCAGGGAAAGAGGCTCATGGTATAGCCGAGCTTCCGGGCTTCCTCCTGGGCACCGGTAAAGATCATGGCGTAGTGGGGATTCAGCAGTTTAGGCAGGATAATTCCCAAGGAATGGGTGGTTTTGCTGGTCAGTCCCCTGGCAATGGAACTGGGCCGGTAATTCCGGCGGTCAATGACATCCTGGACCTTTTTCCGGGTGGCTTCGGACACGTTTGCCTCCCCGCGCAGAACGCGGGAGACCGTGGCGATGGAAACTCCGGCTTCCGACGCAATGTCATAGATCGTGACGCTTTCGCTGCTCATCGTATTCCCCCATACCTGATAGTCAGATTTATATGATTATAACACTTCATCGCTTATGTAAGCGCTAACATTATAACTAATATTTTCCATCTAATCAAGGTATAAATATCTATTTTGGCCATTTTTAAACATGATATTGACATTTGCAAAGGATATCTTTATACTGTAAGCGCTATCATAAACAAGAAAACAAGCAGGTGATCATACATGGGTGAAACGTATCGACAGACAGCTGACCGGGTTCTGGGCATGCTGCAGCGGGCAGACGGGAACGATCCTTCCCGCGGACATCTGACGATGAACAACTGGGAGTGGCCGACGGGTGTCGCCCTCTACGGCATCTATAAAACTTATCAGCAGAGCGGGGATCGTACCGTGCTGGACTACCTGACCGGCTGGTACGACGATATGCTTTCCCGGGAAGAGAAGCCGCACCGCAATGTGAATACGGTGGCGCCGGTGCTGACGCTGACCTGCCTGTATGATGAAACGAAGAACGAAAAGTATCTTCCTGAAATTGAAAGCTGGCTGGATTGGGTGCTGAATGAAATGCCCCGCACGGAATACGGCGGACTGCAGCACTGCACGGTATGGAACAAGCATTACCAGCAGCTCTGGTGCGACACCCTTTTCATGGTCTGTCTCTTCCTGGCAAAGGCCGGCGTAGTGCTGAACCGGCCGGAACTGATTGAGGAAGCGGAATATCAGTTCCTGATCCATATCCGGTATTTGCAGGACAAGGTGAACGGCCTGTTCTACCACGGATGGACGTTTGACCGGCGGCACAACTTTGCCGAAGCCTTCTGGGCCAGGGGGAATGCCTGGTTCACCGTATCTGCTATTGAGCTGTACGACATTACGAAGCGGGACAACGCGGCCATGAGGCTGATCCGTTCCGCCTGGCTGGATCAGGTGCTGGCGCTGTGGAAGTACCAGCGGGTGAACGGACTGTTCACGACGCTGATTGACGTGGAGGAAACCTACTGCGAAACCAGCGCCACCGCAGCGATTGCCTACGGCGTGCTGAAAGGCATCCGGCTGGGCTGGCTGCCGGAGGAACCCTACCAGCAGATGGGAATGCTCTCCGCAAACGCCGTGCTGGGCCAGATTGATGAAACCGGCGCTGTGCAGGGCGTTTCCGGCGGCACCGGCATGGGGCATAACCTGCAGCATTACAAGGACATTATTGTAACCCCGACGGCCTACGGACAGGGGCTGACCTTCCTGATGCTGACGGAGCTGATGATCCGGAACACACAGCCCGAATAAAGCGAGAAAGTGGAGAAACACATGACAACGAAAGCGATAGAGCGCCGTGCGATACACGGAACGGGAAAGCAATACTGGCGCAGGCTCGGCAATGAAGTCCGGCGGGACAAGTGGCTGTATTTTCTGCTGCTGCCCGGCCTGATCTATTTCATTGTGTTCAAGTATCTCCCCATGTTCGGGATCGTGATTGCCTTTGAAAACTACGTCCCGTTCTCCGGCGTGCTGGGAAGCGAATGGGTCGGCCTCAAGTGGTTCAACAGCTTCTTCCGGTTTCCGGCATGGCTGACCTACCTGAAGAATACGCTGATCCTTTCCCTGATGAACATTGTGTTCTTCTTCCCGGCACCGATTATCCTGGCACTGCTGCTCAATGAAATGCGCAAACTGCGGTACAAGAAACTGCTGCAGACATTCCTGTATGTGCCGCATTTCATTTCCATCGTGATTGTCGTATCCATCACCTTCGTGATGTTCGGACCTTCCGGAATTGTGTACAAGGCAACCCAGAACCTGCTGGGACACGCCATCAACTACATGGGATCGCCGGATACCTTCCGCTGGATGATTATCGGCCAGACGATCTGGAAGGAAACCGGGTGGGGCACCATCATTTTCCTGGCAGCCCTGACCAATGTGGATACCCAGCTGTACGAGGCGGCCATGGTGGACGGCGCCGGACGGCTCCGCCGCCTGTGGCACATCACCCTGCCGGCTATCCGTTCCACCATCGTGCTGATGCTGATCCTGCGGATGGGCAGCATGCTGGATACCGGTTACGACCACCTGATCCTGATGGCAAACCCGCTGAACCGTTCCGCCAGCCAGACGCTGGACGTGTTCGTCTACCAGCAGGGTATCCAGCAGGGACAGTTCAGCTATGCTTCCGCCATCGGCCTGATGAAGTCCATCGTGAGTGTGACACTCGTGCTTGGCTCCAACAAGATTGCCCACCTGCTCGGCGAGCAGGGGCTGTACTGAGGAGGGAACCGGCATGAAGAAAAAGCAGATGCCCGAAAGCATCATCATCAACGGCAAGGACATCACGAAGATGAAGATCTCCAGCGGTCCGGTCGGCCAGAATGCCACGCTGGGCAGCAGGATCTTCGACGTGATGAACTACCTGATTGTTACCCTGATTGCCCTGACGACGCTGTTCCCCTTCATTTACATTATCAGCGCGTCCTTTGCCACGGAATATGAAATCACAACCCGGCCGATGTTCATCATCCCGCAGGATGTGACCCTGAACGCTTACAAGTTTATCTTCTCCTCGAACAAAATCCTGCAAGGTTTCCGCAATTCGATTTTCATCACCGTCTGCGGTACGGCCATCAACCTGTTTTTCACGGTGACCATGGCCTATGCCCTGTCCAAGAAGCGGCTGCGCGGACGGAACTTCTTCCTGAATATGGTCATCATCTCCATGTTCTTTTCCGGCGGCATGATCCCGGGCTATATCATCATCGCCAACGTCCTGAACCTGAAGAATACCTTCTGGGCCGTACTGCTGCCCGGGGCGATCTCCTCCTATAACCTGATGATTGTCAAGAATTTCTTCCAGGGGATTCCCCAGGAACTGGAGGAGTCTGCGGCCATCGACGGCAGCACCGATATCGGAATCCTGTGGAAGATTGTACTTCCGCTTTCCCTGCCCGTGCTGGCTACCTTCGGCCTGTTCTATGCCGTGGGTCACTGGAACGCCTATTTCGGTGCCATGATCTATATGACCGGCGCCAAGGAAAAGTGGCCGCTGCAGGTGCTGCTGCGGGAACTGATCATCCTGGCCAACGGCTCCGCAGGCGATATCACCAACATGGATCCGGAATTCATCCAGCCCCCGGAACAGTCCGTCAAGATGGCGGTTATTGTGGTTTCCACCGTGCCGATCATGTGCGTCTATCCCTTCCTGCAGAAGTATTTCGTGAAGGGCGTTATGGTCGGCGCACTAAAAGGATGAACCTCTTTCCAAAGGTTGTCCGCAGCGCTGGGTAACGCTGCTGAATGATATCAATTATTTATAAGGAGGAAATACCCATGAAGAAACTGGTCTCTGTTCTCCTGGCGCTGCTGCTTGCCCTCGGCATGATGAGCTTCGCCTCTGCGGATGAACCCCTTGTGGTTACCGTGCTGCTGCCCGAATTCACGATGGACGTGGATTTTGTGGCGGAGAATAACCCCATCCTGGACGCGATTGAGGAAGCAACCGGCGTTCGCCTCCAGATCACCTGGGCTCCGAACGAAAACTATGGTGATATCCTGAATACCACCATGGCGGACAAGGATCTGCCGATGCTGATTGCCGCGACCGACGCGCGCAGCCCGCTGATCATGAACTCCGCCCGCGCAGGCGCTTTCTGGGATCTGACCGATTACGTCTCCGACGCGGAAAACTATCCGAACCTGGCCCTTGGTGACAGCCAGATCTACAACAACATCTCCGTGGACGGCCGCGTATACGGCATCTATCGTACCCGCAACTATCCCCGCGGCGGTGCCTACTACCGCTCCGATATCGCCAAGGAAGTCGGCTTCGACAAGGAAGTCAAGACCCTGGACGACCTGACCGAGCTGGCTGAAGCGCTGGCCAAGTACAGCGATGACACCTATGCCCTGAATATCTGCTCCTATACCGCCGGCACGATCAGCTTCATCACCGTGGCTTACGGCGCTCCCAACAACTGGGGTGTTGACGAGAACGGCAACATCTATCCCGCACATCTGTCTCCCGCTTACCTGGAAGGCCTGAACTGGCTGCGCCATCTGTATGAAATCGGCGGCATCGACCCCAACTTCGCACAGATCTCCACCAACGACTGGAACGACATCGAGCGCACCAACAAGGCGTTCATGCGGTTTGACTGCCTGGACAATGCCTACCGTCAGCAGGAATGGTTCGAAAACAATGTGGAAGGCGTTACCGAAACGATCTTCGCACAGGTCGGACCGCTGGCCAAGGCTGACGGCTCCATCACCATCTGGCCCCAGAACCCCGGCTTCTCCGGTGAAATCCTGGTGACCAAGTCCGTTAAGGCGGAAGACATGGAAAAGGTCATGAAGTTCCTTGACTGGTGCAACAGCGACGCCGGTATCTCCATGCTGAACCTGGGCGTTGAAAATGTGACCTACTGGATGGGTGATGACGGATACCGCATTGATATTTCCAAGCTGCCCGAAGAAGAGTACAATGAAAAGAGCAACGCGGGCAAACAGTTCCTGCATGACCTGAACCAGCTGAACATGGGCGTCTCCTACCACGCGGTGGAACCCGCCATGAAGCTGAGCGAGTCCCGTCAGCGCTTTGCTGACCTGAACGTGGAACTGGCTCCCTACGCGGTGCTGGATCCCTGCTATCCGCTGGTCAGCCAGACCAACATCGACTACGGCGCCCAGCTGAGCCCCATCATCTCTGACGCGGCTGTGCAGTACATTGCCGGCATCATTGATGAAGCCGGACTCCGCGCTGCATGGGCAGACTGGGCCGCACAGGGCGGAGACGCCATGACCCAGGAGTACAACGAAGCTTATCACGCTGCTCAGCAGTAAGCTCTGAAACGCATTCCGGGGCTGCCGCAGATGCGGCAGCCCCTCCCTTCATGAGAAGGAACATCACAGGAGGCAGACGATGAACCGGATTTATTGCTGCTTTCCCGGCGGAAAGCATAAAGCCCTGACCCTGAGCTATGACGACGGACGCACGCAGGACCGCCGCCTGGTGGACATTTTCAACCGGAACGGGATCAAAGGAACTTTCCATCTGAACAGCGGGTTGTTTGACAGGGGAGACAGGGTCCTGCCGGAAGAGATTTCCACCCTGTACGCAGGACATGAAGTAGCCTGCCATACCGTGACCCATCCCACCATTGCCCGCTGCCCCCTGCCGGAAGTGGCGCAGGAGGTGCTGGCAGACCGTAAATTCCTGGAGAAACAGACAGGATATCCTGTACGGGGCCTCAGTTATCCGAACGGTTCCGTGACCCGGGATATCGAGAAACTTCTCCCATCCCTGGGAATCCGCTATTCCCGGGTGGTGGGCTCTTCGGACAGCTTTGCGCTGCCGGAAAACCCCTACCGCTGGCAGGCGACCTGCCACCACAATCACAGGCTGCTGGAGCTTGGAGAACAGTTCCTGGACCTATACAAAAAGCAGTATCTGTACCTGATGTACGTCTGGGGACACAGCTATGAATTTGACGATAAAGACAACTGGGACCTGATGGAAGAATTCTGCGCCATGATGGGCGGGAAGGCTGATATCTGGTACTGTACCAATATAGAGTTCATGGACTGCATGGACGATTTCGCCCGCCTGCAGTTTGCGGCGGACAACAGCTTCGTTTTCAATCCCAATGCACGGGATTGCTGGATTGCGGTCAATGACGGGATGATTGTATGCGTTCCCGCCGGCAAGACCGTAACGCTATAACACAGGAGGACCTGAAAATATGGAAATCTATCGCGATCCGGTTACGGGCTATGAAATCCGGCGCTACGCCAACGGCCCTGAAAGAAATGCCAAACTGTACTTCACCTGCGAGAATTTCTCCGTGGATGACAAATACTTCTTCTTCATGAAGCAGCAGCTGGAAGGAAAGACCGACGGCGGATGCTACCGGGCCAATGTGGAAACCGGTGAAATCGACCGGGTGACGGATTACTCCTTCCGGGGCTTTGCCACGGACCGGGAAAAGAATATCGGCTACACCTGCAAAAACGAGACGGAAGTGTATGCCGTGGATCTGGCCACCAATGAAATGACGAAGATCGGCGATCTGCCGAAGGGCGGCCAGATTACGGGCCACCTGACGGCATCCGCTTCAGGCCGGATCGCCTGCAGCTATCACCTGGCGAACAAGTATTACGGCCTGGTGATCATGGATCCCGGAAAGGAAGCGGAAGTGGTCTACCAGAGCGATTACCGCCTGGGCCACGCACAGATCTGCCCGTCGGATGAGAACCTGATCTTCTATATCCACGAGACTGAAGGGGACGCCTTCCAGCGTACCTGGATGTTTGACGTGAAGGAACGGTATGTGCGTCCCTACTACGTGGAGCATCCCAGCGAGTGGATCACCCATGAGGTGTGGTCTTCCGACGGTACGGAAATGGCGCTGATGAAGCTGGATCCAGCCGGATTTGTGGACGGCAGCAAGGGAGAATTCCATACCGGCAACATCATCATCGGCGATAAGGACGGACGGCATTTTGACATCGCTGCGCAAAGCATGCAGATCCTCCATCCCTGTATCAGCCGGGATCACAAGTGGCTGTGCGCCGACCGGATCAGCTACCTGGGCACCACGGTCCAGGAGGGTGTGGTTCTCTTTGAGCGGGCCACCGGCAAATCGAAGTTCATTGCTTTCACCGGCAGCTGCAAGACCGGTGCGGATCACCAGCATCCTTCCTTCAACCGCAGGGGAGACCAGATCCTCTTCTCCAATCCCGATGAGAACGGAGTGGGACAGGTCTGCGTGATTGACCTGAAACAGGTCTGGCAGGATTGGTAAGCCTATGGCTGCAATCTATATCATCGGCGACTCCACGGTGGAGGATAACAAACCGCCGTTCCGCGGCTGGGGATGGGCACTGCCGAAATATGTGAAGGAAGGCGTGGAGGTACGAAACCATGCGCTTTCCGGCTGCAGCACCCGCAGCTTCCGGGCGGAAGGCCTCTGGGATCCGGTGGAGAAAGGACTGTCCGCAGGGGATCTCCTGCTGATCCAGTTCGGCCATAACGATGAAAAGGATGACGAGCGCCATACAGATCCGGATACCACCTATCCGGAAAACCTGTGGCGTTACTGCGAAGCCGCGATGGAACGCGGCGCGTATCCCGTGCTGCTGACGCCGGTTTCCCGCCGGTTCTTTGTAGGCGGCGGCGCCATGCTGTATACCCACGGGGAATATCCCCGGGCAGTACGGAAGCTGGCGGAAGAAAAGAATATTCCCCTGATTGACCTGAAGAAGGACAGCCGGGAACTGTATCTCTCCCTTGGGGAGGAGAAAACAGCGGAGCTCTTTGTACGCCTTGCACCCGGGGAGAACCCGGACTTCCCGGACGGACACGACGATAAAACCCATTTCAACGCATACGGCGCGGAGGAAATCTGCCGCCTGGTTGTGAACGGCATGCGGCGCATCCCTGCCTGTGTTCCGTTCCTGAAATAACCGCGACAGCCGGAGGTATTCATGAATATCGGAATTCGTCTTCACGATACGGAACCCGGAAGCTTAAAGGAGCGCCTGGCGTTTGCACGGGCGCAGGGCTTTTCCTGCGCGCATGTGGCACTGAGCAAGGTGCTGGACGATTTCGCCATGGAAGACGCACCGGAGAAACTGACGGATGAATATGCGCTTCGCGTCCGGAAGGAATTTGATGAATCTGGCCTGGAATGCGCAGTGCTGGGCTGCTACCTGAACCTGGCGGATCCGAATCCGGAACGCAGGGCACAGACTCAGGAAATCTACAAAGCACACCTGCGCTTCGCGGCAAAGATCGGCGCCCGGGTTGTGGGCACAGAGACCTATGCCAACCCTGAATCAGCTTTTTCAGATCCGGCACCGCAGAGCGAGGAAGCTTTCCGGCTGCAGCTGGACAGCCTGAAACCTGTTGTCCGCTGCGCGGAGGAATGCGGGGCGGTGCTGGCGGTGGAACCGGTCTGGTGCCATATCATTTCCACCCCGGAACGAGCGGCACGCATGCTGGAAGAGCTGCCCTCCGAAAACCTGCAGATTATCCTGGATGCAGTGAACCTGATTGCACCGGAAGAGGCGGACCGGGCGGAGGACATCATCCGCAATGCCATCTCCATGCTGGGAGACCGGGTGCGGATCCTGCATATGAAGGATTATGTGATTACTCCGCAAGGCGAAATGGACGCCTGCGCCTGCGGCCTGGGCTCCATGCGGTATGAACAGCTGCTGACCTTTGCGGCAGCGCGTGGCCTGCCCATGACGCTGGAAAACACCGTGCCTGAAAATGCGGAAGAAGCAAGGCTTTACCTGGAACGGGCTGCCGGAAAACTGTGAGCGGGGAAGAAAACATGCAAATTTTTATCTGCGGCGATTCCACCGCCGCCTCCTATCGAGCCGGGGAAACCAGGATGGTTGGCTGGGGGCAGTTGCTGGGGGATTTTCTTCCCGGGGTTTCCGTTGTGAATCTGGCGATGGCCGGGCGGAGCACGAAAACCTTCCTGGCTGAAAACAGGCTGCAGCCGGCGGAAAAAGCATGCCCCGGCGACCTGATCCTGATTCAGTTTGCCCATAATGATGAGAATGAAAAAAAGCCGGAGCGCTATGCGGCACCCTGGACGGAGTATACGGAGAATCTTCGCTTTTTTATCCGCTTTGCGAGGGAAAGGAACGCAGTACCGATCCTGCTGACATCCATCTGCATGCGGATCTGGCAGGACGGGAAACTGCAGCCGACCCATGGGGAATACCCGGCGGCCATGCGGTCTGTGGCGGAAGAAATGCAGGTTCCGCTGATCGACCTGTACTCGGAAAGTTTCCGGATCGTCGAAGCAATGGGAGAAGAGGGGAGCAAAGCCCTGTTTATGCATTTCTCTCCCGGTGAGGATCCTGCTTATCCGGAAGGGCTGCAGGACAACGCGCATACGCAGCGGGCCGGCGCGGAGCGCTTTGCTGCCGCCGCGGCCCGGGAACTGAAGACCCTGGGATATATTTTACCGGCAGAAAAGGAATAATTAACGGAAGGGAAGAAACTCCGCCGCTGTTTCAAGGCTGAGTTCTTCTTCTGGCTGGAACAGATCTGAAGCCATATAGTCATATATGGCTTTTTGTAATGCCCTGACGTTCGGTGACTGCTCCTGCTGGTGCAGGCCCAGGGAGGAAACCATCAGGCGTCCGCTGCCGCAGCGGCATTCAAACAGCTGGGCCATCGGGCGGAGCAGGGCGCAGGAATCCATTTCCGTGATAATGGCTTTCATCCTCCGGGGAAGGAGAAGAGCCCGCTGGCACGCCATGGGATGCCATTGCCAGGTACTCCAGCTTTCTGTGGGGAAAGCCCGGAACAAGGGGTGATCCTTATCGATGAGCTGCCCCATGCATCCGGACTGGGTGGGGAAGGTGCAGACCGACCAGAAATCCGGGGTGAACTGTGCCTGGACAGAGCAGGGGAGCGCTTCCGCCGTACTGTCTGGCGCAAGGTATACTTTTCCGCCGGAGGCAAGCACCTGCCGGGCGGCTTCATCCAGTACGCGGCATTCCAGGACATCCGCCGGGCAAACCGGCTTTTCATCCGGATAGACCCAGAGCGGATAAGTGTTGCTGCTTCCGCAGTACTGCAGGGACAGGGTCAGCTGTACGGCTTCATCCTGACGGGGCAGACGGAGGGTGATTTCAGCTGTTCCGGACAGGGAACCGGCCGGAACACGGATGGATTCTGTTCCGCCGGAAAGAGCAGTCCCTTCTCCGGAAAGAACCCAGGTACAGGGACCATCCAGATCCGTTTTGCCATAGTTGGCGATCCGCACGGGGACGGAGATCTCCTCACCGGCGGTGAAAACATACCGGGGCAGCAGCGCCAGGGGCAGTACATCCCGGAAGAACGCAGCGAACCGTGTGGGATCTGCAAAAGGATACGGCTTGGGCTGCAGGTGTGTATTCATCATGCCTACCAGCGCGGTGCCCTGACCCGGGAAATCCTGCAGGCTCAGCAGGGAGATGCCGCTGAAATCTTCCGTGCGCAGGGCGGCTTCCACTTCCGCCCGGTAGCACTGCAGCGCGTTTTCGCCTGTGGCACTGACCATGCGGGGCCAGATCTTTTCCAGTCCGGCAGAACGCATTTTCTGTTCCATCCGCCTCAGGTTGCCGGGAACGGTCACGCCGCGGTAATCCCGGATTTCACTGAAGTCCGGAAGTACTTCGTACTGCCCGACCTCGAAGGAGAAGACAGGGTGGGCTGAATTTGCACGGAGCCTTGTCATTACAGCAGAATAATCGATGCAGGCGTTCGGGTTAGCCTGGTTCAGCCAGCCCTGGAAGTTTGCGGAGGCGGCGCGGAGCATTTGCCCCCGGTCATCGCTGGAAGTATAGAAATCATCCGACGGATTCGGCCCTTTTGCACCATAGAAAGCGTTGGATCCGGAAGTATACAGTCTTGTCGGATCCATTTCCCGAAGCTCCCGCAGCAGGCAGTCGATATACGGACGGAATTCGTCACGGAAATGCAGTTCGTTGCCAAAGCTGAGCATAACAAAGGACGGGTGGTTTGCCAGATGGCGGAGGATCTGCCTGGCTTCGGCTGCGTAATAGCTTTGGGCTTCCTCTGTGGCGAAGGCATCCTTTGGATCCCAGTGGGAAAGCTCGGGCTGCATCAGCATGCCCAGCTTGTCCGCGGCAGTAAAGGCGGCTTCCGGCGGACAATGGCTGTGAAAGCGTACGCAGTTCACGCCATATGACCGGTATTTTTCCAGAATGGCCGTCCACGTGTCCACATCTGTCGGGATGTATCCTGTTTCGGGATAGGCGGCACAGTTTGTTTCGCCGCGGAGGAAGATACGCCTTCCGTTCAGGGTCAGGTGACCGTCACGGGCAGCGAAATTGCGCACACCGAAAGATACGGTCCGGCTCTCCAGTCCTTCTCCACTGACGGTCAGGGGATACAGGTTTCCTTCCTCCAGATCCCAGAAGCGGATCTCCGGGCGCAGCCGGGCAGTACATGCGACTTCAAAGGTTCCGACCCTGGACGGGAGAAGTATCTCCGGTTCTTCCTGCAGGGCCGGGGAGACGATATGAAGCGGGCCGTCCACGGGACGGGACAGGTTCAGCCCGATCCGGATGTCCACCCGGCCGTCCCCGGGATAAACACGGATTCCGGCAATATAATCCGGCTTCTCAATCCTCAGGCGGAGATACCCGGTGATGCCGTTCCAGTTTGTCTGGGTTTCATCTGAAGCGGCGGAAGCATATACGATGGCATCCCGGGGCCAGCCGGGATAGCTGTTGTCTGAAAGCAGGGTAAATTCATCCTCGCCTGTGACCAGGCCGGTTACTTCAAAAACAGCAGGGGCGGAAAGACAGACCGGCTCCACGGCAGGGACTTCCTGACCGTTGACGATGAGCCGCAGACGGCGGGCTCGTTCACATTCCAGAAAGACGCGGCAGTCAGCAGAGCAGCCCCAGGAGACTTTCCGGCTGAACTTTGCCTGGCCTTCGAAGGAATACCTGCGGGTCAGGCGCGTGACAATAGGATCGCCTTCCTGCCAGAAGCCAAGCTTTTTGACTTCCTCTGCCTGCCATTGTTTATGGGGATCATCCGGCAGGCCGAAGCCGCCCTCATCCAGTGTTCCGGGCAGACGGATTTCTCCGGACTGCCCCGGGATGGAGCATTCCCAGATACCCGACAGATCAACGGTTCTCATGGCCATTTACCTCAGATTTTTACTGCCCTTATCATACCCCGGACCGGCCGCTTCAGCAAGGCAATTTATCTGATATTGCCGATATCATAAGATGTTTTTGACGGCAATTCGGTATACTTCATATGATTTGTCAGTATTTTTTTGAAAAACGGGTACAAATTTGCGTTTTTCTGGTATAATCCTTGACAAAAGGCAATGAGACCCGGTTCTATAAGCTGATTGAGGAAGTAACGTGATATGCAAATGAAAAAGATCCGATGGCTTTTACTGTGCATTTTGGCTTTATCTGTTTTTGTATCCGCAGCCGCAGCAGAACGGACGATCCCGGATGTGCTGAAGGTGACGCAGGAGGTCAAAAGCTACAGGGCAAAGGGCTATCGGATCGTTACCTATTCAGAACTGCAGTCCGCCAGGGAAGACGTGAATGACGTGATCAATGGCAGGGTGGCGGCACTGAAAGAAGAAGCAGAAGCGATGGTACCGGAGGGACAGGATTTCAACAAGAGATGTGCCCATGCGGATATCTATACACAGATTACCCGGACCGGTGACCGCTGGCTGAGCTTCCATGTATGCGCACAGACCTCGGCAAAGAGCAACCAGAACTGGGTGAAATGTGAAGATTATACCTACGATATGGAATCCGGCCGGCTGATCCGGCTGGGAGATATTATCCGTGAGGAGGGCTGGGAGAAACTGCTGGATGAAATCCGGAAGCAGGTAGAGGAAAGCTTTCCTGAAGACAAACCAAATGAGAAAGCGCTGAACGCGATTTGCAGCCGTGAAAGCCTGACGGAGGCCGGGTTCATCGTGACTCCCGGGCATCTGGCACTGTTTTTCCCCGCGGCAGACGTGTATCCTGCCCATGCCGAGGCGCTCCTGCGGGTGGAAATCTATGTGCCGGAGCTGCGTGAAATCCTGACGGAAGAGGCACGGAAAGAAACAGACTGCACCGGCTACAAGCTGGTTGCACTGACCTATGACGACGGCCCCGGAAAGGGGACAACCAGGGGCGTGCTGAGTTCATCCGTCCGCCATCCCGGGCAGGTGACCTTCTTTACGACAGGGCACCGCCTGGAGGGCAATGCCGAGATGCTTCATATGGAGTTTGACGCCGGTCACAGCGTGCAAAGCCATACCTGGGCACATGCCACCAAAGGCGTGACAACGGAAAAGGTGACTGACTGGGAAACGCAGTATAACGAGACTATGGGCAGCATCATCGGCAGGCTCCCGATCATGATGCGTCCTCCGGGAGGAAACTGGAAGGGATACGTCAATTCAGGCACCGAGCTGGCCCAGATCCTGTGGGATACCAATTCCACGGATTCGTCCGCCGGTGAAGGAAAACAGGACATGCTGGGCTGCTGCGGCCGCGCCAGCATTGCCTGTGACGGAAGTATCGTGCTTTTCCACGATGTCAAAATCTATGCCGGGGATCTGGCGGAACGATCCATGCGGTTCTTTGAGCAGGAAAACATGCTGCTTGTGACCGTCAATGACCTGTGTGCGCTGCGCGGCGTTTCGCTGAAAGCCGGGACCGTATTGCAAAACTGCCCGCCGGAAGGAACGGAAGTAAGCATTCAGGCTCACCGGTAAGCGTACATACCGTCGCTTCCGACAATCAGGCCGCGGTACATCTCAATGGACAGGAGATGTTTTCCGCCGGGTGTTTCAAAAGAGTATATCCAGGTGCCGCCGGTGACAGAAGTGTCATCGGCTTTTTCCATGACCCTGCTGTTCATGGCGATGCAACGGACCCACTCTGCTTCTTCAGGAGAGACCTCTGCCAGCTCAGCACCTGTCTCGCAGTCTGTGAAATACGCTGTGATGACAGCGGTATCGAGACCGTCGCGCAGACCGTGACAGAACTTCCAGACCGGAGGCTGCTCTTCATCATTATCCGGGCCGTTTGGATAGGAGGCATGGGTGATGGAGACCAGGTTTCCGTTCTCGAAAATGCCGGAAGTGTTATAAGCATTGAAAGGGTTTTCATCCGCCTGCAGCGAATTAAGGAATTCTTCAGCGCTTAAAGGCATATCTTCTTCACCTGAAACGACGGGGGTGTACCTGAAACTGTCCGGCAGGGGAAGAAGAACCTTTGCAAAGCCCACAGACGTGACAGGAATCCAGTCGTTGACAACGGCGATAAAGGAGCCATCTTTGCAGGACTCGAAAACTATATAACCGTCGAAGACTTCTTCGGGACAGATTTCAAAGGCAGTGACGGAGCCTGGTGAATCCGGATCCGTATGCGGAATGATTTCCTTTACGGTCCAGGACCGGTCATTGACCAGAATCCGGTTTCCGGGCTTGAGTGTACGGATCTGTTTCGCATCGTAATGATCCTGCAGATACAGAACAGCAATGAAGTATCCGCCGTTACCGATCCGGTCTGTGCTCCGGAAGGAGAGCCGGAATTCGCCGTTGCCCTGGTCGAGACTGTCATGATCAACCGGGATGGGACGGATTTCCGCGGCACAGGCACAGGCGACGAAGCAGAGCGTGAGCAGCAGGACCAGCAGGATTGCGGTCAGGATCTGATTGCGTTTCATGGGGATTCCTCCTTACGGGTCGGTGGAGATGGTTTTCAGTGCTTTCACTCTGTATGACGCATGGGAGCAGGAAAAGTTCCACAAAAAGCAGTTGAAGAACGTGTATGTTTTATGGGTAAAAGGAGGATTCAGTTTGATACCGGAAAATGCTTTTTTCCACGGTACGGTAATCGGCGGACTGGACACGATCCTCGCCAACGCAAAATCCCATGTTGACGGGAGCAAAGTCGCGTACTTTACGACGGACAGGGTATACGCGCTTGTCTGCTGCAGAAGCAGGCAGGAGAACTTTGTCACCATGGGACTGAGGGATGGAATCCAAACTTATTTTGAACGGTTTCCCGATCAGCTGAAGGTCCTGTATGACGGAAAAGAAGGCTTTATTTACAGGCCTGTATCTGCGGAGACACTGAAAAACACCAGAGGTCATAGCTGGGAGAGCTCCGTGGACGTTCCGGTCGTCCTTCTGGAACATATCCACAACGTCTATGCAGAGATCCTGAAGGAGGAAGCGGCCGGGAATGTGATGATCCGCCGCTATGCCGATATTGATCCGGATGAACAGAAGGAAGTTGCCAACTGTTTCCGTGATGATCTGAACGATCCTCTTTTCGCTGAATACCGTGATTTCATCTATGAGCATTTTTCACCCTTGTGGGATTGATCTGCGTATATGAAAAGCCCGATCCTCGTTGTAAAAGGATCGGGCTTTTTGAACATTGCTGAAGCTGCGCATCTGTATGCGCCTGATTCCGTTTATACGTTCCGGGTTCTGACGGTTCTGATGTTCGGATGCTCGGACAGGATCGTAATCAAATCCTGGTATTCCGTTTTGCCGGGCATGGACAGCGTATATACGTTTGTATAAATATTCTGTCCATCCTGTGTATTTTCCGCGTGAAAATCCTGATCAAGGATTTTGACTTCCATCTGGTCAAACGTGTCCCGGATGTATTTCAGCGTTTCATTCCGATGAATAAACTGGATTTCAAGCCGCTTGTAGGTATTCACATGTACGATCTGCTGCATCATCTTCAGCACGGCCATGACCACCAGACAGGCTACCAGCGCCATGGTGGTGAATCCGGCACCGACAGCCAGGCCCAGGCAGGCGGCGCACCACAGGGAGGCCGCGGTGGTGAGGCCGGAGATCCGACGGTCGGCAATGATGATTGTTCCGGCACCCAGGAAACCGACGCCTGATACAATCTGTGCTGTCAGACGCCCTACGCTGACATTGATTTGAGATGCACCAAGCGCTACCACATGGGCAATGGTCTGCTGTTCCACCAGACCGATCAGCGCGGCACCCAGGCAGACCAGCACATGCGTCCGCATGCCTGCCGGCCTGTTTTTCATTTCCCGTTCGACACCGATAATGGCTCCGAAGATGACCGCGGCCACGATTCTGAGAACCATCTGCCAGAAAGAAAGCGGTTCTCCAAAAGTTACCCAGTCAAAAACCATACTATACCTCCGGTTGCTTCTGTGTAAGATTAACAGACGGATTTAATTGTCTGCTCTTGATACAACATATTACCACACCGGGCTGATTTCAGGCAATAAAAACCCGGCTGTTTTTTGCAGCCGGGCTTCCTTTTTTTGCCAAAATGTGATTATTCGAACCCGATGGTTGCGACGGGCGGTTTTTATCCAAACTGTTTTACCGTATGTCCGCCGGCCCACTTGCTCTCAAGAGGGAAATGGTTTATAGTAGATTCACAGAAATACCGTTTTACAGAATTTCATACAGGAGGAGGAACGAATCATGTCTATCCAGATTGTTGAGATTCCGAATCACCAGAACAAGGTACGTCTGCGCGTCGCCCATGGGCATTTCGCCACAAGCCACAGCCATATCAATTACTACATTGACCTGACTATGACCAAGCACCGGCTGTCAGAAGCCCGGATTGCCGCAGAAGAATTGTGCGGCATGTACAAGAATTCCACGATCGTGGACTCCATCCTCTGCCTGGACGGAACGGAGGTGCTGGGCGCCTGCATGGCTTCAGCACTGTCCGAGGCCGGGTTCCGGAGCATGAATGCACACCAGACGATTTACGTTGTGACTCCGGAACATACCTCCGGAAGCCAGCTGATCTTCCGGGACAATATTGCCCCGATGATTGTGGGCAAGCATGTGCTGGTGCTGGCAGCCTCCCTGGCCACCGGCTTTACCGCCCGCTCCGCCATCGAGGCTATCAGGTATTACAGCGGTGTTCCCGCAGGTGTTGCAGCCATCTTCTCCGCGATTGATGAATGTGAAGGCTTCCCGGTCAAGAGTGTTTTCACCGTAAAGGAGAACCTCCCCGATTATGTCAGCTGCTCCTCCCACAACTGCCCGATGTGCAAGGCAGGGGAAAAGCTGACGGGACTGGTCAACAGCCACGGCGTTTCTTCCTTCTGAGGACGCACTTTTTGGAAAAACGTAAGCCGGGCATCATGCCCGGCTTACGCTGTATTTCAATGCCATTTGTCTTACTGACCTGCCGCAAGATAAAAAATATCCCGGGGACCTTTGTAAATAAGGTCCCCGGGATATTGATATTATTCGAACTCGATGGTCGCCACGGGTTTCTCCGGGATGCCCGGAACTTCCCGCTGAAGAAAACGATACGCAAAGCGTCAGGTTTTACGGATGCTTTCCCGCCAGATCGGGGTTGATTTCACATGGGTCCAACTGTATGGGAAGGAAGGAATACGGATCCGGTTGAGCAGCGATTCAGCCGCCAGGCGTCCGATTTCCGTACCACAGATCTTGACCGTGGTCAACGGGGGATCGGTGAAGGCAGACTGCATTGTTCCGTCAAAACCGGTAATCATGATATCCTCCGGGATTGACAGGTCCTTTTTTTTCAGAGCCTGTATCAGTGAAATCGCCAGGTAATCGTTGGCACAGACAAAAGCATCGGGCAGAGACGGCATCTGATTGATCCTCGACAGCAGCCAGGCGGAATCATCATAGGGTGAGGAGTCGGGTTCACAGATACAGAATCGCTTATCGTACTGAAGTCCGTTTACCATCAGCCCCTGCTGATAGCCGTACCACCGTTCCCGGAAAGAGCCGCAGTGGTTATAATCCCCGACGAATCCGATCTGCCGGGCACCTGCCCTCACAAGACGCCGGATGACTGCCATAATTCCGGCAATGTTTTCCATAGTCACATAGTCGCACTCAATCAGCGAGGTGATTGTTTCAGCCGAACTGTCCGTCAGAACCATCGGAATGCCAAGATGACAGAGCGTGCTTACATAATCGGGATCAAAAAGCTCGATTCCGACGATCCCGGCAATCTGCTCCGGAACAAAATGAGGGGGAAGTTGCCTTTTTTCCAGCTCCTCCTGTGAAATTTCATAAATTTTCAGCGCATAGCCTTCCCGGCTGATCATATCTGTAAAAGAAGAAAGGAACAGGGTGCCAAAATGGAGCTGGCTGGGGAGGTGGCAGGTCAGCAGGGCGATATTCCCGACAGACGGGGGAGAAGCGAAGACTTTTTCCGCGGGGGACCCGTATCCCAGTTCCTTTGCTTTTTGTAAAACAAGATTCCGGGTGTTCTGGGGAACAGAACCGCGGCCATTGTAAACTTTGGAAACTGTATTTCGGGAAAGACCGCAGGCATCCGCGATGTCCTGCATAGTGATTCTTTTGGAAGGCATCGTTTCCGACCTTTCTGTTTTTTTGTGACATTATGCCTGTTTTGTTTACATATTGTAACACAACGGAACGATCAAAACAAGTTTACATAATGTAAACATATCACGTCCTGACATCGAAATAGATTGTTAAAAATGGCAATAAAACGAACATAATAAAATAAAAATATACAAACTGCACAAAAACAATTGACAATATGTAAATCAATGTGTAAAATACAATTGAAATCCGGGAAGCCGGATAACGGATGTTACAACTGCATAAACGACGCGACATTGCAAACTGGCGAGGAGGGGAAAAATGCAAGGCGTGAAGCAACTGCCTGCCGCTTCAAAGCGGCAGAAAAACGTGACCCCCGGATACCGGCTGCGGAATTTCAGGGAGAACTTTCCGTATCTCACGATGATTCTGCCGGCCGTTCTGGTGGTATTCCTGTTTAACTATCTTCCGATCTATGGCGTCCTGATTGCGTTCCAGGATTTTATGCCGGGAGATAAAATTCTCTCTGACACCACGATCTGGGTCGGCTTTGAAAACTTTGCGAGATTCTTCAACGATGTACAGTTCTGGCCGCTGATGAAGAACACATTCATCCTGTGTATTGTCGGATTTGTCATCGGTTTCCCGCTTCCGATCATCGTATCCCTCGCACTCAACGCGCTGAAACGGAAGAAGACGGGGAAGGTTTTCCAGACTATCTATACCGCTCCCCATTTTATCTCGCTGGTTGTTCTGGTCGGTATGCTGCAGCTGTTCTTCGGGCGTTACGGCCTGGTGAACAACATTGCCGCAAGCCTGGGCGCGGAGCGGGTATCCTATTTCCTGGAAAGCTCCGCCTTCCGCCCGCTGTATATCCTGTCCAGCAACTGGCAGGACTTCGGCTGGAGCGCGGTTATCTACATCGCCGCCCTGAGCAACGTGGATCCTGTACAGCATGAAGCGGCCATGATCGACGGCGCAAGCCGGTTCCAGCGGGTGCTCCATGTGGACATTCCCGCAATCATGCCGATGATCAGCGTGATGCTGATCATGTCCATCGGCGGCCTGATGGGCGTGGGTTATGAAAAGGCCCTGCTGATGCAGACCGACGGAAACCTGGCTGTCAGTGAACTGATCGCCACATACGTGTACAAACGCGGTCTGACAGGCGTTCCGGATCAGGCTTACGCAACGGCCATCGGTCTGTTCAACTCCGTGATCAACGTTGTGCTGCTGATCATTGCCAACACGACATCCAAACGGTTCTCCGAGAACTCGCTGTGGTAAGGAGGGGAACGAAGATGACTCAGAAAGCACCCGCAATCAATATCAGGAACAACGCACTGAAGGATACAAAGGGCGACAAGATATTCTTTGTGATCAACGCCTGTATCCTCGGCCTGCTTGCACTGATCATTCTGTATCCCCTTTACTTTATCGTGATTGCCTCCATCTCCGACCCGGACGCGGTGCTGGGCGGACAGGTGGTGCTGGCTCCCGTGAATATCACCTTTGAAGGCTATGAGAAAGTATTCCAGCGGGGTGATATCTGGAGGGGATACCTCAACACCATTATCTATACCGTGGTGACGGTAGTTCTTTCGCTGGTGGTGACGATTCCCGCCGGCTGGGGACTGAGCCGCAGAACCACCCCCGGGAAAAAGTTCTGGATGATTTACTTCATTATCCCGATGTTCTTCGGCGGCGGCCTGATCCCGTTCTATAACGTGATGAGCAGCCTGAAGCTGATCAACTCCGCCTGGTCGGTGATCCTTCCGGCAATCCTGAGCGTCTGGAACCTGTTCATGAGCAAGACGTTCTTTGAATCGTCCATTCCGG